>NZ_JALKAI010000003.1:0-384081 GCF_023015605.1 Rhodococcus sp. F64268
GAGATCCCGTCCCCCGTCGCCGGAATCCTCACCGAGATCTCCGCGCAGGAAGACGACACCGTCGAGGTCGGCGGCCAACTCGCTGTCATCGGCTCCGAGGCCCCCGCGCAGCAGACCGCAGCAGCACCGGCCGCACCGGCCCCCGCTGCCGAGAAGCCCGCAGAGGCCGCTCCCGCCGCGGCCGCAGCACCGGCACCGGCTGCGACGCCTGCACCGAAGGCTGCTCCTGCCGCCGCGACACCGAAGGCCGAGCAGACCGCTGCGCCGTCGGGTGACGCCACGCCGTACGTCACCCCTCTCGTGCGCAAGCTCGCCTCACAGCACAATGTCGACCTGGCGAAGGTGAAGGGCACCGGCGTCGGCGGGCGTATCCGTAAGCAGGATGTGCTCGCAGCCGCCGAGACCGAGAAGGCACCCGCTCCTGCGGCAAAGCCCGCGGCAGCAGCGTCGTCCGGAGTTGCTCCGGGTGTGCGTCCCGAGCTCGCGAAGCTGCGTGGTACCACGCAGAAGGCCAATCGCATCCGCCAGATCACTGCCACGAAGACCCGCGAGTCACTGCAGTCCACCGCGCAGCTCACGCAGACCTTCGAGGTCGACGTCACCCGGATCGCGCAGCTGCGCACCCAGGCGAAGAAGGCGTTCGCTGAGCGCGAGGGTGTCAATCTGACGTACCTGCCGTTCTTCGCCAAGGCCGTTGTCGAGGCGTTGCGGCTGCACCCGAATGTCAACGCGTCGTACGACGAGGCGAACAAGCAGATCACCTACCACGCGGCCGAGCACCTCGGTATCGCAGTGGACACCGAGCATGGCCTGCTCTCCCCGGTGATCCACAACGCCGGCGACATGTCGATGGGTGCTCTCGCCCGCGCGATCGCGGATATCGCCGATCGTTCGCGCAACGGTGGGCTCAAGCCCGACGAACTCTCCGGTGGCACGTTCACGATCACGAACATCGGTAGCCAGGGCGCCTTGTTCGACACGCCCATCCTGGTTCCGCCGCAGGCGGCCATGCTCGGTACGGGTGCGATCGTCAAGCGTCCGGTTGTCGTCGAGGACGAGACCGGCAACGAGTCGATCGGTGTGCGGTCGATGTGCTACCTGCCGCTCACGTACGACCACCGGCTGGTCGACGGCGCCGATGCGGGACGTTTCCTCAAGACGATCAAGCACCGTCTCGAGGAGGGCGCATTCGAGGCCGATCTCGGACTGTGAACCGGTAGTGCAGCGATAGCTGCAGGACCGGCGTGACCGGGCGCGGGGGTGTCGTCTTTCGGCGGCACCCCCGCGTCTTTCGCTGTGTCGAGGCGTAGTGTCGGCACCTATGAGCAAGGCCACATCTTCGGCACGACTCGACTCCACCCCGGTCGTTGTTGCTCGGCTGGGATCGGTCGGCTATCTCGAAGCATGGGAGCGTCAGCGCGAGCTCGCAGCCGACCGTGCAGACGGCCTCGGTTCGGACACATTGCTGCTCCTCGAGCACCCGCCCGTGTACACCGCGGGGAGGCGGACCGAGGATTCCGACCGGCCCTCCGACGGCACTCCGGTCATCGACGTCGACCGTGGCGGGAAGATCACCTGGCACGGACCCGGTCAGTTGGTGGGTTACCCGATCGTCCGGCTCGCCGAGCCGATCGACGTTGTCGGCTACGTCCGGCGGATCGAGCAGGCACTGATCACGGTGTGCACCGACCTGGGGCTGGCGTGTGGACGCGTCGAGGGGCGTTCCGGTGTGTGGTTGCCCGCCGAACTGCGCGACGGGCGGTGGCTCGCCGAACGAAAGGTCGCGGCTATCGGCATTCGTGTGCAACGCGGTGTCACGATGCACGGGTTCGCCCTCAATTGCGACTCGGCGCTCGACGCCTTCGACTCGATCGTCCCGTGCGGCATCCGCGACGCAGGAGTCACCTCTCTCACCGGCGAACTGGGCCGCGATGTGACCGTCCGCGAGGTCGTTCCGGCAGTGACCGACGCTGTCGTCGCTGCGCTCGACGGCCGACTTCCGGTCACCGAGTGCACTATCCAGCGGGTCACTTTCGAGCAGGCCGTATCGACTACGGCACCGAACCGGACGACACCGGAGTTCACTACTCACCGGTTCTGACATGCCCACACCCGGAAGAAGTTTCACCAGGTGCTCGGGCGTACCATCGATGGCGTGACTGTCGCCCCAGAAGGACGCAAGCTGCTGCGGATCGAGACCCGGAACGCGCAGACGCCCATCGAACGTAAGCCCAATTGGATCAAGACCCGAGCCAAGATGGGTCCGGAGTACACCGAGCTGAAAGGCCTCGTGCGGCGTGAAGGCCTGCACACGGTCTGCGAGGAGGCCGGGTGTCCCAACATCTACGAATGCTGGGAAGACCGCGAAGCCACCTTCCTCATCGGTGGTGAGCAGTGCACCCGTCGCTGCGACTTCTGCCAGATCGATACGGGCAAGCCTGCCGCCCTCGACCGTGACGAGCCGCGTCGCGTCGCCGAATCGGTGCAGTCGATGGGATTGCGCTACTCGACGATCACCGGCGTCGCGCGCGACGATCTCCCGGACGGCGGCGCGTGGCTGTACGCGGAGACCGTCCGGAAGATTCACGAGCTCAACCCCGGAACCGGCGTCGAGAATCTGATTCCGGACTTCAACGGCAAGCCCGAACTGCTGCAGGAAGTCTTCGAGTCGCGGCCCGAGGTTCTCGCACACAATGTCGAGACCGTCCCGCGCATCTTCAAGCGGATCCGTCCCGCATTCCGCTACCAACGGTCCCTCGACGTGATCACTGCGGCGCGCGAGTTCGGACTCGTCACCAAGTCCAACCTGATTCTCGGTATGGGTGAGACGCCGGACGAGGTCACCGAAGCCCTGCACGACCTGCACAGCGCAGGCTGCGACATCATCACGATCACGCAGTACCTGCGCCCGTCGCCGCGGCATCATCCTGTCGAGCGCTGGGTCAAGCCCGAGGAGTTCGTTGCTCACTCGGAGACCGCCGAGAGGATCGGCTTCGCCGGCGTGATGGCGGGGCCGCTCGTGCGGTCGTCGTATCGCGCGGGCCGGCTGTATGCCCAGGCGATGGCCCACCACGGCCGCGAACTTCCTGCCGGTCAGGCGCATCTGGCTCAGGAGGGCTCGGCAAGCCAGGAAGCCAGCTCGGTTCTAGCCCGCTTCGGCAGCTAGAAACCGGGACTGTACCCGCGGTGGCAAGCGGTCCATCGCGGGGAAAGTATCCTGGTAGGCATGGCGAAGGGCAGCAAGACCGACAAGGAAGCGAAGGCAGCGGCGAAAGCCGCTCGCAAGCAGGCATCGAAGGAGCGTCGCACACAGCTGTGGCAGGCCTTCCAGATCCAGCGCAAGGAAGACAAGGCGCTTCTGCCGTGGATGATCGGCGCTCTCGTTGCATCGATCGTCGTATTCTTCGTGATCGGGCTGATCTTCGGCATCGAGTGGTTCCTGCTGCCGATCGGCATCCTCGTCGGTGTGCTCGCAGCGTTCATCATCTTCGGCCGTCGCGTTCAGAAGTCCGTTTACAAGAAGGCCGACGGGCAAGCCGGCGCAGCAGCGTGGGCACTCGACAATCTCCAGGGTGCATGGCGTGTCTCACAGGCCGTGGCAGGTACCACCCAGCTCGACGCACTGCATCGAGTGATCGGCCGTCCGGGGGTCATCCTCGTCGGTGAAGGCAACCCGGGCCGGATCAAGCCCCTGATGGCGCAGGAGAAGAAGCGTGTTGCGCGCCTCATCGGCGACACTCCGATCTACGAGTTCACCGTCGGCAACGAAGAAGGCCAGGTTCCGCTTGCACAGCTGCAGAAGCAGTTGAACAAGCTTCCGCGCAACATCGATACCAAACGGATGGATGCAATCGAAGGCCGTTTGTCGGCGCTGAGCACCAAGAAGAGTGGTCCGGCGATGCCGAAGGGTCCGCTGCCTGCGGGCGCGAAGATGCGGAGCGTCCAGCGCACTATGCGCCGCCGCTGAACCACAGTGTCCGAACGGCTGAGGGCCGTCGTCCCGATCGGGACGACGGCCCTCAGCCGTTGCAGGAACCCAGCCGTTGCAGGAAGAGGTCAGCGCGAACGCACGAGCGCGGTGCCGGTCGCGCGGTCCTGCAAGCCTCTGCCGTCGATGTCGTTGACCAGAGCGGGAGCAATGAAGACGAGCAGGACCTGTCGCGCAAGGGCCCGAATCAACCCGACGCGGACGGGCGCATCCACGCGCACCACCTGGAGCCCGGCGATGAACTGCCCCGGCGTGAACGAGAACAACGTCACTGTGACGATGCCGACGCCACACCAGATGAGAAGCGTGTACGCCGACAGCGATGGGCTCTCGAGCGGGTTGTCGCCCACCAGCACCATCGCGATCGCCATCGACGAGAACCAGTCGATGGCCAGCGCGAGGACGCGTCTCGCAGAGGAGACGAGCGAACCCGGACCGTGTTCAGGTAGTCCGAGCCACTCCCCGGGATACTTCTGTTCCCCAGCCTGTCCCGGAGGAAGGGCCGCCGAGGGGCCCGATAGCCAACTACCCGTCATCCGCGCCATGGGTCCAGGATAGTCTGGTACGTGCGGACCAGGGCAGACCCATGCACCCGTCGGTGACCTCTACCACGTTCCAGGGTCCTCACACCAGGGCAACCTGATGTGTAACACCGGCGAAACATAGGTTTGACGACCGGGCAACACCGGGTCAATACGGTCTGATCCGACGCAGGCGCCCAGCACCAAATGGCGCGCACCGACTGAAGGAGCACAAGCGTGGCGTTCACCACGGCCGAAGAGGTCATCAAGTTCATCGCGGACGAAAACGTCGAGTATGTCGATGTCCGCTTCACTGACCTGCCCGGCATCGAACAGCACTTCTCCATTCCGGCGAAGGCATTCAACCAGGATGTTTTCGAAGACGGATTGGCATTCGACGGATCGTCCGTCCGCGGATTTCAGTCGATCCACGAGTCCGACATGTTGCTCCTTCCCGACGTGACCACTGCGCGCCTGGACCCCTTCCGCGCAGCCAAGACGCTGAACATCAGCTTCTTCGTCCACGACCCGTTCACCCGCGAGTCCTACAGCCGCGACCCGCGTAACGTCGCCCGGAAGGCCGAGGAGTACCTGCTCAGCACCGGCATCGCCGACACCGCATTCTTCGGAGCCGAGGCGGAGTTCTACATCTTCGACTCGGTCCGCTACGACTCCGCGATGAACGGCTCGTTCTACGAGGTGGACTCCATCTCGGGTGGCTGGAACACCGGCGCCGAGTACAACGCCGACGGTTCCGCCAACCGCGGCTACAAGGTCCGCGCGAAGGGTGGTTACTTCCCCGTCGCTCCTTACGACCACTACGTCGATCTCCGTGACGCCATCTCCACCAACCTGACCAATGCGGGCTTCGAGCTCGAGCGCGGCCACCACGAGGTCGGCACCGGAGGCCAGGCGGAGATCAACTACAAGTTCAACACGCTGCTGTCGGCTGCCGACGACCTGCAACTGTTCAAGTACATCGTCAAGAACACCGCGTGGCAGCACGGCAAGACCGCGACCTTCATGCCGAAGCCGCTCTTCGGCGACAACGGCTCGGGCATGCACGTGCACCAGTCTCTGTGGAAGGACGGCAAGCCCCTGTTCCACGACGAGGCCGGCTATGCGGGCCTGTCGGATCTCGCGCGCTGGTACATCGGCGGCATCCTGCACCATGCACCGTCGCTGCTCGCGTTCACGAACCCGACGATCAACTCCTACCACCGCCTCGTGCCGGGCTACGAAGCCCCCATCAACCTCGTGTACAGCCAACGCAACCGTTCGGCGGCAGTGCGTATCCCGATCACGGGCAACAACCCGAAGGCCAAGCGTCTCGAGTTCCGGGCCCCCGACTCCTCGGGTAACCCGTACCTGAACTTCGCAGCGCAGATGATGGCCGGCCTGGACGGCATCAAGAACAAGATCGAGCCGCTCGCGCCGGTCGACAAGGATCTCTACGAGCTTCCGCCGGAGGAGGCCAAGAACATCCCGCAGGCTCCGACGTCGCTCCCCGCGGTCATCGACCGTCTCGAGGCGGACCACGAGTACCTCACCGAGGGCGGCGTATTCACCACCGACCTGATCGAGACCTGGATCTCGCTCAAGCGCGAGCAGGAGATCGCTCCGGTCAACCTGCGTCCGCACCCCTACGAGTTCCAGCTGTACTTCGACTGCTGAGTCTCGTCACTGCTCCGAAACCGGTCCGCGCGCCCTCGATTGGGTGAGCGGACCGGTTTCGTTTCGTGGCCTGCCGATTCCGGCTCCACCAACTCGATCGAGCGAGTTGAATGGCACTCGATGGAGAACCCGGAGGCGCGTTCCGCGGCGTGCCGCGAACTGCTCGTGATCTGCGCAGTGGCGACGATCGCCGGCGCGGTGATCGGGTTCGTCGGAGGAGCCTTCCGGTGGTGCCTGCGAGTCGCGGACCGATGGCGGGGCGACGTCCTCGACTGGTCCGCCTCGCTGCCCGGGCCCGATTGGCTGGTTCCCATGGCCGTCACCGCTCTGTGTGCAGCGACCGCCGCGCTCATCGTCAGGCGTGTCCCTCTCGCCTCTGGAAGCGGCATCCAGCACGTGGAGGCAGTGGAACGCGGCGAGGCTACGCCGCCACCGCTTCGGGTGGTGCCCGCCAGATTCGTCGGAGGTGTGCTCTCGATCGGTTCCGGACTCGTTCTCGGCCGAGAAGGCCCGATCGTGCACATGGGTGCGGCGGTCGGTTCCGAGACGGCGCGACGGGCGCGCATGGATGACGATCACATCCGCGCGATGCACAACGCGGTGGCGGGCGCCGGACTGGCAGTCGCTTTCAACGCCCCGGTCGGGGGTGCCTTGTTCGTCTTCGAAGAGGTGACCCGAGTGTTCCGGTTCCGGACGGTCGTCCCCGTCCTGCTGTCGGTCGGCGCCGGAGTCGCGTGCTCGCGTCTGATACTCGGGGATCGACCGGATTTCGATGTCGAGACGCTCGGCACACCGTCGATCACCCTGCTGCCGGTGTTCTTGGTCTTCGGTCTTCTGACCGGGATACTCGGAGCGGCTTACAACCGCGTGGTGGTCGGATCACTCGATCTCGTCGATGCGGTGCAGGCTCTGCCGCCCGCATGGAAGGCCGCACTGATCGGCGCCGGGATAGGGTTGCTCGCCTCACTCGCACCGCTCGCTGCAGGCGGCGGCGATGCGATCTCACAGCACGTGCTGGCCGGCGGCGCCCTCACACTTCCGCTCGTTTGCTGGTACGTCGTGATGCGTTTCTTCGCCGGTCCGCTGTCGTATGCGGCAGGAACCCCGGGCGGACTGTTCGCACCACTGCTCGCACTCGGCGCGCTGTGGGGCTTCCTGTACGCGCGCATCGTGGAAGCGGTTGTCCCCATGATCGATTCATCGATCGCGATTCCGATGGCGATCGTGGGGATGTCGGCACTGTTCAGCGCCTCCGTGCGGGCACCGCTCACCGGAATCGCTCTCGTCGTCGAGATGACCGCTACCACGAGTGTCACCGTCCCCATGCTTATCGCGTCGGCGGCAGCGGTGATCGTTGCGCATCTCGCCGGTGTCGCCCCGATCTACGACAGCTTGCGCGAGCGGATGCTCTCAACCCCTACAACGCCCGGGTAAGAACGCTGCGCGAGAGTCGCACCCGGGCCCGGACTTGCACACGCGCGTACAGTTGGTGATGTACGACACAGTTGGCCGACGTTGCGACACAACTGTCGACGATGCGCTGATCACCCGCCTGCCGCGGACGATGAGTCGGGGCACGAACGTGCCGGGAGGAATGCCGCGCATCCGGTCGACGGGCGCTGAGCCGCCCGCCGTCCGCCGATCACCGGGCATGCCCGGGCAGAGCACTCCATACCGACCTGTCTCCGAAAGGAGGCCGTCATGCGTACGACCATCTCGGCCGCGGCGTGTGCAGCCGCCGGCGCCCTGCTTCTGAGTCCCCTCGCGGCGGGAATTGCAACGGCACAGTCAGCCCCGAACACTGTCGGAATGTCCCAGGACCAAGCGGCTGCCGCGTTGGACGAGGCAGGCGTGCCGTGGCACATCGTCAGCCGGTCCGGCAGCACACTCCAGGAATGCACAGTGACCGAGCAACGCGACCTGGGCTATGACACCGAGACCGAGAGCGAATGGGATTCCGATAAACAAGAGTGGAAGGACGTGACGGTCGACGTCTGGCGCGGTGTCGGACTGATCATCGTGTGCAACTGAGACGAGAACGACCCGAAGTATGCGCTGGAATCCGAGCGCGTCCGGGGGCCGCTGACGAACAACCGACAAGGCTTCGCCCGCAGGGCTCTCAGAGTTCGCGAAACCTCGGAATCAACTGCTCGGCAACCTGCTTCGCCTCGTCGATGAGCGGCCAGCCCGCAAGGATGAGACTGGTCAGTCCGGTCTTGTCACGTAGAGCACCGACGTGTCCGGTGATCTCGTCCGGCGTGCCCACGTAGTAGACCGCCGATGACCCTGTCGCAAAGATGTCGAGTGGGGACCACGCGGTGATACCTGCGTACAGGCCGTCGCCGAGATACAGGTCCTCGGGTTCGGGCAGCTTACCTGCGTTGAGAGTGTCCACCCAGCCCTGACGCTGCGCGTCGCGGGCGGTGAACGTCCTCAGATCCTGTTGTCCGTGTGTACGTCGACGAACCGCGTTGTTCAGCACGTCACTGATCCGGTCGATCCCGGCATCCACGAACAACGATCGGAACCTGTCGAGCGCTTCGGCCCGCGTCGGCCGCACGATGACGCCTGACAGCGCCCCGAAGTCTGTGTATTCACGTCCTTCCGCAGCCGCGGAGTCGCGAGCCGCTGTGAACTTCGCATCGACGAACGCCGTCTCACGCAACATGATCAGGTAGGCGTCGAGAACCTTACCGGCGTTCTCGAGCCCGGCCTGCGAATCACCGGTCCCCCACAGCGGTACCGTATGCCCACCGGCGGGCGGGTCGATGCGCAACGGCGTGTTGGGAAAGTTGGATTCTGTCCCTTCCGCGTAGAAACGGCGGAAGTCGGCCCAGTACTGCTCGCCGAGTTCGTAGCGCCGATCGTGCTCCACGAGCATGTCGTACTTCGTCAGAATGTTCTCGCGACCGTTCACGGAGTTGATCATCAAACGGCCACCGCTGAATGCGTCGAAGGTGAGCGCCTTCTCGGCGAGCAACCGAGCGGGTGTCATGTTGGCGTACACGGCGACGAGAAATTTCATTCGGCTGGTGTGCGCGGCCGCCCAGGTTGCCGAGATGAACGGGTCGTTCGGCCACGTCGCGACGAGCGCCCCGTCGAAGCCGCCGTCGTCGATGGTCCTGGCGAGCTCGATCTGGCGCTGCCCGTCGACGGGAAACAATCCGCCGGGACTCCACGGATAATCGCCGTCGGCCTGGGTGAGGTACCAGAATGTCTTGATGCCCATCAGTTCTCGTCCTTCTTCGGCAGTTCGAATGGCTCGATACGGGCGCATCGGCGCAATGTGTCGGCGTCGACGGTGTAGAGCGCGTCGAGGTAGGCCACCGCGAACGAACCAGGACCACTCGAATTCTGCTCGGCGATCTCGGCTGCGACGGCAACGTGCGCGTGCGCCGCGGCCAGACCGATCAGCGAAGTAGGAGCGATCGCGAGGTAGGCGGCGACGAGTCCACCGAGCGAGCATCCGGTGGACGTCACGCGCGGCAGCATGGCACTTCCGCCTGCGACACGCAGTCCGGTGGCAGCACCGTCACTGCCGCGACCCACCAGGTAGTCGACAGGTCCCGACGCGGACACCGCGTCGGAGTAGTCGAGCAGGGCGAGCGCGGCCGGGATCGCTGTCGCAGTTTCGTCTGCGCTGTCGACACCACGAGTGTCGCCGCCGAGGCCTGCGAGCGCGATGATCTCGGAGGCGTTGCCACGGATCGCGGTGGGTCGGTAGGTGAGCAGATCCGCGGCGAGTCCGGTACGCCATGGCAACCCTCCGACACCGACCGGGTCGAGCACCCACGGGGTCCCCGCGTCGTGCGCCGCCTCGGCAGCGGCGGTGAACGCAACGGCGGTTCCGTCATCGGGTGTGCCGAGGTTGACCAGTACTCCGCCCGCGATCCGCGCGAAGCCACCTGCCTCGTGGACGTTGTCGATGTGCGCGTTGCTGGCACCCGCCGCGAGCAGAACATTGGTCAGGAAGTTCGCGGACACGATGTTGGTCAACGACTGCACCAGCGGGGTTCGTGCACGTAACGCATCGAGGGCATCAGCGAGGTCGTCGAGTGTCGGCGCGTTCGTCGTGGAGCTCATGAGGTTCCTGTCACAGAGGTGTCGGGGAGGGCCGGATGTTCGAGTGGGCACGCACGCTGGGCGGGACATCGCGAGTCGAGATATCGCATCAGGTGTTTCCTTCCTCATCCGAGATCATCGGCAGCGCCGGATCGGCAGTCCACTCGGCGAGAGAGCCGTCGTACACCGCGACGTCGTCGCGACCTGCCTGCACCAGAGCGAGCGCCACCAGGCACGCAGACACACCACCGCCGCAGTAGACGATCAGGGGGCTATCCGACTCGGCCGACACAGTCTCCGACAGGACTGCCAGTTCCGCGCGAGGGCGCAGCACTCCCCCGCCGAGGAGGCTCTTGGCAGGAAGGTTCCGACTGCCGGGAATCCGTCCGCGTCGCGCATAACGGGTCGTTGCGGTGCCCGCGAAGTGCTCGGGATCGAGTGCGCAGAGCAACGTTCCCGCCGCCCGGCCCGCACTGACTTCGAGAACGTCGTCTCGGTCCCGCCACAGGCCGTGGTCGGTGATGTTCACCGGGTTCACCGCCGCAGGCGGCGCCGACAGATCCGAGGAGAGCGGAAGTCCGAGATCGGTCCAGCGTGCGAGCCCGCCGTCGAGGACTCGCGCGGGAACACCGATGTTGCGCAGCATCCACCACACCCGTGACGCCCAGGTCATCTCACCGGCGTCGTACACCACGATGTCGGTGCCGGCACCGACACCGATGCGGGCGAGTGCGGCAGCCAGATGCTCGGGTTCCGGTCGCGTGAAGTGCAGCGGAGCCCCCGATGCACTGAACTCGCCGAGTAGATCGATGTGCACGGAGTTCGGGATGTGCGCATCCGCCCAGGTGGCGTACCCGGATTCGGGGCGGTAGTCGCCGTCGAACCGCGGTTTCGGAAACGACACGGTGGCATCGAGCACCACGACAGCCGCGAGGTCGCGCGCAAGGTCCTCGGCGGCGACCACTGCATTGTCGCCCCAGGAATCATTGTCGCCCCGGGAATCGCGGCCCCGTATCACCCCCGGCTTCTCCTCGATCATGTCAGCGACGCTAAACGACGAATAACGTATACGCAAGTATTCGCTCGTTGACGATGGCATAATCTCCGAAGACACCGAACCCGAGGACAGGAGTGCGATGCCCGACCGGGACACCACAACCGACCTGATCGGCTCATTGCTCGGCGAGCTTCCCACCGGACGCGACGATCAGACGTCGAAGCAGTACCTACGGCTGCGCGCCGACATCCTCGCGGGCAAATTTCCGAGCGGCGCCGCACTGCACGAAACCCAGCTCAGTGAGACCTACGGCGCCTCGCGCACCCCGATTCGGGAAGCCCTGAACTGGCTCGCCCACGACGGGTTGCTCGAGCGCGCCACCCGCGGGTTCCGGGTTCGGTCGGGTACCCCCGAGGACGTCATAGAGATCTACGCCGCCCGCGTAGCCCTCGAATCCGAAGCTGCGGGAGCAGCAGCAACCCGGCACACCGAGCTCGACCTCGCGCGGCTCGAACAGCTCCACGCATTCTGTTGCTCAGCCTCCGACGACACCGACGTCCGAGCCGGTAACTTCCGATTCCACGAAGCTCTGTGGCAGGCCGCGCACAATGCCACCATCACTGCGCTTCTCATCCGGCTGACCACTCAACTGCGGATCTACGATTCGGGCCCACCCTCGACCTACGGCGAACCCGACGTACTCAACCACGAGCACGACCTCATCCTGACCGCGCTGCGAGCGCGCGACGAGGCGGCCGCCCGCGAGCACATGCGCGCACACCTCGAACGCAGCCGAGAGCTTCGCATCAGGATGTTCGCCGGCGGGTGAAGACGAAGAACGAAAGAGTCAGTGCCCGTTCGTTTCCCCGCCGAACACCCGCTCGACGACGCCACGCGCACGACGCGTGACCCGTAGGTAGTTGTCGAGGAACTCTGACGCGTCATCGCTGTGTTCGCCCGCAGCGCTCGCCACGGCCGCAAGCTGGCGCCCCGGGCCAGGAAGCTGATCGCTCGGCTTTCCCCGCACCAGGACGAGAGCATTGCGGGCGCGGGTCGCGGTGATCCACGCGTCCCGGAGCAGATCGACGTCAGCTGCGCTGATGAGTTCGGCCGCACCGATCGCATCGAGCGTCTCGAGTGTCGACGTGTTGCGCAACGAACCGATCTCGTGCGCATGCTGGAGCTGCAACAACTGCACGGTCCATTCGACGTCGGACAGTCCGCCGCGACCCAGTTTCGTATGGGTCGCAGGGTCGGCGCCGCGCGGAAGCCGCTCGGAATCCATCCGAGCCTTGATCCGGCGGATCTCCCGCACCGCCTCCTGAGTGACCCCGCCTTCGGGGTAGCGGACGCGGTCGATCATGTGGAGGAATCGCAGCCCGAGATCGGGATCGCCCGCGACCGTGTGGGCACGCAGCAACGCTTGAACCTCCCACGCTTCTGCCCACTGCGCGTAATAGGCCTCGTACGACTTGAGCGTGCGCACCAGCGCGCCGCTACGCCCCTCCGGACGCAGGTCCAGATCGACTTCGAGTGGCGGGTCGGTGCTCGGCGCCCCCAGAAGTTTGCGAACCTGCTCGGCGATGGAGACCGCCCATTTCACTGCGACGGTCTCGTCGGCATCGGGCAGCGGTTCACAGACGAACAGCACGTCGGCATCGGATCCATAGCCGAGTTCCGCACCGCCGAGCCGGCCCATACCGATCACCGCGATGCGTGCCGGCGCCGGTCCCTTCGTGCGCACGGATCCTCGGATCACCGCGGCCAGTGCCGCCTCCAGGACTGCCGACCAGACGGACGAGAGCGCTTCGCACACCTCGGGAACCGAGAGCATCCCGAGGAGATCGGCGCTCGCGATCCGCGCGAGCTCCGCCCGACGCAAGGAACGTGCCGCCGCGATCGCCCGCGCCGGATCGTCGTATCGCGACGACGACGTCACGATCGCTCGCTTCACCTCGGCGGGTTTGGCCTCGAGAAGGCGCGGCCCCGTGGAGGCGTCGGCGTAGAGGCGGATGACGTCCGGTGACTTGATGAGCAGCTCGGGTACATACGCCGACGTACCCAGCACCTTCATCAGACGTTCCGCGACCGACGGCTCGTCTCTCAGCACCCGCAGGAACCACACTGTGTCGTACAACGCGTCGGACAGGCGCCGGTAGGCGAGCAGACCGCCATCCGGATCGACTGTCTCACCGAGAGATTCGAGCAGTTGAGGAAGCAGGAGGGCTTGGATCCTCGCCTTGCGTGAAGCCCCGCCGGACAGCGCGGTGAGGTGTTCGAGGGCGTGCTCCGGTGCCGTGTAGCCCAGGGCCGCGAGCTGCCGCACAGCCGCATCCGGCGACAACCGCACCGCGTCCTTGTCGAGCCGGGTCACCGACTCGAGCAGCGGGCGATAGAACAATCGTGCATGGAGCCTGCGGATCCGTGCGGAGTTGCGTTTGATCTCGGATTGGAGGACGCCGAGCGAATCGTTCCGTCCGTCCGGCCGCATGTGCGCCGCCCGCGCGAGCCAGCGCAGGTTCTCACGGTCATCGGGAGGGGGCAGCGTGTGAGTGCGCTTGAGTCGCTGCAGCTGAAGGCGGTGCTCGAGCAATCGGAGGAACTCGTAGGACGCGCGCAGATTCGCGGCGTCATCACGCCCGACGTATCCGCCGTCGGCGAGGGCGGACAATGCCTCCACGGTGTTGGGCACGCGCAACGATTCGTCGGTGCGTCCGTGGACCATCTGCAGCAGTTGGACGGCGAATTCGACGTCGCGCAGGCTGCCCTTCCCGAGTTTGAGTTCGCGCTCCCGCAGATCCGCGGGGACGAGCGCCTCGACCCGCCTGCGCATGGCCTGCACCTCCGGCACGAAGTCGTCGCGCTCCGATGCCGTCCATACCAATGGGCTCAAGGCTTCGACGTAACGGCGGCCCAGGTCGAGGTCGCCGGTCATCGGCCGTGCTTTGAGGAGCGCCTGGAACTCCCATGTCTTGGCCCACCTGTTGTAGTAGGCCACATGGGATTCGAGGGTGCGCACCAATTCGCCGCGTTTACCCTCCGGCCGCAGCGCAGCATCGACTTCGAAGAACGCCGACGTTCCGATACGCATCATCTCGCCTGCGATACGGCTGGCTCGCGCGTCGGCAGGCTCGGCGACGAAGATCACGTCGACGTCGCTGACGTAATTGAGTTCGCGCGCACCGCATTTGCCCATCGCGATGACCGCGATGTCATTGGGGCACGGTCCGTCCGGGACGACAGTGGCGAACGCCACCGCGAGTGCGGCCGTCAATGCGGCGTCGGCGAGGTCGGCGAGCCTCTCCCCCACCTCGAGATACGGCACGACAGGTTCGTTCTCGACCGTCGCAGCGAGATCCGCTGCGGCGATGAGCATCAGCTGATCGCGATACGTCGTCCGCAGTGCAGCAACCGCGTCCGGGCCTGTGATTCCCGCTCGGTGGACGAGCCGGTTGGCGCGCCCCCCGGTCTCGGGGACCGACTCGACACAGTCGAGCATGCGGACCGTGAAGGTGTGCCGGTCCGGCAGCTCGAGCGGACCGGCAAGCATCCGCCACCGATCAGGATGCGCGACCACGTGGTCGCCGAAGGCCGCCGAGGACCCGAAAAGGGCGAGCAGTCGACCCCGCAGGCTCTTGTCCGTGCGCAACGTCGCGTCGAGTTCGGCCCATCCCTGAGGTCCGAGCACGTCGGCGAGACGGCTCATCGTCCGCAACGCGAGGTCGGCGTTGGGCGCCCGGGACAACGCCCACATCAATTCGATGCTCTCGACGTCCGTCCATCCCAGTTGCGCCAGCTCGTCGGCAGCGGTGGGTTCGACGAGACCGAGTCGACCGGGACCGGGTACGGCAGAGCGCGCAGGGGGCGGCTTCACCATGGCGCCTACAACCCCAGGTACTGCTCGAGTTCGAACGGGGTCACCTGACTCCGGTAGTTCTCCCATTCCCGCCACTTGTTGCGCAGGAAGTAGTCGAACACGTGCTCACCGAGGGTCTCGGCCACCAGCTCCGAATTCTCCATCTCGCGCAACGCGATGTCGAGATCGGTCGGCAGTTCCTTGTATCCCATGGCGCGGCGTTCGGCACCGGTCAAGGCCCACACGTCGTCCTCGGCCTCGGGAGCGAGCGTGTAGCCCTTCTCGATACCACGCAGACCTGCCGCGACGAGCACGGCGAACGCAAGGTACGGATTGCAGGCCGAGTCGGGAGTGCGGATCTCGACTCGGCGCGATGACGCCTTGTTCGGGGTGTACATCGGAACACGGACGAGCGCCGACCGGTTGGATGGCCCCCAGCATGCCGCGGTGGGCGCTTCACCGCCGTGCACGATGCGCTTGTAGGAGTTGACCCACTGATTGGTCACCGCGCTGATCTCGGGAGCATGCTCGAGAATACCCGCGATGAACGCCTTGCCCGTCGCCGAGAGCTGCAACGGGTCGTCGGGATCGTGGAACGCATTGGTCTCGCCCTCGAACAGCGACATGTGGGTGTGCATGGCCGATCCCGCGTGCTGTTGGAAAGGCTTGGGCATGAACGTTGCTCGCACGCCTTCCGCCATGGCGATCTCCTTGACCACATAGCGGAAAGTCATCACGTTGTCGGCCATCGACAGCGCGTCGGCGTACCGCAGGTCGATCTCCTGTTGCCCGGGCGCGGTCTCGTGATGACTGAACTCGACGGAGATTCCCATCGACTCGAGGGCGTCGATGGCATGGCGGCGGAAATGCGGCGCGGAACGGTGCACCGACTGGTCGAAGTAGCCGCCGTCGTCGGCCGGAACGGGCGGGGCGCCCGGTTCGCCGTTCTCGACGAGGAAGAACTCGATCTCGGGATGCACGTAGCAGCTGAAACCCAGATCTCCGGCCTTGTTGAGCTGACGACGCAGCACGTGGCGCGGGTCGGCCCAGCTCGGCGTGCCACCCGGCATGGTGATGTCGCAGAACATGCGAGCCGAGTACTGGTGTCCCCGGTCGTCGGTCCAGGGCAGCACCTGGAAGGTCGTGGCATCGGGGCGCGCGACCATGTCCGCCTCGGAAATGCGGGAGAAACCCTCGATGGCCGAACCGTCGAAGCCGATGCCCTCTTCGAAGGCACCCTCGAGTTCGGCCGGGGCGATCGCCACGGATTTGAGGGTCCCGACGACGTCGGTGAACCACAGGCGCACGAACCGAATGTCGCGCTCTTCGAGGGTGCGGAGCACGAACTCCTTCTGGCGATCCATATCGGCGAGCGTAGGCATGATCCGTTAATTCCGTGTTACATCCGCCGTTCCCATCTGTGGCGTGTCGATCACACCGGCGTCGAGTCAACAATGAGGATCGGTCTCGGGCACCTCGAGATCGATGAAGTACCTGGTCACAGCGTCGTCGACACAGGGATTTCCGTCCAGCACAACAGTGTGCTGGTTTCCGTCGAAGGTCACCAGCGCACCCCCGAGCTGACGCGCCAGGTCCGCCCCCGCCTGGTACGGCGTGGCGGGATCACCGGTCGTCGACACCACGAGGACCGGCGGGAGCCCCGGCACAACCGGGGTGTGCGGTTCCCCAGTGGCGGGGACAGGCCAGAACGCGCACACGTCGAGGGGCGCCTCACCGGTTCCGCGGCCATCGTCGAGGAACGGTGCCGCCAGCCGGAATCGCGTATCGAGTTCACCGGCGACCGCGCGTTCGGTGATCGGCTGGTCATCGACGCATCGGACGGCGTTGAACGCGTCGTTGATGTTGCTGTAGGTGCCGTCCTCCTCCCGCCCCTCGTACAGGTCGGCAAGGCGAAGCAGGGTGTCCCCGTTGCCGTCGGCGAGGGAGGCCAGGCCACCGCGCAGCGACCCCCACAGCGCGGACGAATACAGGCCCTGCTGCACTCCGGTGATCGCGTCGCGGTAGCTCAGGCCGCGCGGATCGGTGGTCTGGGCGGGCGTCTCGATCAAGGGGGTGACGAGCCCGCGGAACCGGGTCGATGCCTGCGCGGGATCGTTGCCCAGCGGACAGTCGCTGCGGGTCGCGCAGTCGGCCGCGAACTCGTCGAACGCCTTCTGGAACCCCTCGGCCTGCAGCACTATCTCCTCGACCGGGTCCTGTTCGGGGTCGATGGCGCCGTCCAGGACCATCGCGCGCACCCGGTCCGGGAAGGTTTCCGCATAGACGGTGCCGAGCCTGGTTCCGTACGAATATCCGAGGAAGTTCAGGGCGTCGTCGCCGAGCACCCCTCGAAGGACATCCATGTCACGCACCACGTCGGCGGTGCCGACATGGGCGAGCAGATCCTCTCCGGTGCGTTCGGCACACAGCTGCGCGTACTCGCGGTTGCGCTTCTCGGATGCCTCGATTCCTTCCGGACTTCGATCTCCATCGTCGATGGCGCGATCGGCGTCGGTCTCCGCGGCGGTGAAGCACCGGACCTGCGGATCGGACGAACCGATGCCGCGCGGATCGAATCCCACGATGTCGAACCGTCCGGCCAGTTCGGTCCCTGCCGCGGCGAGCACGGTGGACAGCCCCGAGGCGCCGGGCCCGCCGGGATTGACCAGAAGCGATCCGATCCGGTCGCCGTCCGCCTCGATCCGCGACACCGCCAGGGTCACCGTCTGTCCGTCCGGGGCGTCGTAGTCGAGCGGGACCGAGACCCGGCCGCATTGCGCACCGCTGCGAGCCAGAAGCGGACCGTCGATGCCGTAGCCACCGCAGTCGCCCCAGTCGACGCCCTGTCGATAGAACTGCGTCAGTTCCTCGGGCACCGCGACGGTCGACGGCTCGCGCTCGTCTGTCGCGGTGTCGGCACATCCTGCCAGCACCAGAGCGCTCACAGCGAGAAGGGCAGCGAACAGACGACGGGAGCGCACACGCGCGGAAACCGGCACCTGTGGATCGTGCCATGCCCGCTATCCGGCCTCGTGGGGTGATCACGTGGGTCCTCATGTGACCAACCCCACCGCCGCCGAGGGTTAGCTGTGGCCGAGCCCGGTGGCACACTGAGACTGTCATCACCCGCCCGGGGACCCTCAGAAGGGCCTCGAGGAAGAAAGAGACAACGATGTCGGAAAATATGACGTCCGTGTACGGAGGCGGCTCCGCCCCGGCAGACACTCCGAAGCGTAAGACGCGGGTCCACCATCTGCAGGCGATGAAGGCCGAAGGTGTCCGCTGGGCAGAGCTGACCGCGTACGACTACTCCACTGCCCGCATCTTCGAAGAAGCCGGGATCCCGGTGCTCCTGGTCGGCGATTCTGCGGCCAACGTCGTCTACGGCTACGACACCACGGTGCCGGTCACCGTCGACGAGTTGCTTCCGCTGGTCCGCGGCGTCGTTCGCGGGGCTCCGCACGCACTCGTGATCGCCGACCTCCCGTTCGGTACCTATGAGGCATCTCCCGAGCAGGCTCTCGCCACCGCCATCCGGTTCATGAAGGAGGGGGGCGCACACGCCGTCAAACTCGAAGGCGGCGAACGCATTGCACCCCAGATCGCTGCGCTCACCGCGGCAGGCATTCCCGTGCAGGCCCACATCGGCTTCACCCCGCAATCCGTCAACACCCTCGGCGGATTCCGAGTACAGGGACGCGGCGACGGCGCCGAGCAACTCATCGCCGATGCCATCGCCGTCCAGGAAGCAGGCGCGTTCTCCGTCGTGATGGAGATGGTTCCCGCAGAACTCGCCGGCCAGGTCACTCGTAAGCTGACCATTCCCACCGTCGGCATCGGCGCCGGAAACGAATGCGATGCGCAGGTCCTCGTCTGGCAGGACATGGCCGGGTACACGAGCGGCAAGACCGCGAAGTTCGTGAAGCAGTTCGGGGCTGTCGGCGACGAATTGCGCAATGCCGCAGCACAATACGCCTCCGAGGTAGCCGGCGGGAGCTTCCCCGGCCCCGAGCACTCCTTCTGAGGTTCCTCCATCACCCGCGGCAGCGCAGGCTTCGACGATGCCGCGGTCGAATGCAGGTGACGAACACGTCGTGACAGACCCTCGGGTCGGGTGGACCCCCACCCGACCCGAGGCGTCCGCCCGCATCTCAGGTCCGAGAAAGGGCACTCGTCGGCGTTTCACGATTCGATGGCACACTCGACGGCGACCACGACCACCGAACCGCGAGGTGCCCCCTATGACCCGATTCCGACGCGTCCCCGTCGCTGCTACCGCAGCTGCAGCCATGATCGGCCTGCTCGGCGCGTGCGCCTCCGGAACCACCTCGGATCCGACGCCGTCGAACACCGCGGCGCCCTCCGTAGCGGAATCCACACAGGCACCGGGGGGCGTCACCGAAGCCCAGGCCGCCGACCTGTGCACCCGCATCGAGGGCCAGTTGCAGAGTTGGCGCACCTACACGCCTTCGGTCGGGAAGGGCGGCCTGAACATCCTCGTCGGTGAATGGGGCGCAGCGAACGGAATCGATCTGATTGCGCTTGCAGGCGATCGCGCACGCGTCGACACCATCACCACCGAGCAGTGCTCATCCGTGCGCGACGAGACGTTGACGGCCCTGCAGATTCCCGATCTTGCATCGGCCCTGGTCGGGTTCTAGGTAATGGCAAACCTACGCGAGCTCTACCCTCCGATCGCGCCGTACGACCACGGCTTTCTCGCCGTCGGCGACGACCAGGAGGTGTACTGGGAGGTCAGCGGAAATCCGGACGGTAAACCCGTCGTGTTCCTGCACGGCGGTCCGGGCGGCGGCACATCACCGCAGCAACGTCGATTCTTCGACCCTTCCGCCTACCGGATCGTGATGTTCGACCAGCGGGGCTGCGGCCGGTCGCGGCCGCACGTCGCCGATGGGGCCGACCTGTCCGTCAACACGACCGACCATCTGCTCGCCGACATCGAACGTCTACGCACATTCCTGTCCATCGAACGATGGATGGTCTTCGGTGGATCGTGGGGATCGACGCTCGCCCTGGCTTACGCACAGCGTCATCGCGACCGCGTGACCGAATTGGTGTTGCGCGGGATCTTCCTGCTGCGCCGCAGCGAGATCGACTGGTATTACAACGGTGGTGCCGGGGCGCTGTTCCCCGACCTGTGGGAAGCCTTCCTCGCACCCCTGGCAAGCAGCGAACCGGGGGCACACCCGGTCGACACCTATCACCGGCTGCTGCACTCCCCCGACCCGGACGTCGCGTTGCGCGCAGCGGTCGCGTGGTCGACATGGGAGGGCGGAACCAGTTCACTGCTACCGCAGCCCGACCACGTCGCAAACACCGCGGAACCCCGCTTCGCGCTCGCCTTCGCACGGATCGAGAACCACTACTTCTATCATCGCGGATTCCTCACCGAAGGACAGCTGCTGCGGGACGCGCATCTCCTGCACGGCATTCCGGGCGTGATCGTGCAGGGACGTTACGACGTGGTGTGCCCCGCGACGAGTGCATGGGACCTCCATCGCTCCTGGCCCGACTCGACGCTGCACATTGTCGACGACGCCGGACACTCCGCGTACGAACCCGGCATCACCCATCATCTTGTGGAAGCGACCGATCTGTTCCGATGAAACCCCGTCATTTCGGGAGCCGGCCGAATCCGACCACTGCCAAGTCGTCCGACCACTCGAGGGTGTGGACACGGATTCGGCCGAACTCGTTTCCGCCCACGGTGATCGCCTCGTCACCATCGACCGCGACGACGATGTTGGTGTGCTGCCCGAAGCCGGCGGTGTTCTCATACAGGACGACGTCGCCCACCTCGGGCCGATAGCCCGACTCCACTGGTTCGAAGCGATCCTGCTGTTCGTAGTACTCCTGCAGCGTGTACACACCGGGGATCCGCCAGTGTCCCGAGTGCGGATTCGACAGCGGCATACCGGCTTCCCGCATGATCCAGCTGACGAAGTCTGCACACCACTCCTCTTCGACACCTTCCGAGAAGAAGGTGCCGGGCCGCTGTGTCCGGTGCTCGACTTCGAGCAGATCCACGACCGCCACCTGTTCCGTCGACAACGAGGCGGTGTCGGTTGCGGGGAACGACGCGGTATCCCAGGGCAGATACCTGCTCGGTGCCCACCACCACACAACTGCCACGAACAACAGCACGACCGAGGCGACCACGGCAGCGATCATTCTCGTCGCTCGCCTGCCCCTACCCGCACTCCGGGTCTCGGTACTCATGTTCGGCCGGAATCGTAGGCGAACTTCACTTCGCGAGCGGCAGTGTCTGCCCGGATGAGACGGACCGTGATGCGTTCCCCTTCGCGTGGCCGCCCTTCACACGGCGCAATGACGGTTTCGGAAGCCACGAATACCTCGGCGTCGCGCCGGTCGGTGGCGCCTTCGAGCACGGTCGCCTCGAACTGCTCGCCCACCCGGGGTGAGAGCACGACGGCCTCGGTCAGGTCGATGCAGGCGCGCCCGATCTTCCCCGACAGGGAGTCCGACGCCGACATGATCTTCGGCAGCGCAGGAAGGGTATCGCGGACGTGCGACGGCACCGGTGTGCCTGCCGACACCGCCAGACACACCTCGGTCGTGTACCTGTCGGAGAGACGACGCAGCGGAGCGGTCACATGCGCATACGGCGCACCGATCGCACCGTGCAGACTCGACTCCGGCAGCGCACCGTCGAACGCCGTATACGACGCACCGCGCAACAGGGTCGGAGCCTCGCTCATGAGTACGAGCGTCGAGGGTTCGTTCGCGTCGAGGCTTGCGAGGAATGCGCCGACCGGCACATCATCGGGCCACGGCACCCCCAACGCGGATGCTTTTCTCCGAAGCGCCTCGACAACCTCCGCGTCCGCAGGCGGCAGCGTACGGAGCAGGCCGACCTTCGCGTCGAGCATGAGTTCGGCCGCGCACATTCCGGTCAGCAGCGACACCTGAGAGTTCCAGTCGTCGGCCTCTGTCCGAGGCTGCACCGTCAGCGTCCACCCGTCGCCGTGGGGAGCCACGTCCTGTTCGGGCAGGCGCAGTTCGATAGCTCCCCTGTCGAGTGCCGCCGCCGCGCGCAAACGCCCGAACTCGGGCAGCGCTGCGATGGACGGATGCAGTGTCCCGGCATCGAAGTCGCGTTGCACGCCTGCGTAGTCGAGTCGCGCGACGGATCGGACCGATGCACGGCGCACCGTGACTGCCACGGGCTCAGCGCGTTCGTCCGTCTCGATCCGCCACAGCACGGCGGGACGAACGGTGTCGGGGAGGAGGCTGGCCGTGCCCTCCGATAGTTCCCGCGGATGCAGCGGAACGGACCTGTCCGGTAGGTAGAACGTCTGGCCTCGGCGATGGGTTTCCGCTTCGAGCGCACCGCCGAGTTCGACGACGGCGTACACGTCGGCGATCGCATAGTGCAGGACGAAGCCCTCGGTCGTGCGTTCCAGGTGGAGCGCTTGATCCAAGTCCATCGACCCCGGTGGGTCGATGGTCACCAGAGGCAGATCGGTGCGGTCCTCACGATCGCCCCCGTACCGGTCCGTGCCGGCGCGGGCCTCCGCGAGCGCATCCACCGGATATCCGTCGTCGAGTCCGAATTCGGAACGTACTGAAGCGAAGTCGATCGCGGGTGCAACGACGAAGGGTGCTCTCACCACTGTTGTACTTCTCCTGCGCGCCGTAGCAGTCGTGCGTGCCGCTGAATCAGTTGTTCCATTCGTCGTCGGCCTTGTCGGCCGCTTTGGTTCGCTCGGCGGCAATCTGCAGAGCGCGCTCGGCGGTGTCCTTGTCCGGGTACGGACCCATGCGGTTGAGGGCACCCGGATCCTTGCCCTGGCTGACCTTGCCTGTGCTCACGTCGTAGTACCAGCCCTCATCGCTCATGGTTCAAGTGTGCCCGAACAGGGTCGACTTTTTGCCGCTACACGCGGTCCGGCGTGGCTGGTACGGTCGGCCCGACATCACAGACCGTCATCCATGAGGAGCCGCAGCACATGTCGTACATTCTCTTCGACACCCTTCTTCCGTACATCGGGCCGGAAGCTGCCTCGTACTGGGCACATCTGCTGGTCGTCGGCCCCTTGTGAGCGACAGATCACCATACGTGGGGCTGTGCGGACGAGTCGGCCTGTAAGCCGGATCCTGTCCCCCGTCGAAACAGGGTGACGACCATCCATCTGGACACACCGTTGCCGGGTGCCTCGAGCGGTCCACCCGCAGGCTCGGGCGAGCAGCCCTCGAACACCTGCGCAGCCGCACCGGTTCCCCGAGGGGTTCGGTGCGGCCTTCGACCTTGCTCCGGGCGGGGTTTACCTAGCCACCCCGGTCGCCCGGGGTGCTGGTGCGCTCTTACCGCACCGTTTCACCCTCACCTACCCCGGAGGGCAGGCAGTCTGTTCTCTGTGGCACTGTCCCGCGAGTCACCTCGGGTTGCCGTTAGCAACCGCCCTGCTCTGTGGAGTCCGGACTTTCCTCGATTCAGGGCCTGGCACCGTTCGGTGCCGGTTCCCTGCTCCGCGGTCGCCCGGCCGACTCATCCGCGCGAACAGAATAGCCCGCCGAACACCGCCGACGCGAACTACGGTCGGAAAGCATGACTCGATTTGTGGCGCTGCTGCGCGGGATCAATGTCGGTGGGGTCAGGATCAAGATGGCCGACCTGGGCGCGTTGTTCACCGACCTCGGTTTCGACAATGTCCGGACAGTCCTCGCTTCGGGAAATGTCCTGTTCGACGCGGACGGCACCGCTCCCGACCTGAAAGCGCGGATCGAACGTGCGCTCTCCGACACCTTCGCGTACGACGCGTACGTGTTCGTCCATCCTCAGTCGTACCTGGCCGCTGTTGTCGATGCGTACCCGTTCGACGAGAACGTCGATGGCCGGCACGCGTATGCCGTGTTCGTAGCCGACGATTCGGTGCTCGACGAACTGGCGGGGATCGGCGCCACCTTGGATCCTGCGGTCGAACAGATCGCTGTCGGTGACGGCGTCGTCTATTGGGAAGTCGTGAAGGGTGAGACGATCGGTAGCGCCTTCGGAAAGAAGGTCGGCGCGTCACGATTCAAGACGGTGACCACCAACCGCAACCTTCGGACCGTGCGCAAACTGTTGTGACGTCGAGTCAGCGTGAGTTGTTGCTCCAGTGGTGGTATCGACGGTACTGCCCGTGATGGGCATGAGCGGACCACGGTTGCATACGCGGCGCGTACGGCTGCTGCTGAGGGTAGGGCGCAACCCAGGGCTGTTGGGCAGCGGGACGATAATACGGAATCGGCTCCGGCACGGGCGCAGGTTCGGCGGGGAATCCGTAGATGCCCCGAGGATCACCGCTGAGGTACGCCTGATGCTGCGCATCAGCGCGAGCGACAATGGCCGCTTCCTCCCTGCGACGCTCATCTCGGGAACGACGACGGACTCCCGCGCCGATCACGGCCAGTACGAGAACGAGCAGCACCGTAGCCACCGCGGGTTCCTCCTGCGCGAACCCGACGAGCCACAGCACCCCCAAGGTGGTGAGAATCGGGTGGCGCCTCCACCAGGGCCGCCGATCTACGAAGAATTCCGGGGCAGGCGCGGCAGCGAACGGCACCGCAGCAGCAGGATGCGGCCCATATGCGTCGATCCGGTATCCGCTCATCGCTGTTCCTCCCGGGGCTCGCGTGATGAACACATTTTTGCAGAATTCGTCCGCTTCCTGCCACAACGACGTCGTCACACCCCGGCCCGAGGACCGACGACAAAGATTCTCGGAAAAGTGTGTAACAAGTCGAGCGGGTTCCCGATAGACCTCATGAGTGGCCGCGCAGGCACACCCCCGACATGCCTGCGCGGCCACTTTTCGGCTCTCGGGTGGGCCGGCCCTGGAGAACCCCGGCTTTCAGGCCCGGCGCGACGTCACAGGTACGACGTGTCGTTGACCAAGCGCACCGACGATCCACCGTCCGGATAGAACTCCGCGATGCTCAACGACGCCAGATCCAGATGTAGGCGGTACAACAGCGACGGACCGGAATCCAGTGCGAACTGCAGCAGCGTCTTGATCGGTGTCACGTGCGAGACCACGAGCACGGTCGAGCCCGGATGCTCTGCCGTCAGGTCTGCCCGGACGCCCGCGATGCGTATGCGCACGTCATCGAAGCTCTCACCCCCCGGCGGCCGTACCGAGGTGTCGGAGAGCCACTTCTCATGCACATCGACGTCGCGCTCGGCTGCTTCCGCGAAGGTGAGCCCCTCCCACTCGCCGAAGTCCGTCTCGATCAGGCCGTCGTGCACGGTCACCGGGAGATTCAACGCGGCGGCGGCAGCAGCAGCTGTCTCGCGTGCCCGTCCGAGCGGCGACGACACCACTGCGGAGATGTCACCACGGCCCGCGAGCATGCGCGCGGCCGCCGACGCCTGGCCGCGACCCAGTTCAGTGAGCTCAGGATTCCCGCGCCCCGAGTAGCGGCGTTCCACCGACAGCGGGGTCTGGCCGTGGCGTAGAAGCAGCATCCGGGTCGGAGCGCCGGTCGCACCGGTCCATCCGGGCGCCTTCGGCACCTCGACCTTGTCCGTACCCGTGTCCGGGATCGCGGCGGCGTCCATGGCTTCGTTCGCGAGCCGGTCGGCGTAACCGTTCTCCGCGCGGGGTATCCAGGTGTAGTTCACATGCGAGAACTTCGACGCCAAGGCCTGCACCTGCGCCGCAAGCGGGATCATGTCGGGATGCTTGACCTTCCAGCGACCCGACATCTGTTCGACGACCAGCTTCGAATCCATCCGCACATCGACTTCGTCGGCACCGAGCTCGGCCGCTGCGGTCAGCCCCGCGATCAATCCTCGGTACTCCGCGACGTTGTTGGTGGCGCGTCCGATGCTCGCCTTGCGTTCGGCCAGCACGGTCCGGTGCTCGGAGTCGAAGACGACGGCACCGTAGCCTGCCGGTCCAGGATTTCCGCGCGAACCGCCGTCGGCCTCGACAACGACCCGACTCACAGACCCGATTCCTTGGTACGCACCATGATCGCGTTGCATTCCGGGCAGTGGACGACCGCGTCGGCCGGTGCGGCAGTGATGCGGGCGATCTCGCCGCGGTCCAGTTCGATTCGGCACGCGCCGCACCGGCGGGCCTGCAGCAGTGCCGCGCCGATTCCCGACCGCTCACGCTGCTTCTCGTAGACGGCAACCAACTCCGCGGGCAACGAGCCGACCAGCGTGTCGCGATCATTTCGGCACCGGTCTTCGGCAACCTCGATGTCGGCGAGAGCCTCGTCCCGAGCGCGCGTCGCGTCGCCGAGCTGCTCGTCGATCTGCGACACCTGCGCGCCGGCGTGATCATGATCGGCCTTCGACGCCTCGCGCCGTTCCATGATCTCGAGCTGGTCGTCCTCGAGTGCGGCCTGGCGGCGTTCGAGGCTACCGAGCTCGTGCTGCAGCTCGGTCAGCTGCTTCGAGCCGATGGTGCCGCCTTCGAGCAGGTTGCGGTCGCGCTGCGCGCGCTGGCGTACGGCCTCGATCTCGCCTTCGACCTTGCGGATGTCGCGGTCGAGGTCGTCGATCACGATCTCGACGGCAACGGCCGCGTCCTTCCGGGACGCCCGCTCGGCCTGGAGCCGATCCACTTCCTGCTGTTCCGGCAGGGTGCGGCGACGGTGCGCGAGACGGTTGAGCTCGTTGTCCACTGAGGCGATGGAAAGGAGCCTTGCCTGCACTGCGGGTTCGACGTTCACTCGGGTGGTTCCTGCTTTCGGGTTCTCGACTCGGGAGTTGGCCGTACGACGGCACTGGTCGCGGCCGGACCGCGACGACGGTCTCGTAGCTGATTACCGTACCGCGCGGGCTGCTGTCGTCCAGGGGTCGGTGCGCAGGTCGGTGACTCGGGAGTGCCACCCGTCGCGATCACCGAATGCTTCGTCGAGGATCGCGCTCGCTTGCGCACACCACGGCTGTTCGCTGGCCCAGTGCGCGACGTCGACGAGAGCGGGACCACCGGTTCGCAAGTGCTCGTCCGCGGGGTGATGTCTCAGGTCGGCCGTCACATATGCATCGACGCCGAGTGCAGAAACCCGACCGAGGAACGAGTCGCCGGACCCGCCGCACACTGCCACCGTCCGGATCGGACGCTCGGGATCGCCCGCGCCGCGTACACCCCACTCGGTGGGTGGGAGCGCCGCGGCGACCGTCTCGGTGAACTCGCGCAGTGTCTGAGTCCGAGGCAACTCCCCCACCCGGCCAAGACCACGGTTGCTCGGCAGTTCGGCGAGCTCGAACACGTCGAACGCGGGCTCCTCATAGGGGTGGGCGCTGCGAAGCGCCGCCAGCACCGCGGTGCGGGCTCGACGAGGGGCGATCACCTCGATGCGGTCCTCGGTGACCTGCTCGAGTTCACCGACCGCTCCGATCGCCGGATCGGCACCGTCGACAGGACGGAATTGGCCGGTCCCCGACGTCGTCCAGCAGCATTGCCGGTAGTTGCCCAGGGCGCCGGCACCGGCCTCGAACAACGCGTCACGCACGGTGGCGGATGCCTCGGCGGGCACCATCACCACCCACTTGTCGCTGGCCGGTTCCGGCTTGGGCTCGATCGGCCTCAAATCGGTCAGTCCGAGCGCGTTCGCCAACGCGTCGGATACGCCCGGGTCTGCGCGGTCAGCGTTGGTGTGCGCGGTGAACAGTGCGCAGCCGCCCCGTATCAACCGGTGGATGAGCGCTCCCTTGGATGTGTGCACCCCGACGGTGTCGACACCGCGGAGCAACAGCGGATGGTGCACAAGCAGCAGGTCGGCACCCCATTCGAGAGCTTGGTCGACGACGGCGGCGGTAGCGTCGACGGCGAGTAACACCTTGCTGACCGGGTCGTCGGGATCACCCGCGACCAGACCCACGGAGTCCCACGACTCCGCCAACGACGGCGGATACGCCGTGTCGAGCACCTTGATCACCTCACGAAGCGTGGCCGTCACGAATCCTCCTGCACTCGGTCGCGCTACTCACAGTTCCGATCTCCGCCGACGACCCTACGCTGAGGTTCTCCGGCGACCGGGGACAATGTCGGGGTGACTCTTCTCGTCGATCCGCACCCGCTGACGCTGCCTGCCCCGGTCGTCCTGTTCGATCTCGACGGCACCCTGACCGATTCCGCGACGGGCGTGATCAACGGCTTCCTCCATGCAGCCGCGGTCGTCGGTTTCGGGGTGCCCGACGGCAACCTCGAGTGGCTCCTCGGCCCTCCGATGCGCGACACGTTGCGCTCCTTCGGCCTCGGCGACGACGAGGTCGAGCGTGGGTTGACGGCATACCGCGAGTACTACACGGACACAGGTTGGTCCGAAAACGCCCTGTTCGACGGCGTCGGCACGATGCTCGCCGCCGTCCGCGATACCGGAACTCGCCTCGCCGTGGCGACATCGAAGAACGAGTCCGCCGCTGTGCGGATTCTCGAGCATTTCGGGATCGCGGATCATTTCGAGTTCATCGGAGGAGCGAGCGAAGACGGTGTCCGGCGCGCGAAGGCCGACGTTGTCGCGCACAGCCTCGCCGCGCTCGGCATCGAAGCCGTCGACGCCGCGCACGGCGGTACGTCCGATGTCGTGATGGTCGGCGACCGCGAACACGACATCCACGGAGCCGGCCGGTTCGGTATTCCCACCCTCTTCGTCGAGTGGGGCTACGGCACCGGGTCCGAAGGTGCCGTAGCAGCGAAGACCGTCGCCACCGTGGACGAACTCCAGCGCCTCCTGACCGGCGGGCGATGATCCAGCGGAAGCGAGCGTCGGCTCCGACGGCACTCGGCTGCCCGACCCGTAGTACGGACGGATCGGACGCATTCGAGCAGGTACGGGATGAGATCGAAGTGTGTGTACCGGGCCTGCTCGAACGGGTGCGACAGCAGTGAGATACGCATCACGGTCTACCGTGGACGTGTGCGCCGACTGTCGTTTCTCCTCCGCCCGAGCTGGCTGGTCCTCGCTCTGGTAGTGGTTGGTTTCGCCTATGCATGCTTCACTGTGCTGGCGCCGTGGCAGCTCGGCAAGAACACGAGCACCGAGGCGCGCAACGACCGCATCGCGGAGTCGGTGTCGCAGGACCCGCTCCCCGTGGACGACCTGTTCGGCAACGGCGGAGCAACGACCGACACCGAATGGCGACGAGTGATCGCCGACGGCAGCTATCTTCCGGATTCGGATGTCCTGGTGCGGCTGCGGAGCACCGAGTCGAAGCCCGCCTACGAGGTGCTCACCCCGTTCGTACTCGACGACGGGAACACCATCCTCGTCGACCGGGGCTATGTGCGTCCGGTCGAGGGCACTGCAGTGCCCGAGATTCTCGCTGCTCCGACCGGGCCGGTCACTCTCGAAGCCAGAATCCGCATGTCGGAGGGCACGGTCGAAGGTAAGGACCCGTTCACCGACGCCGGTTACTTGCAGGTCTACTTCATCGACTCCGGCCAGATCGCCGAGGCTTCCGGACTCGATCTCGCGGACGGCTACCTTCAGCTCGATCCGGAGCAGCCCGGTGTCCTCGAGGCGAAGGCACTGCCTCAGCTCGATGCCGGCCCATACCTGTCCTACGGATTGCAGTGGCTCGCATTCGGCATCATGGCGCCCCTCGGGCTCGCATACTTCGTCTGGGCAGAGATTCGGGAACGCCGCAAGGCCAAGGCGCGCAACTCCGATGAGGTCATCTCGTCGGAGCCGAAGCCCACCTCGAACAAGGCCACGATCGTGCGTTCCGGTTCGGTACGTTCCACCTCGACAGCTCGTACCACCAGCGACAGGCTGGCCGACCGCTATGGCGGACGCAGGTGACCACGCACTACGACATGTCTCTGCCCGGTGTTTCACCGAACGAGGAGTTCCCGATGTACTCGACCGTCGACGACTACCTGGCCGACAAGGACCCTGTGGCCGTCGATGCGTTCCGCAAGTTCCGCGCCCTCGTCCTCGCACTCGGCGACGACGTCGAGGAGACGGTGCACACCTCTGAGATCTCGTGGGCTCGGGCGTCCTCGTCGAAGCCGAGGGGGTTCGCTGCCGCATTCCTGTACGCAACCCGTCTCGAGGTGGCCCTGGATCTCTCCCGGCGCGTCCACCACCCGACGTTGCGTGAGGCGTACCCCACGACGGGCAGGGTCACCACTCATCGCTTGAGTCTCGCGTCGGCGGACGACCTGGACGACGCATTCTGCGCCCTGCTGGCCGAGGCATACAACGCCGCCACGACGACCGCCGGCTAGTTTCGGACGGTCCGGTGCGCCGGGCATCCTCCGCTGTTACGGTCGCCTCAGCCGCGTCTCGAGTCCGTTCAGGATCAACTCGAGCCCGAATTCGAAGTTCTCCTCCCAGGTGGAATCGAACGTGTCGTCGGACAGGTCTGCCATTTCGGGGAATCGCCCAGAACTCATCACTCGATTCAAAGTGGGCAGCTGGTAGGTCCAGAACTCGTCGTCCGACATTCCCGACTCCGACGAGGCGTTGAGCCACAGGAGTTCCTGCCGCACGGCGCCGGTGACGTAGGAGTCGATCGCTGTCGCAAGGTTCATCCTCTCCTGGTCACTCAAGGACAAGTTCTTCACTCCGGCGAAGAAGAGATTCAGGTCCGCGACACTGTTGGGTCCCAATACCGGCCGGCTCCAGTTCGCTTGCAGCGCCCACGGGTGAGTGAGGTAGAGCTTCCGTGCCTCGCGGGCGGTTGTGACCAAGAACTCCCGCCACCCCCGCTCAGCGGCAGCCCTCCTGGCTTGCGAAGGACCGACCACTGCATCGAGCATCAGGTCCAGCAGTTCCGCCTTCGCGGGCACGTAGCGGTACAGCGACATGGTGCCCACGCCGAGCTTCTGCGCCAGGTTCCGCATCGACAACGCGTCGATCCCGTCGGCGTCCGCGAGTTCGATACCTGCGGTGACGATCTGCCCCAGCGTGAGCCTGGACTTCGGACCCTTCGCCCGCTCAGGAAGGCCTTGCCACAGCAGTTGAAGGCTCCTGGCCAGCGGATTCCGATCGGTCACGAACACTCCTCGCGTTGAACCCTTGCTTACTGCGCACACCGTACGCTACCGTGCTGCGTGCATCGTATGGCGTACTCCGTACGCAACAACGAGGGGAGATGCAGAGATGAGTTCAGGACCGGCCGTCGAGGCCACCGGCCTGATCAAGCGGTACAAAGACAAGGTCGCGCTCGACGGAGTCGACCTCCTCGTACCCCGCGGAACCGTCCACGGTCTACTCGGACCCAATGGCGCGGGAAAGACCACAGCGGTGCGAATCCTGGCCACGTTGACCGACCCCGACGGCGGTACCGCCAGCGTGGCGGGATTCGACGTCGCGAACCAGCCCCGTGAAGTCCGCCGCAGAATCGGGTTGACAGGCCAGCAGACCGCCGTGGACGACCTGATGACGGCGCGCCAGAACCTCACCATGTTCGGCAGACTCTTCCGGCTCGGAAAGACGGACGCTCAGCGCCGCGCCGACGAACTGCTGGAGGTCTTCGGCCTCAGCGACGCCGCCGGCCGATCCCCCAAGAAGTTCTCCGGTGGCATGCGCCGCCGACTCGACCTCGCAGCCTCGATGATCCTGGCCCCCCAGGTCCTGTTCCTCGACGAACCGACCACCGGCCTCGACCCCGCGGGACGCCGGGAGGTGTGGGAGGCAGTGCGGAACCTGGCGGACGCGGGCACGACCGTGCTGCTGACCACCCACTATCTGGATGAGGCCGACAAGCTGTGCGACCGGATCAGTGTGATCGACCGGGGTCGAAACTTCATCGAGGACACCCCCGCCGGGCTGAAACGGCAGATCGGGGACGAAAGGCTGGAACTGGTCGCCCACGACCCCATCGAACTGGCCAGAGCCGCCACGGTCGTCGTCCGCGTCCTCGACGCCGAGCCGGACGTGGAAGAGGCCGAGGCGCGCCTGAGCATCCCCGTGCCGGACGGCGTGGCAGCGCTGACATCAGTGGCTGCCGCCATCCGAGCCGAAGACATCGACATCGCCGACATCGGACTGCGCCGCCCGACTCTCGACGAGGCATTCCTGTACCTGACCTCCGCCGCGAAGAACACTCTCGAGGAGACGCGATGACCACAACGACACACTCGCTCGCCGAAACCTCAGCTGCGGAGACCATCGGTTCACGGCTGATCTGGGCCGCACGCGACTGCTGGACCATTGTGCTCCAAGAATTCACGCACCTGATCCGTCAGCCCAGCACGTTTGCCTGGCAAATCGGCTTCCCGGTGGTGATGGTGCTGATGTTCGTCTACGTTTTCGGGTCGGCGATGGACGTCACCGGCGAGGGCGCCGGTGAAGGCTATGTGGATTTCGCCATGCCCGGAATGTTTGCCATGACGATGGCTCTGGGGTTCATGGACACCGCGTATGCGGTGACCCACAACAAGGAGAAGGGCTTCATGGATCGATTCCGGTCGATGCCGATGTCCCCTTCCGCGCCGGTGACCGGGCGTGCAGTGTCCGATGTCATCCGAGCGGCCCTGGACCTGGTGATCATCGCCGGGGTGGCTTTGCTGATCGGCTGGCGATCGGGCGGCAGTCTCGGGGCAACGCTGCTGGCCTTCGTGCTGCTGCTCTGGTTGAGACTGGCATTGATACTCGTGGGCATCTACCTGGGGCTATGCATCACCAATACCGAAACCGCTGGAATGCTCTTCGCAGTGGCGTTTCCCTTGGGATTCATCTCGTCGGTCTTCACGCCTCCGGAAATGATGCCCGGCTGGCTGGGCGCGATCGCGGCGTGGAATCCCGTGTCGTCGACGGCGACGGCAATCCGTGAACTGTTCCAGACCCCGGGGATCGACTACCTGGACCCGGCTTACTGGATCGACGGCCACGCTCTGCCTGCGGCCTTCATCTGGCCTGTGGTGATCATGTTGATCTTCGGGCCGTTGGCGGTCCGCCAGTTCAAGGCACTGAGCAGGTAGATCACCGAAAAAGGGCGCCTCACGGTTTCCCGGAAGCGCCCCTCCCCCGCACTGACTGGTGGGCGCGGAGGGTTTCGAACCCCCGACCGCTGGTGTGTAAAACCAGAGCTCTACCACTGAGCTACACGCCCGAAAATCGGCAACCGGAGGCTGCCGATTTCACATCAGGACTTTAGCGCGGCGAGCGCCCGGACCCAAGCCTGCTGGTCACGGGGCTCTCCGGGGCCGTTCTCCTCCGCGAATTGCACGATTCCGGCCTTGTCGATCACGAACGTTCCACGGTTCGCGAAGCCGAGCTTGTCGTTGAACACGCCGTACGCCTGGGCCACCTCACCGTGCGGCCAGAAATCCGACAGCAGCGGGAAGGTGTAACCCTGCTCCGCCGACCAGATCTTGTGGGTCGGAGACGCACCCACCGACACAGCGAGGATCGCGGTGTCGTCGTTCTCGAACGTCGGCAGGTCGTCGCGCACCGCGCACAGTTCGCCCTGGCACACGCCGGTGAACGCGAGCGGGTAGAACACCAGCAGTACGTTCTTGACGCCCCGGAAGCTCGACAGCGTCACTTCCTGGTTGTTCTGGTCCTTGAGTGTGAAATCGGGCGCCTCGGCGCCCACGGCGATCGCCATGGGGATGGTGTCCTTCATTCGGAGGTAGTGGCGGCTCAGCGGCGCGGACGGCCGGTCTTCGGCTGCACCAGCCGACTACCGATCCAATCGCCGAGATTGGTCGCCGAGGTCTGAGTCAGGCCTGCGGTAGTCGCCGACTCGGCGATCTCACTGGGCTCGACATGATCGGGACGACCCGTCTTCGGGGTCAGAACCCACACGACACCGTCCTCGGCGAGAGGGCTCACGACGTCCATGAGAGCGTCCACGAGATCACCGTCGCTTTCCCGCCACCACAACAGCACGGTGTCGACGACCTCGTCGGAGTCCTCGTCGAGCAGCTCCGTGCCGGTGACCTCTTCGATCGCTGCACGCAACTCGTCGTCGGTATCCTCGTCCCAGCCAAGTTCTTGCACCACGTGGTCGTGCTTGATACCGAGCTTCGAAACGTAGTTCTTGGCATCCGCCGCGGCGACCACGGTGGTTCCTCCTCAAGGTTGTGGTCGCGGAGGTTTCCGCAGACCGATGTGACGTGCGATTGATCAAAGCGAACATGGTCGGGCGCCTGAACGCAACCCGAAACGCTGCGATTTTCGAGAGAATCTTCGAGAACGACGCTACGCGCACTCTTCCGAATGCATACATCCAGCCGCAATCCTGGCCCGATCTGCCGGGCCGCATCGTGCCCGACCCGGCACGATGGGGGAAGATGAGGGGTGCATCATGTTCAGATGTCGATGAGTCGGCCCCCACAAGGGCCGGCCTACGGAGTGGGCGCTACACCTGCGCGCCCCACCACGATGAGGAGCTGACGTTGACAGACCTGATCCACGGACCCGATTCCCGTGCGAACGCCACACCAGACGTTTCGGGTACGGGCCCCTCGACCGACACCCCAGCCCCCACCACGGGCAACCGGGTTCGGGTCATCCGCGAGGGCGTGGCTTCCTACCTGCCGGATATCGATCCGGCGGAAACCGCCGAGTGGCTCGAGTCGTTCGACGGCATGCTCGAAGCGGCCGGGCCCTCCCGAGCCCGCTACCTGATGTTGCGCATGCTCGAGCGCGCCGGTGAGCGCCACGTGTCGATTCCGGCGTTGACCTCGACCGACTATGTCAACACCATTCCCACCGAGAGCGAACCGTGGTTCCCCGGTGACGAAGAGGTCGAGCGCCGATTCCGCGCCTACATCCGCTGGAACGCCGCGATCATGGTGACCCGCGCGCAGCGGCCCGGGATCGGGGTCGGTGGCCATATCTCCACCTACGCCTCGTCCGCTGCCCTGTACGAGGTCGGGTTCAACCACTTCTTCCGCGGTAAGGATCACCCCGGTGGTGGCGACCAGATCTTCATCCAGGGCCACGCCTCACCCGGCATCTACGCTCGCGCCTTCCTCGAGGGTCGCATACCCGCGGAGCAGATGGACGGATTCCGTCAGGAACACAGCCACCTGGCCAAGGGCGGCGCACTGCCGTCGTATCCGCACCCGCGACTTCTCCCCGACTTCTGGGAGTTCCCGACGGTGTCGATGGGCCTCGGCCCGATGAACGCCATCTACCAGGCACGTTTCAACCATTACCTGGAAGATCGCGGCATCAAGGACACCTCGCAGCAACACGTGTGGGCGTTCCTCGGCGACGGCGAGATGGACGAACCCGAATCGCGCGGCCTCGCACATGTCGCCGCCACCGAGGGCCTCGACAACCTGACCTTCGTCATCAACTGCAACCTGCAGCGTCTCGACGGTCCGGTCCGCGGCAACGGCAAGATCATCCAGGAACTGGAATCGTTCTTCCGCGGCGCCGGCTGGAATGTCATCAAGGTGGTGTGGGGTCGCGAGTGGGACGCGTTGCTGCACGCCGACAAGGACGGCGCGCTCGTCAATCTGATGAACGTCACCCCGGACGGCGACTACCAGACCTACAAGGCCAACGACGGCGCGTTCGTCCGCGAGCACTTCTTCGGACGCGACCCTCGCACCAAGGAACTGGTCAAGCATCTCACCGACCAGCAGATCTGGAACCTCAAGCGCGGCGGGCACGATTACCGCAAGATCCACGCTGCGTACAAGGCCGCGATGGAGCACAAGGGCCAGCCGACGGTCATCCTTGCCCACACGATCAAGGGGTACACGCTCGGTAAGCACTTCGAGGGTCGTAATGCGACCCACCAGATGAAGAAGCTCACTCTCGAAGACCTCAAGTACTTCCGCGACGTCCAGCGGATTCCGATCTCCGACGCGGAGCTCGAGAAGGATCCGAAGGCGCCGCCGTACTACCACCCCGGTTTCGACGCACCCGAGATCCAGTACATGCTCGAGCGTCGCCGGAATCTCGGCGGCTTCCTTCCCGAGCGCCGCACGAAGGCAGCGCCGCTGAAGCTGCCCGAGGAGAAGACGTACGACGTGGTCCGGAAGGGCTCGGGCAAGCAAGAGGTCGCCACCACCATGGCGGTCGTGCGCGTGCTCAAGGAGCTGCTCCGCGACAAGGAGATCGGCAAGCGCATCGTGCCGATCATCCCGGACGAGGCCCGCACGTTCGGCATGGACTCGTGGTTCCCCTCGCTGAAGATCTACAACCGCAACGGCCAGCTGTACACCTCGGTCGACGCGGAACTGATGCTCGCCTACAAGGAGAGCGAGGTCGGTCAGATCCTTCATGAGGGCATCAACGAGGCCGGTTCGACGGCGTCGTTCACCGCGGTCGGTACTTCGTACGCAACGCACGGCGAGCCGATGATCCCCGTGTACATCTTCTATTCGATGTTCGGCTTCCAGCGCACCGGCGACGGCCTGTGGGCAGCAGCCGACCAGATGGCACGCGGTTTCGTGCTCGGTGCCACCGCAGGACGCACCACCTTGACCGGTGAAGGCCTCCAGCACGCAGACGGGCACTCTCTGCTGCTCGCCTCCACCAATCCGGCGGCTGTCACGTACGACCCGGCGTTCTCCTACGAGATCGCCCACATCGTGCGCGATGGTCTGCGTCGCATGTACGGCGGCACGAAGGCCGCGGATGGAACGCTCGAGCCGGGCTTCGGCGGCGAGAACATCTTCTACTACATCACCATCTACAACGAGCCGTACACACAGCCGGCAGAGCCCGAGAACCTCGACGTCGAGGGCCTGCTCAAAGGCATCTACCTGTACCAGCGTGGTGCAGCGTCGGGTCCGAAGGCGCAGATCCTGACCTCCGGCGTGATCATGCCCGAGGCGCTGCGCGCCCAGCAGATGCTCGCCGAGGAGTGGGGCGTCTCGGCCGACGTGTGGTCGGTGACGTCGTGGGGTGAGCTTCGCCGCGAAGGTATCGAGTGCGACCGTCAGGCCCTGCTCGAACCCGGTAAGGATCCTGCCGTCCCGTACGTGCAGCGGGTCCTCAACGACGCGGCAGGCCCGTTCGTGGCGGTGTCCGACTGGATGCGTGCAGTCCCGGACCAGATCCGTCAGTGGGTACCGGGCGACTACACCGTGCTCGGGGCCGACGGGTTCGGCTTCTCCGATACCCGCCCGGCAGCGCGCCGAGTGTTCAACATCGACGCGGAGTCGACGGTCGTCGCGGTACTCGCAGCGCTCGGCCGCGAGGGTGCAATCGATCCGGCTCGGGCGGTCGAGGCAGCGGCAAAGTACGGGATCGACGATGTCGCAGCCGCTCCCACCCCGACGTCGGATCCGGGCGTCGCCTGACGCTCACGCGGTTGCGCTAGTCTCGCGCATCGGTGAACCTGCCCGGGCCCCGTCCGGGTAGGTTCTTCGCATGGTCGACGAGCCGGAACCGCGCCGAACGATGCGCGCATCGGGTGTCCCCGCGGGACGCCCGATGCCGCCGGAGCGCCCCGAGCGCGCTCCGCTGCCCGATGCTCTGTTGCGGCGCGTCAAGCAGTTTTCGGGGCGGATGTCCACCGAGGCCGTGCACGTCATGCAGGAACAGTTGCCGTTCTTCGCGGACCTCGATGCTTCGCAACGTTCGAACGTTCAGCTGATCATCCAGACATCGGTCGTGGATTTCCTCGAATGGGTGCGCGACCCCGAGAGCGACATCTCGTTCAGTCTCGACGCATTCCAGGCAATTCCGCAGGATCTGGCGCGCAGGCTCACCTTCCGTCAGACCGTCGACATGGTTCGCGCGGCGATGGAGTTCTTCGAGCAGTGGCTGCCCGCCTTGGCCCGGAACGAAGAACAGCTGATCGCGTTGACCGAGGCGATCCTCCGATACGGCCGTGAACTCGGATTCGCGGCCGCGTCGGTGTACGCGAGCGCTGCCGAGTCGCGGGGAGCCTGGGACACCCGCCTCGAGGCGCTCGTGGTGGACGCAGTCGTTCGTGGCGACACGGGATCCGACATGCAGTCCCGTGCCGCCACGCTCAACTGGGACGCAACCGCGCCCGCGACCGTGCTCATCGGTTCACCCCCGCCCGAAGAGGGGGTGTCCGCTGTAACCACGGTGCACACGATCGCGCGCGCACACGGCCGCGCGGCATTGGCAGTAGTCCAGGGCGAACATCTGGTGATGGTGGTCAGCGGGGAGCTACACGGCAGCCCCGAGGCCGTCGCATTCCGGGACGAGCTCATGTACAGCTTCTCCGGCGATCCCGTCGTCATCGGCCCGACAACACCGTCGCTCGCGTCGGCGCACGCGTCGGCGGTCGAGGCGATGGCGGGGATGGAGGCGGTCGTCGGCTGGCCTGGTGCTCCGCGTCCGGTGCACGCAACCGAGTTGCTACCCGAACGCGCGCTCCTGGGCGACCCGGGAGCAATCACGGCGCTCGAAGACGAAGTCGTCGCACCGCTCGCGGCCGCCGGTTCGGCCCTCTCCGACACCTTGGACGCATACCTCGACAGCGGCGGTGCTGTCGAGTCCTGCTCCCGAAAGCTGTTTGTTCATCCAAATACCGTCCGGTACAGGTTGAGGCGAATCACCGAAGTAACGGGTCGGGACCCGACAAATCCGCGTGATGCATACGTGCTCCGAATCGCGGCAACCGTTGGTCGTCTGGCACAAAGCCATAACGAACTCCGATCCCCCACACCACCAGTCACTCGATTCACAATTCGCGAACAGGACACGTAACGGTTACGGGCAAGCTACCGATGGAGAACGCCGACGTGGGAATTTGTAGGAACCCTACAAATCCTGCTTCCACCTTTCATTCCCACCGACATCTCGGAAGAGCGCCTTCAGGGTGTTCTCTGATCATCGTGATTTCGCTGCTTTCCCCCGGTCAGGGGTCTCAGACACCAGGAATGCTTGCTCCGTGGTTGGAGCAGGCCGGTGCTCGCGATCGAATCGAGCTCTGGTCGAAGGCATCGGGGCTCGACCTCGAGCGTCTCGGCACCACCGCTACCGCCGAGGAGATCACAGACACCGCCGTCACCCAGCCACTGGTCGTCGCGACAGCACTGCTCGCGTTCGAGGCCTTGGAGGCACGCGGCGCGATCGCCGCAGACACCATCTCTGCCGGCCACTCGGTCGGTGAGCTCGCAGCAGCTGCCGTCGCAGGCGTCATCACGGCCGACGAAGCCGTCTCCCTCGCCGCGATCCGCGGCGCGGAAATGGCCAAGGCATGCGCGCTCGAGCCGACGGGGATGTCTGCAGTCCTCGGCGGCGCCGAGGACGAAGTGCTCGCCCGACTCGAAGAACTCGACCTGACACCCGCCAACATGAATGCGGCAGGACAGATCGTCGCTGCAGGACGCCTCGACGCGCTCGAGGAACTCGCAGCGAACCCGCCCGCGAAGGCGCGTATTCGGTCACTCCCCGTGGCCGGTGCCTTCCACACCCGTTTCATGGCTCCCGCGCAGGATGCAGTCACCGCGGCAGCAGCGAAGATCACACCGAGCGATCCGGTACGTCCGCTGTTGTCGAACTTCGACGGAGCTCTCGCCACCTCGGGATCCGATGCCCTCGAGCGAATTGCCGCGCAGGTCACCCGCCCGGTCCGCTGGGATCTGTGCACCGCGTACTTGAAGTCCGCTCAGGTCTCCGCGGTGGTGGAATTGCCGCCGGCCGGGACGTTGGTGGGCATCGCCAAACGCGAGATGCGTGGCACTCCCAACACCGCACTGAAGACCCCCGCCGACATCGACACGTTGGCCGAAACGCTGGTTCTCGGTTAGGTTGCTGCGCGCGCTGTGCACGCAACAAGGCAGCGCGCGCAACACCGCAGTACCAGCACTCGAAGACTCCCGGTACAACCCGGGCACCGGGCGGACGCCGTCCCCCCGGTTTCACACGACACAGTCGACAAACCCAAGAAGGGAGCCACGAAGTGGCCGCCACCCAGGAAGAAATCATCACCGGTCTCGCGGAGATCATCGAAGAGGTCACCGGTATTGAGCCCTCCGAGGTGACCATCGAGAAGTCCTTCGTCGACGATCTCGACATCGATTCGCTCTCCATGGTCGAGATCGCCGTCCAGACCGAGGACAAGTACGGCGTGAAGATCCCCGACGAGGACCTCGCAAGCCTGCGCACCGTCGGTGACGCTGTCTCGTACATCCAGAAGCTCGAGGCCGAGGGCGTTCAGGCCACCAACGACGGCGAATGAGCACAGCCGTGACCTCCCCTTCTCCTCGGACGCTACGAAACGTCGTCGTCACGGCTCTCGCGACCACGACGTCGATCGCAGGTGATGTGGATGCCACATGGAAGGGCCTCCTCGCCGGCGAGAGCGGGATCGGCACGCTCAGCGGGTTCGTCGACGACTTCGACCTTCCCGTCCGCATCGGCGGCACGCTGAAGGTCGACCCCGACGATTCACTGTCGCGGGTCGAGATCCGGCGGATGAGTTTCGTCGAACGGCTCGCGCTGACTCTGTCCCGCACGGTCTGGTCGAACGCCGGTAGCCCGGAGGTCGACCAGGACCGTCTCGGTGTCGTCATCGGCACCGGCCTCGGTGGCGGCGACGCACTCATCGACGCCGTCGACAAGCTCCGCGACGGCGGATACCGCAAGGTGTCCCCGTTCGTGGTGCAGATGGTCATGCCCAATGGCCCGTCGGCCACCGTGGGCCTCGAGCTCGGTGCGCGTGCGGGAGTCCTGACCCCCGTCTCGGCATGCTCCTCGGGATCCGAGGCCATCGCGAACGCCCACCGGATGATCGCCATGGGCGACGCCGATATCGTCGTCACCGGCGGTGTCGAGGGACGACTCGATGCGGTAGCCACCGCCAGCTTCGCCATGATGCGCGCGCTGAGCACCCGCAACGACGACCCCCAGGGCGCCTCGCGGCCCTTCGACAAGGACCGCGACGGATTCGTCTTCGGCGAAGCCGGCGCACTGATGGTCCTCGAGTCGGAGGAGCACGCCAAGGCACGTGGCGCGACCATTCACGCTCGCGTCCTCGGCTCCGGAATCACGTCGGACGGGTTCCACATCGTGGCACCCGATCCGGAAGGTACGGGCGCAGCCCGTGCGATGACCCGTGCAATCGAGACCGCCGGGTTGTCCAAGTCCGACATCGGGCACGTCAACGCTCATGCGACGTCCACCCCGATCGGAGACATCGCCGAGGCCAAGGCCATCGGCGCTGCGGTGGGAAATCAAGCCGCAATCTACGCACCGAAGTCCGCACTCGGTCACTCGATCGGCGCTGTCGGTGCACTCGAGGCAGTACTCACGGTCCTGGCTCTGCGTGACGGAGTCATTCCTCCCACGCTGAATCTCGAAAACCAGGATCCAGATATCGACCTGGACGTAGTGCACGGTGAACCGCGCTACGGACAGATCGATTTCGCGCTGAACAACTCGTTCGGTTTCGGTGGGCACAACGTCGCTATCGCGTTCGGTCGGGCCTGACCCGACCGGCACAACGCCGCACATGCGGTGGAGGTTCCGTTTCGGAGCCTCCACCGCACCCACCCCTCACCGCGTTTCGCCCGAGGAGCACCCGATGACAATTCTGGATCCAGTCAACCAGCGCGACAGCGCAGTGGACCCCCGCGATCCGCTGGCCCGCCTCGAGAAGCTGTTCGATCCGGGATCGGTGGAACTGCTCCACCCGCGCGACAACTCCGGCGTCCTCGCTGCGATCGGTCGCATCGACGGTGTGCGCACCGTCGCCTACTGTTCGGACGCGACCGTGATGGGCGGTGCGATGGGCGTCGAAGGATGCCGGCACATCGTCCACGCGATCGACACTGCGATCGACAACGAACATCCCGTCGTCGGACTGTTCCATTCCGGCGGTGCCCGTCTCGCCGAGGGCGTCGAGGCCCTCCACGCGGTCGGCCTCGTCTTCGAAGCAATGGTCCGCGCCTCGGGCCACATCCCCCAGATCTCTGTCGTTCTCGGCTTCGCCGCGGGCGGCGCTGCCTACGGTCCGGCCCTCACCGACATCGTCATCATGGCGCCCGAGGGCCGTGTCTTCGTCACCGGCCCCGACGTCGTGAAGAGCGTCACCGGGGAGCAGGTCGACATGGAGGCCCTCGGCGGCCCCGACACCCACACCAAGAAATCCGGCGTGGCCCACATCGCGGCCCACGACCAGGAGGACGCGCTTCATCGCGCCCGCCGCCTCGTGTCGATGCTCGCAGAGCAAGGTCGATTCGATGTTGCAGCCGCCGAACGCGGCGACACCGATCTCCGTGCCTTGATGCCCGAGTCCGCGCGTCGCGCATACGACGTGCGGCCGATCGTCCACGAACTGCTCGACAACGTCGATGGAGAATCGAGCTTCGAAGAGCTTCAGGGCAATTGGGCACGCAGCATCGTCACAGGGTTCGGGCGTCTCGGCGGTCGTACCGTCGGAGTCATCGCGAACAACCCCTTGCGTCTCGGTGGCTGCCTCAATTCCGAGAGTGCCGAGAAATCTGCCCGATTCGTCCGTATGTGCAATGCCTTCGGCGTGCCCCTCGTCGTCGTGGTCGATGTTCCCGGCTACCTGCCCGGCGTGAGCCAGGAATGGGAGGGCGTCGTGCGGCGCGGAGCCAAGCTTCTACATGCCTTCGCTGAAGCCACCGTGCCGCGCGTGACGCTCGTGACCCGCAAGATCTACGGCGGTGCCTACATCGCCATGAACTCGCGTGCGCTCGGCGCAACTGCAGTGTTCGCATGGCCGGAGTCGGAGGTCGCCGTCATGGGAGCGAAGGCTGCGGTAGGAATTCTGCACAAGAAGGCGCTCGCCGCAGCACCCGACGACGAGCGCGAGGCATTGCACGACCGTCTCGCAGCCGAGCACGAGGCGCTGGCAGGTGGGGTCGGCCGGGCGATGTCGATCGGGGTGGTCGACGAGATGATCGAGCCGTCGAAGACCCGCAGCACACTTGCGGCAGCGCTCGCCGCAGCACCGGCACGCCGCGGCAGGCACAAGAACATTCCGCTGTAGCTCCGCGTATGAGTCGGGGCCTGTCATCTGTGGATGACAGGCCCCGACTCATACGCGTGTCGCTGGTGGATCTCGATCAGCCGACGTCGCGGCGAAGCCACGTGACTTCGGCGCCGTCGTCGCCGCTTCGGAAGGGTTCGAGTTCATCGTCCCATGCGGTGCCCAGGCAACGGTGGATCTCGCCCTCGACGTCCGAGGAGGCCAGGATCGCCCGCAGGCGCATCTCGCCGATCACGACATCGCCGTTCGCACTGGTATTGCCGCGCCACAGTCCCAGATGCGGTACGTGGCTGTACCGCTCACCGTCGACTCCCTCGCTCGGGTTCTCGGTGATCTCGAACCTGAGCATGGGCCATACCCTCAACGCTTCGACCAACCTGGCTGCAGTGCCGACCGGCCCGGTCCAATCCACTGAAGTGCGCAGCAGCCCCTCCCCCGCGGGCTGGCCTGTCCACGTCAAATCGGGGCGGCTGTCCAACGTGGACGCCAATGCCCATTCGATGTGTGGACACACCGCAGCAGGCGACGAATGGACATAGACCACCCCGGTCGTCGCATCCGCGAACTGGTTCGATGCGCGCATACATTCACCTCCGATCAGACGAGGACGTCTTCCCCAACGACCTCTTCCTGAAGGCGATGCAATGCAGCTATCGACAGTGTGCCGGTGTTGCGCCTGTTTCGCTAGCGAACGGCAGAGGTTTTTGTGATCTCGCCCAGTACGGCGTCGTTGAACTCGGCCCACAGCGGCTTCGCCCACTCACCGAACGCCCGGTTTGTGAGTATTACGCACGCTGTGTCGATTTCGGGGTCAACCCAGAGAAACGTTCCCGACTGACCGAAATGACCGAAAGTGCGCGGCGAATGCGCAGTGCCGGTCCAATGCGGAGTCTTCTCCCCTCGCAGTTCGAACCCGAGACCCCAGTCGTTCGGCTTGAACATCCCGTATCCCGGCACGATTCCGTTCAGTCCGGGAAACTGCACCCGAGTCGCCTCGCCGAGGGTCCGGGGGGACACGAGAACAGGATTCAACAGCTCCGCGGCGAATCGAACCAGGTCATCCACCGACGAACTGGCACCATGCCCCGCCGACCCCGACAACGTCGACGACCGCATGCCGAGTGGCTCGAACACGGCCTGGTGAAGATAGTCGGCGAACCCGATCTCGGTCTCACTCTCGACGAGATCCGCGAGGACCTCGAATCCGGCACTCGAGTAGATGCGTTTACGTTCCGGCTCGGCCTGGACGGTCCGGTCACCGAAGGCGAGCCCCGAGGCATGCGAGAGCAGGTGCCGCACCGTGGACCCCGGCGGGCCTGCGGGCTGATCAAGCTCGATCGCGCCCTCTTCGACGGCCACGAGAAGCGCGTACGCGACCAGCGGCTTGGTCACCGACGCGAGGGCGTACACCTCGGCCGGATCACCCACGGACCCGACAACGCCGCCGTCGCGAGTGAGAACCGCGCCGGCGGCGTGATCGACGGGCCAGTCGGGGATCAGAGAGAGGCTGCGCACCAGAACAGACTACGGGGGCACCCGATCAACCTGCGAGATCACCCGTATGCCTCGTCACCAGTCGGCTTCGGTGTACCGGATGACGCCGCGGATGTTCTTGCCGTCGAGCATGTCCTTGTAGCCTTCGTTGATCTGCTCGAGGCTGTACGTACGTGTGACCATGTCGGCCAGGTTGAGCTGACCGGAGCGATACAGATCCAAAAGATTCGGGATGTCGACCCGCGCGTTGCAGCCGCCGAAAATGTTGCCCTTGAGGTCCTTCTGCAGCATCGAGAACAAGAACGAGTTCAACTTGACGTCCATGTCTGCCATGTAGCCCATCGCGGTGACGACACACTTGCCGCCTTTCGCGGTAAGGGTCAGCGAGGGATCGACGAGATCGCCGGTCATTTCACCGACGGTGATGATGGTCTTGTGGCACATCCTGCCCCACGTGATCTCCATGATCGGCACGATCGCCTCTTCGATGGATGCGTATGCGTGAGTAGCGCCGAACTTCAGAGCCTGTTCGCGCTTCCACGGCACCGGATCGATCGCGAACACGTGGCGCGCACCGGAAGCCACAGCCCCCTGCAGGGCGCTCATACCCACACCACCGATGCCGATCACTGCGACGGAGTCTCCCGCCTTCACGTCGGCGATGTGCGTCGCCGAGCCCCAGCCGGTGGGAACGCCGCAACCCACGAGTGCGGCAAGTTCGAAGGGGATGTCCTCGCCGATCTTCACGACCTGGGTCTGATTGACCGTCATATACGGCGAGAATGTGCCGAGGAGGCACATCGGGATGACGTTCTCGCCGCGCGCCTGCATGCGGTAGCTGCCGTCGGAGATCGCCTGGCCGCTGAGGAGTCCCGCTCCCAGATCGCAGAGGTTCGATTGCCCGACCGCACACGACGGACACTGTCCGCACGCCGGGATGAACGACAGGACGACATGGTCTCCCACCTCGAGCCCGACGACGCCGTCACCGACCTTGGTGATGACACCGGACCCCTCATGACCACCCATCACCGGATAGGACGGCATCGGAGTCGCGCCGGTGACGATGTGGTGATCCGAGTGGCACATGCCTGCGGCTTCCATGCGGATCTGCACTTCCCCCGCAACCGGATCACCGAGCTCGATCTCCTCGACCGACCACGGCTCGTTGAGCCCCCACAGCAGTGCACCCTTGGTCTTCATCTGGCTACGCCCTCCATCACATTGCAGCTTGTGCACGTGACACTAACCACAAAACGCCAGAATTGGAACAGGTTCTACCGGAATTCTTTCTTACCGCACATCCCACAGATGATGGACGTGCTCGTGGGCGAAATACAGCGCCAGAGTGCCGACGGTGAACCTCGCCCCGTCACCTCGTCGTCCGCTCCGCGAACGTAGTGCCACCGGCACCCCCGCGAAGGCCTGCGCCGCTCGGCCGCTCACTTCCGTCAACTCGCGAGCGACGGTCGCGGGGTCCTGATCTCCGTACGCGTCGTCGACCGCGGCGGCATCCTGATCCCAGTCCTCGAACGGCGGATCGTCCTGGGCAAGCATCGATTCGAGTCGGGCCTGAAACACCCGGGCAACATCACGCAAGTGCGCTGCATACTCGAGCGCCGACCACGAGGCGTCATTCGGCCGCAGTGCGGCATCGTCACGCGACAAGACTGCAGGCCACCGCTCAGAACTGCTGCGCACAAGGCCGGGGATGTGGTCGTAGGGCATCGCACCCGGGTCGAACCCACAGTCGGCGCACGCGCGCTCGACCACCCAGGTCCAGTCCTTGCCGTCCGGTCGGATCACCATGCTCCGATCGTAGAGACCGATAGGAACAGCACACTCTCATTGTAGAGAATGGCATTTCCGTCTAACGTGAACATCATGCCGGTATGCGGCAAGAAGCGACGCGACGGCATCGGACAACGGAGGACGACATATGACGACGAAGGCGCTCGCGCCCGACGTATCCACATGGCCGGCGGCAGACCCGCAGCTGATCGGCAGTCGCTGCGACGACTGCGCAGCGACGATGTGGCCGGCACAGCCCCGGTGTGCCCGCTGCAGCGGCGCCAACATCTCCGAGCTGCTGCTCCCACGCCGCGGAACTCTCGTGGCATGGACCACTCAGGGATTCGTCCCCAAGCAGCCCTATGCCGGCAGTGAGACTGCTGAGAATTTCGAACCGTTCGCGTTCGGTCTCATCGAGCTCGGCGACGTGGTCCGCGTCGAGGCACGTCTCACCGAGAACGATCCGGCGAAGCTGAAGCCCGGCATGGAACTCGAACTCACCTTCGTGCCCTTCTACACGGACGCCGAGGGAACCGACATCGTCACTTGGGCGTTCGCGCCGATCTGATCTACCTACACCCGATCGAGGAGTCCAAAGAACTATGAACGACGTTGCCATCATCGGTGTGGGCCTTCACCCGTTCGGCAGATTCGGCGCCAAGTCGGCCATCGAGATGGCCGCTGACGCGATCCAGCTCGCGCTCGAAGATTCGGGCGTGGCGTGGAGAGACATCCAGTTCGGCATCGGCGGCAGCTACGAAGTCGACAACACCGATGCCGTCACCCGCCTGGTGGGCCTGACCGGAATCCCCTTCACCAACGTGTTCAACGCGTGCGCCACATCGGCCAGCGCCATCGAGCAGACCGCCGACGGCATCCGCTCCGGCAAGTACGACATCGGTATCGCCGTCGGCACCGACAAGCATCCCCGCGGCGCCTTCACCGCCGATCCCGCGATGCTCGGCCTTCCGGCCTGGTACGCCGAGAACGGCCAGTTCGTCACCACCAAGTTCTTCGGCATGAAGGCCAACCGGTACGTCATCGACCACAACATCTCGCACGAGACCTTGGCCCGAGTCGCCGCGAAGAACTACCGCAACGGGGGCAAGAACCCGAAGGCGTTCCGCCGCACCGAGTTCAGCCTCGACGAGATCCTCTCGTCGCCGATGCTGAACTACCCGCTGACCGCCAAGATGTTCTGCGCCCCCGACGAGGGCGCTGCCGCAGTCATCATGTGCCGCGGGGATCTCGCGGCGAAGTTCTCGTCGAACAAGCCCGTATACCTGCGGTCGACGGCGATCCGCACCCGCACATACGGGGCCTACGAAGTACACGCGACGTGGGCCGCCACCGAAGAGGATGTCTCCCCCACCGTGTACGCAGCGAAGGCAGCGTACGAGGCCGCGGGAATCGGTCCCGAGGACGTCGATGTCGCACAGCTGCAGGACACCGACGCGGGTGCCGAGGTCATCCACATGGCCGAGACGGGTCTGTGCGCCGATGGCGACCAGGAGAAGCTCATTGCCGAGGGCGCCACCGAGATCGGTGGATCGCTGCCTGTGAATACCGATGGCGGTCTCATCGCCAACGGCGAGCCCATCGGCGCCTCGGGCATTCGCCAGGTACATGAGCTCGTCCACCAGCTCCGCGGCACCGCAGGCGAACGTCAGGTTCCCGGCAACCCGCGCGTCGGACTCGCACAGGTCTACGGCGCGCCCGGTACCGCGGCCGCGTCGATCCTGTCGCTCTGAACACCAGCACCGACCGGTAGCGGGAGGGCCACCCACGAGTGTTCCGTGGGCGGCCCTCCCGCCCAGCTCGTTTCGGAGTCGGCCGATAGGGCACGTCACAGCGGGCCCGGCCGTGAGCAGCGCGCCGCTACTTGACTGCGATGGGGTTGAGCGGGGAGCCGACACCGCCCGGGATGTTGAGCGGGCAGGCAACGAACATGCACTCGTACACGCCGTCGGCGGCACAGTCCTCGGCAAGGGCTTCGAAGTCGAACATCTCACCCAAGAGCAGGCCCATGTCGCGGAGCGCGACCATGTGGAACGGAATCATCGGCCCACCCGAGTTCACGCCGAGCGCCTCCACTGCGAGGTTGTCCGCACACACGGCCGCAATGCCACGGTCACGAACCCACCGGGCGCATTCCCACGTGAGGCCCGGCGATCCGCTGAGTCCGACGTCGGCTCCGCGCCGATGCTGCGGATACGTGCCGGTACGCAACAACAGGATGTCGCCCTCGGACACGGTGATTCGTGCGTCGTCCAGTACGGCGTCGAGGGTCTCCGGCGTGACCCGGGTCCCCGGCTCGAGATAGTCGACACCGAGGTGACGTGGTACGTCGACGAGGATTCCGCGGGACACGACCCCTGCCACCAGATTCTGAATGGAGAGACGCTCTGCACCCCATGCGGTGACGGTGTCGTGATGGAAGCCGTTGTAGAGCAGATCGTCGTACCAGACGTGTGCCAGAGCATCGAAATGCGTCGTCGAATGGGTTCCGAGAATCAGCATGTCCTCGGACGAACACACCTCGAGGACTTGACCTTTCGGCATATCACCGCGATATCGCGTCATGGTGTGGATCGGATTGAAGCGTCCGCCGGTCCGGATGTCGTGAGGACCGTGCTCATCGGCGGGCATCGACAACGAGAACGACGTCCCACGCCGGACCGTCGCGGCGGCCGCCTGGACCTTTGCCGGCGTGAGCAGGTTGAGTGTGCCGCGCTGATCTTCGGTACCCCAACGACCCCAGTTGCTCAGCTCGCGCCCGAGCTCGCGGATCCCGTCCATGTCGATCGTCGCCAACCCGGCCTCCCCGTCGTCGCACACCAGAATTCAGATCCGGCACCAGGAGAACATAATTCTCTCGGTGGTCGTGGGCAACCCTTCAGCGCCGAGCATTCGATCCGAACAACTCGTCGAGCTGTTCCACCATGTACGAAATCGCCGCCTCTGACGCAGTCGTCGCGGGGTAGGACAGATTCCAGATGTGCGGCACACCCTCGTGCACCTTCACGCGCACATCGACTCCGGCGTCCTCCGCCGTGCGCGCCAACAACAATGTGTCATCCCGCAGAACCTCCGAATCACTGCACTGCACGATGAGGCGCGGCTGACCTTTCCAGTCACCGAGCACCGGCGATACCATCGGATCCACCGCAGGATGACCGGCCAGGTACGCGGCCGCCGCCTCCGTTGCCTGCTCCAGCGAGAACCGCTCATCAGTGTGCTGGTTCTCCAGGAAACTACTCGCGGTGTTGCGCAGATCGGCCCACGGCGAGAAGAGAAATGCGCAGGCAGGTAGTGGGATCTCGAGCTGCCGAAGACGCAGCGACAACGCCGCCGCGAGCCCACCTCCCGCAGAATCGCCCCACAGCGCGAGACGTTCGCCCGGTACCGATCCAGCCACCCACCGGTACGCCGTGACCGCGTCGTCCAGGGCTGCTGGGAACGCACATTCGCCGGAGAGCCGGTACCCGACCGCGAACACCTGCGTCTCGCACCGCGCCGCAATCCGGGCGATACTGTCGGCAAAGATCTGCGGCGAGCCCTTCCGATAGCCGCCGCCGTGGAAATGCAGCAGCGCTGCATCCGGTCGAGCGTCGACGGGCCGCACCCGCAGTATCGGCACCGGCGCGGAATCGAGCGCCTCGATTTCGACGCCCAGGCGCCCACTCGTCGACGCGGGTTCTGTGTCGGTCATAACCATCCTCGTTTGTCACATCGTCAGAGCGGCTCGCCCCAATCATGGTTCGGCGCACGGCCGCCGATCTGCCGGGTCAGGAGCTGAGCCGACGCAATCACCGGTTGCGCGGCAGCGGGAATCGACCTGCCGTCCATCTCACCGAGGTGAAGAAGCGTGAGGCAGAACGCAACGCGCCCATCGGGATCGAACACGGGAACCGCAATGTTTCCTATGTTGTACACGGCGTCCGGCTCGAACTCCAGCACCGCGTAGTCGGGCAGCTGCTCGAAGAACTGCTCCAGCAGGGATTCTCGCAGATCGCGATCGTTCGGACGCTCCGCCAGCTTCTGCGACACCGAGGGCCGACCGGGACGCAGGTCGTCGAGTCCGATCGAATAACCCCGCTGCCGAACCACCGAACCGTATGCTCGGAGATACTCGGCGACGCGTTCCTGCAGTTCCTCGGGTAGTTCCGCGATCCATTCGCGCCCTTCCGCCGGCGGCATCCACGCCAGGAACGGCTGCCCGATCGGTGGCTGAAGCGGAATGCGCTGCCCCGGCGCAAGCTCGACCGATCGCCCTGTCGGCTTTCCCTCCACCGCAATGCAGAGCACGTCACGTCCCACTTGGACCGTGCCGGAGCATTCGAGACCCGTGGCCTCGGCCAGGTTGACCATCTCGATACGAGCGAGGTCGATGACGGGGAGGGCGTCGGCTGCCGCATGGCCGACCGCCGCCGCGGCAGGACCGAGTGTGTACGTCTTGTGACGCGGATGCCGCGAGACGTATCCCTCATCGTTCATCACCTTGAGCACCGCGAACATCGATCCGGGGCTCACATCCAGCGCCCGGGAGAGCTCGCTCAGCGTGAACGTGCCCCGCTGATTCGCGGTGAGGAAGTCGAGCACTTGAAGTGCGCGACGCGCCGAGAGAGCCATCCACATCCTTTTCTCGAAAATCGTTGACGTCGATACCAGCTGACGCTAGCGTATTCCACCAAGTCCTGAAACACTTTTCGATATACTGAAAAGAGACTCCGGTGGAAGAAAATACATTCATTCGACGCGCTCTGGCCGGTTCTAATCTCCACGCCTTGCGGTTGGCGTTGCTTCACGCCACCGGCGACCCGGCCCTCGCCGCGATGAAACTCGAACTCGTCCCGATTCGCAGCGGCGCCGCATTCGAGATGACCATCGCGGAGGAACACCGCGAAGAACTACTCCGACGGGCCGAGAAGTTCGTGGCAACGGAAGCTGCCGACTATGTCCCCGAGCAATTGGACGAGAACCGGGTACGCACGATGATGGAACTCGCACTCGGGCAGGAACTCACGGACGAGGAGTTCTTCGTCGCACGGACGATGCCTGCCCTCGAGGAGTTTCCGGTCTTCTCGCAATGGAGCCGTGAGCGTCCCCGACGCGCGGACGACTTCAGCGCCGTCATCGTCGGAGCCGGACTCTGCGGCATTGCGATGGGCGTACAACTCGAACAACTCGGGATCTCGTACGTGATCTACGAGCGACGCCCGGATGTCGGAGGAACCTGGGCAATCAACACCTACCCGGATGCGCGCGTCGACACTGCCAGTACCACCTACGAATACAGCTTCGTGAAGAACTATCCCTGGTCGGAGCAGTACGCGCGGCAACCCGAAGTGCGCCGCTACATCGAGACGGTCGCAAAGACCTACGGCGTATACGACCGCATTCGCTTCGAACATGAAGTTCTGTCGGCCGACTTCGACCAGGAGACCGCCACGTGGTCTCTACTCGTGACCGACGCGACCGGCAAGACCGAAACCGTGACCTGCAATTTCACCGTCACGGCCACCGGACTGTTCTCCACCCCGAAAAAGCTGGACACGGACGGTATCGACGACTTCACGGGCGAGATTCTCCACACGACCGAGTGGACCGAAGGGCACACCGTCGAAGGCAAGACCGCCGCGATCATCGGCAACGGCTCCACCGGCGTCCAACTACTGGCCCGGATCGCCGAGGGCGCCGACCAGGTCTATGTGTTCCAGCGAACTCCGCAGTGGATCGCACCACGCGAAGGCTACGGCGAACCGGTGACCGAGGAAATGCGGTGGGTGCTCGACAATATTCCGCACTACTGGAACTGGGCCCGCACCACCGCCCTCAAGCCCGCCGACCCCCGCGGCACAATCACGCCCGATCCCGAATGGCGCGCCGCCGGAGGTCAGTTCAGCGAGAGCAACGACAAACTCCGGGCGAACCTGACCCAGTACATCCGAACTCAGGTCGACGATCGATCGGATCTCGTCGAGCGCCTCATCCCCGACTACACGCCGGCAGCACGTCGTCCGGTCGTGGACAACAAGTGGTACCGGTCCCTGACCCGCGACAACGTCGAACTGGTGACGGACGGCATCGTGAAGTTCACCGACACCGGCATCGTCACCTCCGACGGCACCGTCCGCGAGGTCGATCTCGTTCTGACCGCCGTCGGATTCGAAGTCACGAAGTGGCTCTGGCCCATCGATTTCCGCGGCCGCGACGGTGTACACATCGAGGATCGATGGAACCTGGACGGAGGCCCCCGCGCTTTCCAGGGGCTGGCCATCCCGGAGTTCCCGAACATGTTCGTGCTCTACGGCCCCAACGCGCAGCCGGCGACGGGCGGTGGAATAGGACTCGGCGGCCTTCCCGCGTGGATGGAGTCGTGGGTCGGGTACATCGCCCGGGTCATGATTGCGGTCATCGAGGACGGCCATCATTGCGCCGAGGTGACCGATGCCGCGTTCTGGGAGTACAACAACGCGGTCGACGACGAAGCGAGCAGGCTCATCTGGCTCGATCCCGCCGCGAACCCGGAGAAGAACTACTACGTCAACGAACACGGCAGGCTCAGCACGAGCACCCCCCTGCCGGGCCTCGACCTCGCGACACGCTTCCTCGGCTTCTCTCGTGACGACTTCGTGTTCACCCGAATCCATTCCGGCACGAACACCGAAGAAGAACAGCCATCGTTCGTCACGGTGTCCTGATCCGGCACACCCACTCCACCGACAAGAGAGTTGCACCCACATGATCGATCTAGGTTTGGACGGCGCCCGGGCCATCGTCATCGGCGCCGGGTTCGTGCCGATGCGTGCCGGACACGGCCGCGGCTCGGCACTGCAATTGGCCCGCGCCGGCGCCACCGTGGCGTGTGTCGACAAGAACGCTGAACGGGCCGAGCGGATCGTCCGTGAGATCAACGACGAAGGCGGCAAGGCATTTGCGATCGTCGCCGACGTGCTCGACTCCGATCGAGCTCGTCGCGCGGTCGACGAGGCCACCTCCCGGATGGGCGGCCTCGATGTGTGCGTCGACATAGTCGGTCAGGCCATGTGGAGCAAGGCCGCCGAGTTCTCCGACGACGAGTGGAACGCGCAGCTCCTGGTCAACCTCACGCAGGTCTTCTACGTCTTCAAAGCGGCCGTCCCACATCTCGCAGCCAACGAACGAGGCGGATCGCTCATAGCGCTGACCTCGGTCGACGGGATCGGCTCGTCGCGGTTCCACGCTGCATACGGCGCCGCCAAAGCCGGCGTCATGTCGCTCGTGAAGACATTCGCGGACGAGTACGGCAAGGACGGCGTGCGGGTCAACTCGGTCGCACCGGGCAACGTCGGAGGCGGAAACTGGGATCTTCCCGAGGTTGCCTTCGGTGAGGATGTCGTCAATGCTCTCGCGCCGCCACGGGGCCGCGACATCGCCGACGCCGTGCTGTTTCTCGCATCGCGACTGTCCGCGAAGGTCACCGGCCAAACCCTCGTCGTCGACGGAGGTGCACTGGCATTGAGCCCGTGGGGCATGAAGGAAGAACACATCGGCCGGAACATTGCCTTCTCCAATGCCACGCAGGACTGAGGACGGCATGCCCTCGATCACCGACGCATTCCTCGTCACCGGGAAGGTCGCGCTCGTCACCGGCGGCGGTAGCGGCATAGGCCGGGAGGCTGCGCTCGTCCTTGCGGCAGCGGGCGCGCACGTCGTCGCGACCGACGTGAACGAGGCCGGTCTCGCGGAGACACGCGCACACGGCGAAGAGCAGCAATCCCCGATCGCCACACAGCGCCTGGACGTGTCCGACCCCGTAGCGGTAGCGCGCGTCGTCGACGAAACCGTCGCGGAATACGGGCACCTCGACATCCTCGTCAACGCCGCGGGGATCATGGTCATGCGAAATGCGCTCGACGTGACTCCCGATGAGCTCGACCGCGTCCTCCGGATCAATGTCGGCGGCACTTTCTACGCATGCCAGGCTGCGGGCCGGGTCATGAATTCCGGCGGGAGCATCATCAACCTCGCCTCGAGCATCATCGACCGCACCAGCCCCGGACGAATCACGTATGCGATGTCCAAGGGCGCGATCGTCCAAGCCACCCGCACCTTCGCCTTGGAACTCGCGCCCGCAGGTATCCGAGTCAACTCCATCGCACCCGGATGGGTCGAAACGGGTATGACCAACCAGCACTGGACCGACACCGACGGCACCGTCGACGACGAGAAGCGGGCTGCGTATGTGCAGATGATGGCCGCGGCGTCGCCGCTCGGGGTCGTCGGCACTACCCGCGACATAGCGTTGACCGTTCTTCAACTTGCTTCGGGGGCAGGCTCGTTCGTCACCGGCCAGGTAGTGCGGATCAACGGCGGATCGTTCATGGCGTGAGCGTCGAGCAGATCCGAGTATCCGTAGGTCCCACAGACGAGGAGAGCCTCGCATGAGCGGAAGACTTCAAGGCAAGGTTGCAGTGGTCACGGGCGGCGCCAGCGGCATCGGCGAGGCCTCCGTGCGGCGGTTCATCGGTGAGGGAGCGCTTGTCGTCATCGCCGATGTCGACGATCAACGGGGGAAGACCGTCGCCGACGAATTGGGCTCGGCTGCGCTGTTCGTCCACGCGGACGTCACCGACCAAGGCGATTGGAACCATCTGCTGGCGACGACGAGCGCGCATTTCGCGCCACTCGATGTGCTTGTCAACAATGCAGGAGGCGGACGCGGTGTCGGCAAGATCGTCGACGAAGTCTACGAGGGGCACCGCGCGATCCTCGATCTCAATCTCTCGTCGGTGTGGATGGGTACCCGCGCCGCACTGCCGGTCATGGGAGCGCATGGTGGCGGGTCCATCGTCAACATCTCGTCGATCGACGGACTCGTCGGTGTCGAAGGGATGACGTCGTATGCCGCATCGAAGTTCGCGGTCACAGGCCTGACCAGAACGGTGGCCTTCGAAGGCGGCCCCCACAACGTGCGCATCAACTCGGTCCACCCGGGATTCATCCGGACGCCGATGACGGCCAAGCACACCGGGGCGGTGAAAGCCCGGCTCGAATCGGCGATCCAGAAGCAACCGATCACCCGATTCGGTACGCCGGAGGACATCGCGAACGCCGTCCTGTTCTTCGCATCGGACGAGAGCTCGTACTGCACAGGCACATCCCTCGTCGTCGACGGTGGCCAGCTCGCCGGTCCGCACCGGGATCCGATGTGACCCGGGCATCGCAGGGAGCACGCACCCCCACCACGTTCATTGCATCCCGCCCTACGAGAGGTAACCGATGATCAGACGCAAGCGTCTCATCTCCGCGGCGGTCGCCGCCTTGTGCTCAGCTACGTTGGCGCTCACCTCCTGCAGTGCTCCCGAGAGCGGAAACGGTTCCGGTGGCAGCGATGCTCCGGTGGGCGATCCGGTCGCCGGCGGCACACTGCAGGCGATCCAGGGCAGAGAGCCGATCAGCCTCGATCCGTCGGACATCTCCAACGTCTGGACACACTCCCCGCTGCTGGGCAATGCCCTGTACGGCACGTTGATCACCAACAATGTCGAGACGCAGGAAATCGAGTATTCGATGGCCACCGATTTCTCGACCGACGATGGCGGGCAGACGTTCACCCTGAAACTACGCCCTGGACTGATGTTCACCGACGGGACTCCGCTCGATGCTGCCGCAGTCGAGTACAACTGGGATCGGCTACGCGACCCGAGCCGGGGTTCGGCGTCGTTCCGTCAGGCCGAACAGATCGCCGACGTGCAGGCCGTGGACGCAGAGACGTTGACCGTGACGCTGGTGTCGCCGAACCCGAACTTCCCGGATTCCCTGCTCGTGTCCGCCCTCAACTGGATCGCATCGCCGACCGCCCTCGAACAGGGCAGGGAGGCGTTCGACAAGAATCCGGTCGGCGCAGGTCCGTTCACTCTCACCGAATGGGCCCGTCAGGACGTCATCCAGCTGGTCGAGAACCCCGGATACTGGGACGCACCCCGACCCTATCTGGATGGAATCACGCTGCGCACGGTTCCTGCCGCCGATCAACGCCTCAACACACTGTCCACCGGGGGCACGGATCTCGCGTCGGAATCGAATTGGCTGAACCTGTCCAGAGCGGACGACCTCGGCCTCGACACGGAGATCGTTCCGATGGGTGGCGGCCAGTACTTCGCCATGAACACCCGCCGCGCTCCGTTCGACGACGAACGCGCCCGACGAGCCGTGAACCTGGCCGCCGACATGGAAAACGTCAACCTTGTCGCTTTCGAAGGCACCGGCGTCGTCCCGCAGACCCTCTTCCCCGAGGGATCACCCTTTTACGAGGACATCTCGCTCCAGCAGAGCGATGCCGAAGAGGCACAACGCTTGTTCGACGAGCTCGCCGCAGAAGGCAAGCCGCTGTCCTTCACCTTCACGACCTACTCCCTGGTCGAATCCAGAGCGGCGGCAGAAGCACTGCAGGCGCAGCTGCGCGCGTTCGACAACGTCGAGGTCGCGGTGGAAACCCTCGACTTCGCCGCAGCGCAAACACGAGTCAACTCGCGAGACTTCGACATGACCATCTCGTCCGCCAACATCCAGGATCCGGATGGCCCCCTCTGGTCCGCCTTCCACAGCAGTTCGCAGGGAAACACCACAGGTATCGACGACGATCAGCTCGATGCCGCCCTGGAGGCAGGTCGAGTCGGCACCACAACAGAGGAGCGAAAGGCCGCGTACGACGCTGCCCAGAAGCGGCTGACCGAACTCGTCCCCGGGGTCTGGTTCATCCAGTCCCCTCCCGCCACGATCTCCGGCACCGACATTCACGGAGTCCGTCTCTACGGCATGGGATCACCACTACCCGACGGCATGTGGATCTCGGAGTGATCCGACGCCGTCATCGCGGCGGCCGGTCGAGCCGAATCTGCGCGACCACCGCCCGGTGATCCGACCCTGGCAGCGTCACTGTCTCCACGGACGTCGCACGTCCCCCAGCAACAAGGATGTGGTCGATGCCGACCAACGGCGGAATCCGCTTGTCGGTCGGGTAGGTGAACAGAAAACCTGCGCCCACCTGTTCTGCAGTGTCCCGGAGGCGGCCGCTGAGCATCGCCCGGTACTGCGTGTGGTCATAGGTCGCGTTGAAGTCCGCTCCTACGACCACCGGGACCGCCGGTGGCGCAGATTCGAGTATCCCTTGCAGGCGTGACAATTCATCTGCCCAGACGTGGGTGTCGTAGACCGGCGGCACCGGATGGAACGCGTAGACAGCGACGGGGCCGCCCCCTGGCACGGCTGCCGTCGCCGAAACCTGGTTCATGACGAAGCCGTCGTACTCGACCTCGTCGGACAGCGGGTACCGGCTCCAGATCCCGGTCCCGCCCGCACCGGGCTCCGGCGACACGAAGTGATACGGCAACATCCGATCGAGGCCTTCGCGCGCATAGGCTTCGACCGCTTCGGGTGTCAGCTCACTCACGGTCAGCAGATCGACGCGGCGCTCCTCGACTTCGGAGACCACAGTTGCCGGATCGGCTTCACCGAAGAGAACGTTGGCCTGCATCACGGTGAGCACCTCTCCCCCGCCACCGGCCGATTCCCCGATGTATCGGGGCGCCTGGATCCACACTGCGGCGACGACGGTCAGCAGCGCGACCGCGGTAGCGAGGCGGTACCGCAACAGCGCGAAGACCACTGCACCGAGCACCGATCCAATCATCATGTACGACGCCGCGGATGCCGCGAGGACAGGAAGTCGCGCCGACGAGGTGCTGTAGTGCAACCCGACCCCGACCGCGCCGACGAGGGTCGCGAGACCCGCCACGACCGCCGCAGCCCACCGAAACGCCGTCACCATCACACCCGACAGCAAAGCACGCAAAGATGTAGAGAGGATGTGGGGCGGGCGGGGCTCGAACCCGCGACCAATGGATTATGAGTCCACGGCTCTAACCGACTGAGCTACCGCCCCTCTGCAGCGACACGTCGCCGCAGAGCACTCTCCCGTACCGGACAGCGCGTACGCATGGTACCCGGCAGCAGATACCTTCCGACGCATCGGGGGTCGCGACCCCTCTGAGAAACCTTCCCCCGCTTACTCGGGTCTCCTCAGGTTGTCGACGCGAGGAAACCCGAGAACGTGGGGGAAAGTCGCGAACCTGGCCTACAACCCAGAAATCCTCCCACCCCGCGTGGGGTGGGAGGATTTCGTGCGCTCCCCCGGCTGGACTCGAACCAGCAACCCTTCGATTAACAGTCGAATGCTCTGCCAATTGAGCTACAGGGGATTGACCTGCGGTGCTCCGGGGCGTTTCCCCCGGTGCGTGAAAAACCATAGCGCCCCTCCCACCGCAGCACCAAATCGCCTGCATGTGGGCATGCGGAGCGTCATCGGGCAGGATGGAGCAGACGCGCACACAGGGTGGAAGGACGACACATTGATGGGATTGTTGGTCGGGGTTGCCGCGGGATACGTGCTCGGCACCCGGGCAGGCCGAGCCCGATACGAACAGATCAGCAAGACCGCCAAGGCGGTGGCCGCCAGTCCGGTCACCAAAAAGGCCATCGAGGTGGGACGCCAGAAGCTCTCGGACTCATTGAACCCGCAGCCGAAGCTCGAACCGATGAAGCCGATCGACGAGACGACGACGGTCATGATCCCGCGAGATCAGCTCAAGAAGTAGCGTCAGCCGGCCAGGCCATCGCTGCCCGAATCGCCGATGGCCTGGTCGAGCAGGCTACGCCGATACTGTTCCAATGCGACGAGGTCGCCGAGCAGCGCATGGAATTCGTCCGACTCCGTGGCCGGCGAGATGCGTTGCAGCTTCGATTTGAGCTCTGCGACCTGCTCGCCTACCCATACTTCCTGCAGACGCGCGAGCACTCCCCCGATGTAGCGGGGCATGCGGTCCTCTTCCGCGGGGATCGGCTCGACTGCGAGTTCCGTCACCAGCGAGTGCACAACCGGGTCGGTTGCGGCGCGACCGACCGCGTCGACCCATTCGGCACCGCCCATTCCCGAACCGACGCCACCGACGCGAGCGATCGCCTCCCGCACGGCAGAATACGCGGGGTCGGTGAACGTCTCAGCGGGCAAGGAATCGAACACCGTGCCCGCGATACCCGGATACTGCAGCGCAGCCTTGAGGCCGTCTCGTTGCGGCCACAGCGCAGGGTCGCCCGGCCGTGGACGGCGCATCGCCGACTCCTGCGACGAGGAACTCTTGTCGACCGCGGCGGCCCGCGATCGGGGCGCTGATGCCCGGCTGCTCCCGCGACGCGCGTCTTCCTGGACTCGGCGGCGAACCATGGGGATGTCGTCCCAGCCCACCCAGTGGGCCAGTTGCACCGCGTAATTGTCCCGCAGGGAGCGGTCCTTGATCTGGGCAACAACCGGTACACAGCGACGGAGCGCTTCGACGCGCCCTTCCGCCGTGTCGAGATCGTGTTCGAGCAGGATCGACTTCACCACGAACTCGAACATCGGGGTGCGCCGCGCGACGAGATCACGGACAGCGGTGTCGCCGGATGCCTGCCGGAGCTCGCACGGATCCATACCTTCCGGTGCGATCGCCACGTACGTCTTCGCTGCCGTCTTCTGGTCGCCCTCGAACGCTTTCATGGCCGCGGCCTGCCCGGCGGCGTCACCGTCGAAGGTGTAGATGACCTCGCCGCGGAAGTAGCTGTCGTCCATGAGCAGGCGCCGCAGCATCGCGAGGTGCTCATCACCGAACGCGGTACCGCACGAGGCAACAGCGGTTTTCACCCCGGCGAGGTGCATGGCCATGACATCCGTATAGCCCTCGACGATCACCGCCTGATGCGATTTGGCGATCTCCCGCTTCGCGAGGTCGAGACCGAACAGCACCTGAGACTTCTTGTACAGCACCGTTTCCGGCGTATTCATGTACTTGGCGGTGATGGTGTCGTCGTCGTAGAGCCTGCGGGCACCGAATCCGATGACATCGCCTGCGAGATTGCGGATGGGCCAGAGCAACCGGCGGTGGAACCGGTCGATCGGTCCGCGACGCCCCTGCCGCGACAATCCCGCCACCTCGAGTTCCGCAAACTCGAATCCGCGGCCGAGAAGGTGCTTGGTGAGCTGATCCCAGCCCGCCGGCGCGTACCCGCAGCCGAACATCTCGGCGGCAGACTGGTCGAAGCTGCGCTCGGTGAGGTAGTCGCGCGCGGCCTGCGCGTCGGGGCTGCGGAGCTGTTCGGCGTAGAACTGCTGCGCAGCGGCATTCGCGGCAACCAGACGGGCACGGGTACCGCGATCGCGCTGCACGGATGGGCCGCCGCCCTCGTAGCTGAGGGTGTAGCCGACACGTTCGGCGAGCTGCTCGACCGCCTCCACGAAGCTGACGTGTTCGATCTTCTGGATGAACGAGTACACGTCGCCACCCTCACCGCAACCGAAGCAGTGGAAATGCCCGTGGTTGGGTCGGACGTGGAACGACGGCGACTTCTCGTCGTGGAAGGGGCACAGCCCCTTCATCGAGTCGGCGCCCCCACGTTTGAGGGCGACATAGTCGCCCACTATGTCTTCGATCCGAACGCGGTCGCGAATGGCCGCGATGTCTCTGTCTGAAATTCTGCCGGCCACGACGACGAGTCTAGGCCGTGATCACACCACGTCCGGCAGCGGACGCTGCTAGCCCCAACTGGCCTGCGCGGCGAGACTGTCGCGGTCGATCCGCTCCAGTCGCGATTCGGTACAGGACGCGATCTGATCGACGACGACACGCACCTTGGCTGCCTCGTCGGGCGCGGCCTCCCACTCCGCGACGTAGATCGGGTCGAGGCCTACCGGCGCCGTACGCAGCAACCATTCGGCCACCCGATGGATTCGTTCGCGCTGGCCCGCCTGCCTCGTTCGATGAGCGCTGTCGGACATCACGAACTGCAGAGCCATGGTCTTGAGCAACGCGACCTCGGACGCCACGATCGACGGGATCACCAGGTCGGCGTCGTAGCGGGTGATCGGCGCATCGCCGGTGGCGGCACGGGTACCGCTGATCGCGGCCGTCGCATAACGGCCGACGAGTTCACTGGTGAGCCGTTTGAGCGCGACAGAGCTGGTGAGCGTGCCGTCGTATGTTCCCACCCCGACCACGACAGGCAGAGTGAACAGGCGCTGCGCGGCCTCCTCGAGCTCGGCCGGGTCGAGGCCGGAGAACTCTTTCATGCCCAGTGCGATCAGACCGGCCACGGAGTCGGCGTCGCCGAGGATCCGCAGGTCGATGCGACCGTCGATCACACCGTCTTCGACGTCGTGCACCGAGTAGGCGACGTCGTCGGACCAATCCATGATCTGCGCCTCGAGGCACCGGCGACGCTCGGGAGCACCGTCGCGGATCCAGTCCAGTTCGTCGGCGTCGTCGTCGTAAGCGCCGAACTTCGCTCCCGGCGCGGGGCGGATCCACGGATATTTGAGCGTCGCGTCCAACGAGGTACGAGTGAGATTCAAGCCCGCGCTCGTGCCGTCCGCATGGAGGATCTTCGGTTCGAGTGCAGTGAGGATCCGCAGGTTCTGGGCATTTCCTTCGAAGCCCCCGCACGGCGCCGCGACCTCGTCGAGCGCGCGTTCACCATTGTGGCCGTAGGGCGGGTGACCGATGTCGTGGGCGAGTCCTGCCAGGTCGACCACGTCGGGGTCGGCCCCGAGTCCTTCGGCGATGCTACGACCGATCTGGCCTACCTCCATCGAGTGGGTGAGCCGGGTGCGTGGGGTGTCGCCGTCGCGGGGACCCACCACCTGCGTTTTGTCCGCGAGGCGGCGTAGAGCAGCGCAGTGTTGGACGCGGGCGCGGTCGCGCGCGAAGGCGGTGCGATCGGCCGCAGCGGCTTCCGCACCGGCAAGTCCCGATCGTTTCGGCGCTTCCTCCGCACGCCGCGCGAGGTCGTGTTCGCTGTATCCCGGCATCCCACCGCCCTTCGTCGTTGCGCTTCTGCTCACTGGTCTGCCGTGTATTCGAAATCCGCCGAGTAATGCGTGATCTGGTACCAGATGAGCGCCCCGGTTTCCCGGGCAATGCCGTGGAACTGCGACTCGCGTGTGAATACTGCCGGACCCTGCCGAGTGGGTGCGGTCCATGCATCGAGCCCGGCATCGCGTGCCATCGTCCGCGTGCGCAGGCCGTGCCAGGGGTCGCTCACCAGGACGGCGGAAGACAGACCCATCTCGCTCATCTCCTCGCTGACCGCCTTGATGCTCAGGAGGGTGTCGGACCCCTCCTCGACCGCCACGATGGCGTCCGCGGGCACGCCGGACTCGATGAGGTAGTTCTTGCCCGCGGCCGCTTCGGTGAACAGATCGCCCTCCTGCTTGCCACCGACCGTGACGATCGTGTCGGAGACACCGTGTTCGTAGAGTTTGCGCGCCTGCTCGAGGCGCGCCTCGAACACCGGCGACGGAGTTCCCGAGTACTGAGCGGCACCGAGGACGACGATGGCGTCGGCCGGTGTCCAGTCATCGATGCGCGCAACCTGCCACACCCGCACTGCCGTGCCGCCCACCACCAGGAGCGCAGCGAGGATCACTCCGGCAATCAGTCGACGGCACCACCGAGCGAGTCGAGCCCCGAGACTGCGCTGGTCGTCGGCGACGCTCGTGGCGATGTCGGGGCGGCGGGATGCGGTGCTCACTCCCCGATTCTGCCAGTGTCCGCCCGGACACCCTTGCGGACACGCACCACGGAACCATCCGGACGCACGAAACCGATAGATTCGTCCCATGGCTCACCCACCGGCCGCGCAACGGCATCTCACGCCTGCCGCACTCGCCCTCATTCCCGTCCTGCTCGCGGTCGCAGCCTGGTTGATGGCTCCTGCACTGGCCTCCGCCGAGCCGCCGTCGCGACTTCCGCAACCGATCACCGACACAGCGGGTGTACTGAGCGACGACGACACCGCCCGCATCCAGGCCGCGACGAATGTCTTGTACGACGAGCATCAGCTGCAGCTGTGGGTCACGTACGTGTCGACGTTCGACGGGTACGACCGCGATACCTGGGCCCAGACAACTGCGCGAGCCAGCGGATTCGGCTCGGACACCGCCCTGCTCGCTGTCGCGACCGACGATCGCGACTTCGCACTGTGGACTCCGAATGGATCCGAGATCAGCTCGTCCGAACGCGACCGGATCGCGACGAACGACGTCACGCCAGCGTTGCGCACGAGCGACTGGGCGGGAGCCGCAGTGGCCGCCGCCGAAGGCCTCGGCAACGCCCTGACCCCCTCGAGCGCACCCGTGACGACACTGCTGGTCGGCGGTGGTGTCATCGCCGCAGGTGCCGGCGGGGTGTACCTGTACTCACGGCGGTCGAAGAGCAAGCGCGCGGAGGCCGGTGCCGCGCAGGCGGCCCAGCTCGACCCCAATGACGTGGACAGCCTGCGTTCGCTGCCGCTCGAGGGTCTCGAACTGTATGCGCAGGAGGTACTCGTCGAGACCGACAACGCGGTGCGATCGAGTTCTGAAGCTCTCGAGCTGGCGCGCGGCGAGTTCGGGCCGTCCGCGGTGCAACCGTTCGACCGGGCGTACGAGCAGGCCAGAGCTGCTCTGACTTCCGCGTTCGAGATCAGGCAGCGTCTCGACGACGACATCCCGGAGACCCCGCAGCAACAGCGCGACATGCTCGTGCAGTTGATCTCGTCGTGCGGTAAGGCGAACAACGATCTCGACGCGCAGGTCGAGGCGTTCGACACCATGCGCAATCTGCTTCTCGATGCCCCGAAACGCCTCGACGCGCTGACTCAGCGCGCAATCGGCCTGCGGGCGCGGCTCCCCCGGTCCGAGACGGTCCTCACCCAGCTGCGCGGCGAGTTCCCTGCCGGTGCGCTGGCCCCCGTCGCCGACAATGTCGAACTCGCGCGGGAGGAAATCTCGTTTGCCGAGAAGGCAATCGACGAGGGCCGGACCGCGGTCGCGCGACCCGCAGGCGAGCAGGGCGACGCGGTACGCGCCATCCGCGAAGCCGAGGGCGGCCTGGGCCATGCGACCACGCTGCTCGACTCCCTCGACCATGCGGCCGAAGACATCCGGCGAGCCATCGCAACGCTCCCCGCCGCGATGGAGGATGCGGCACAGGGCATCGCAGATGCTGCGCAGCTCGCAGCAGCGGGCGGACCGGAACTCGACGAAGCACGGAAGTCGGCCCAGGACGCGCTCGATCGTGCGCGGGCCGAGCAGCACAACGACCCGCTGGGCAGTTTCACGCGCGTGGTGGAAACCGATGCACGACTCGACGCGTTGCGAGCTCGGACCCGTGAGGCGCAAGAAGCCGCGGAGCAGGCCCGGCTACGCTTGCAACAGGACATTGCAGCGGCACGAGCACAGGTCACCGCTGCGTCGGATTTCATCGGCACGAGGCGCGGTGTCGTCGGAGCGCAGGCCCGCACCCGGTTGTCCGAGGCCGAGCGTCACCTGCAAGCGGCACAGCAACTGGAGCACTCCGATTCCGCCGCCGCGATGCAGCACGCGCAGTCCGCCGCGAACCTGGCTGCGAAGGCGTTGCAGTCGGCTCAGAACGATGTGCAGAAGTGGGACCGGCAGCAGCGGCCCCCGGGTGGAGGCTCGTCGGGCGGCAACATGACCGGCGCGATCCTCGGCGGCATCCTCATCAACAGCGTCCTGAACAGCGGCCGCGGAGGCGGTGGCTTCGGCGGTGGGGGCGGTTTCGGCGGCGGTGGCGGTTTCGGCGGCGGTGGTTTCGGCGGGTCGAGCGGGGGCCGTTTCTAGAGAACACGCCGAGCCCACACCATCAGTGATGCGAGAACATCACTCTCGCCACCACCGAATTGCCTTCTTGTTTCGGAGATCCCTGGTAGCTTGCCCGTCAACCGCCGAATAGGTGATGAATGCCACATTCCACGTGAGGAGCTCCTTGTCGTGACGCAGACGGATTCCGGCAGAAATCGCATCCACTTCGATCGACACGCCCCTGCGTATCGAGAACAGTTCGAGTCGATCACCAAGGACATGCACGCGGGTTGCCCCATTGCGTGGACCGACACCCACGGTGGGCATTGGGTCGCGGCCGGGGCCGACGAGGTGTTCCACCTCGCCCGGTCCGAAGACATCTCCAACGACAACGACGTCCAGGGCGTCCGGCGCGGATACCGTGGCATCACGATTCCCACCGGAGAACTGCCGAACGGCGCACGCGGCGGCATGCTCGAGATGGACCCGCCCGAGCATCGGTACTACCGCCAGACGCTGAACCCCTACCTCTCACCGGCGGCTGTCAAACGATGGATTCCGGTCATCGACGAGGTGGTCCGCGCGTGTCTCGACGAAAAGATCACCACCGGACGGATCGACTTCGTCGACGATCTCGCAAATATCGTGCCTGCGGTGCTCACCCTCGGAATGCTCGGCATCCCGCTCGAAAAATGGGCGATCTACAACGAACCGGTGCACGCGTCGGTGTATACCCCGCCCGACTCCCCCGGTCGAGCCCGCGTCGCCGACCTGCAACGCGCGATGGGAGCCGACCTCTATGCCGCTGTCGCGCAGGCTCGCGTGGATCCACGTCCCGGACTTGTGAATGCGGTGGTGCATGCGGATATCGACGGCGAGAATCCGCCCGATGTGGAAGTCCTCGGCATGCTGTCGCTGTTGATCGGCGGAGGGTTCGATACGACGACCGCACTCACCGCGCACTCACTCGAATGGCTGTCACACAACCCGGACCAGCGAGAACTGCTGAGCCGCGAGCGGGAGACCTTACTCGACTCCGCAACCGAGGAATTCCTGCGATTCTTCACACCCGCCCCCGGAGACGGGCGTACCTTCTCGGCCGACTGCGAATACGCAGGAGCACAGTTCCAAGAAGGCGAACGACTGTGGCTCTCGTGGGCGATGGCCAACCGTGATCCGGCGCTGTTCGACGATCCTCACAACATCGATCTCGAACGAAAAGGAAATCGCCACTTCAGTTTCGGACTCGGGATTCATCGCTGCATCGGATCCAACGTCGCGCGAACAGTGTTCAAACGGATGCTCGTCGCGGTACTGGACCGAATGCCGGACTTCCACTGCGACCCCACCGAGGCCGTGCATTACGAGACCATCGGGATCATCCAGGGAATGCGGAACCTTCCCGCAACCTTCACTCCCGGCCCCCGACTGGGCGCCGGTCTCGACGAGACGCTCGCCCGACTTCAGACGGAGTGCGACGAGCAAGGACTCGCCGAGCCCATCACAGCGCAGACCGGAAAGTCGCAGTAGACGCAGAAGGCAGGCCCACCGCGTCGACGCGGTGGGCCTGCCTTCTGCTTTGTGCCTGGGATCACCCAGCGCGGGTACCGGCTATCAGCACCCGATCAGACGCTGCGCGAGGTAGCCCTCGACCTGATCGAGGCTCACGCGCTCCTGCGCCATCGTGTCGCGCTCACGGACGGTGACGGCCTGATCGTCGAGGGTGTCGAAGTCGACGGTGATGCAGAACGGCGTGCCGATCTCGTCCTGGCGACGGTAGCGACGACCGATCGCGCCCGCGTCGTCGAACTCGATATTCCAGTTCTGGCGAAGACGGGCGGCGAGATCCTTGGCCTTCGGGCTCAAATCCGCGTTGCGGGACAGCGGCAGCACCGCTGCCTTGACCGGCGCGAGCCTGCGGTCGAGGCGCAGCACGGTGCGCTTGTCGACGCCGCCCTTGGCGTTGGGCGCTTCGTCCTCGGTGTAGGCATCGACGAGGAATGCCATCAGCGACCGGGTGAGGCCTGCAGCCGGTTCGATCACGTACGGCGTGTAGCGCTCGCTGGTGGTCTGGTCGAAGAAGCTCAGGTCGGCACCCGAATGCTGTGCGTGGGTGGACAGATCGAAGTCGGTGCGGTTGGCGACGCCCTCGAGCTCACCCCATTCGCTGCCTTGGAAGTGGAAGCGGTACTCGATGTCGACGGTGCGCTTCGAATAGTGCGACAGCTTGTCCTGCGGGTGCTCGTACAGGCGCAGGTTGTCCTTGTTGATGCCGAGGCCGGTGTACCAGTCCATCCGGTAGTCGATCCAGTACTGGTGCCACTGTTCGTCTTCACCCGGCTTGACGAAGAACTCCATCTCCATCTGCTCGAACTCACGCGTGCGGAAGATGAAGTTGCCCGGGGTGATCTCGTTGCGGAAGCTCTTGCCGATCTGGCCGATACCGAACGGCGGCTTCTTGCGCGACGTGGTGAGCACGTTTGCGAAGTTCACGAAAATGCCCTGAGCGGTCTCGGGCCGCAGGTAATGCAGACCCTCTTCGCTCTCGATCGGGCCTAGGTACGTCTTGAGCATCATGTTGAAGTCGCGGGGCTCGGTCCATTGCCCCTTGGTGCCACAGTCGGGGCACGCGATCTCGGTCATCGCGACGGAGTCCGGGTCGTCGAGCTTGTTCTTCTCGGCGTACGCCTCCTGCAAGTGGTCCTGCCGGTGGCGCTTGTGACAGCTCAGGCACTCGACGAGCGGGTCGTTGAAGACACCGACGTGGCCGGAGGCGACCCACACCTGACGAGGCAGGATCACCGACGAATCGAGGCCCACGACGTCGTCACGGCTGGTGACCATGTTGCGCCACCACTGCTTCTTGATGTTGTCCTTGAGTTCCACGCCGAGCGGGCCGTAGTCCCAGGCCGACTTGGTGCCGCCGTAGATCTCACCGCAGGGATAGACCAGCCCACGGCGCTTGGCGAGGTTGGCAACGGTATCGATCTTGGATTTGGGTGCCACTCGGATTCTCTCCATCTCGGATGCGGGTTCGCAGCATGCGTCGATCTCCAAGACTATCGTTCGGTGGCCGGGCACCGAACACGCGGCGGTTGACATGCACATCCATGCATATCAAAATGAGATCGGTTTGCAATAGTGCGCTGTCCGCCTCCGAAGGAGCATCCTTGAGTCTCGACTCCGGTCAACACGACTGCACGGTGAGCGCTCGCACTTCCGAACCGCACGAACCCTGCGAGATCCGGCAGCCGATCCCCCCCGACACTTTGGTCACCGCGGGCGAATTGCTCCGTGCACTGTCCGCGCCGATCAGAATCGCGATCGTCCTTCAATTACGGGAATCCGCGCGATGCGTGCACGAGCTCGTCGGCGCACTCGGCGTCACCCAACCACTGATCAGCCAGCACCTACGTGTCCTGAAGACCGCCGGTGTCGTCCGCGGAGACCGATCCGGACGTGAAGTCCTCTACCGACTCTCCGACGAACATCTCGCCCACATCGTCGTCGACGCTGTCGCCCATGCCCAGGAACCTACCGCCCAGGGCACAATCGCCCTGGGAACACCTGAACAGGAAGGTTGACGTCCACCTTGACCTCCGCCCGCAAGCCCCTCGTCGGGGTTCGCTCGACCAAACAACGCAGCGCGATCGTCGCCCTGCTCGACGACACCGAAGAGTTCCGGACGGCCCAGGACCTCCACGACGAACTCCGCAAGCGCGGAGACGCGATCGGCCTGACCACCGTGTATCGAACACTGCAGTCGCTCGCCGAGGCGGGCAGCGTCGATGTGCTCCGCACCGATACCGGGGAGTCGATGTTCCGACGCTGTTCCTCGGGTCATCACCACCATCTCGTGTGCCGCCGCTGTGGATTCACCGTCGAGGTGGACGGACCCGAGGTCGAGCGCTGGGCACACGAGATGGCCGACGCGAACGGATTCGTCGACGTCAGTCACACCATCGAGATCTTCGGCACGTGCAAGGATTGCGCATTCGCCGAGGACTGATCGGTCATGGCGTTTCGTCTGTAGAACCGGCGCCTGCGCCGACGGCCTCCCGAGCGCTCGCAGCACCGTCGAGTACCAGCAGGAGCATCGTCGTCAGTGCGGTGTCTTCGAGGCCGCTGATGGGGAACGAGTAACGCAGGACGACGTCGGCCTCGGCGTCTCGTTCGATCAGATGAACCGAACCGAACTGCACGGCGTCGGCAGCCGTGACCACCCGAGCGCGCACGTCGTCGTCGAGGGGAAGGTCCCAGCCGAGGACCCCGGTGAGCGACACGACATCGAGCCCGTCGGTGAGGGTGACCACCTGTGCCGCGAACGGGACCGCGCCGTAATCGAATCCGAGGGCGTCGTCGCCATTCGGCCCGGAGGTGCGCAGGTCGACGAACGGGGCGAGCAGACCGGCAATCCGCTCTCGGAAAACCGTCATTTCACACCGCCGAACCGACGGTCGCGGGACGCGTACTCGACGCAGGCCGACCAGAGGTCGCGTCGGTCGAAGTCGGGAAAGTTCTTGTCCTGGAATACCATTTCGGCGTAAGCCGATTGCCACAGCAGAAAGTTCGAGGTCCGCTGTTCCCCTGACGGCCGAAGGAACAGATCGACATCGGGCATATCGGGCTCGTCGAGATAGCGGGCCACCGTCGCTTCGGTCACTTTCTCGGGATCGATCTCGCCGGCCGCGACGCGACGTGCGATCTCGCGGGCCGCATCGGCGATCTCGGCTCGGCCACCGTAGTTGACGCACATGACGAGAGTCATCACGTCGTTGTCCTTGGTGAGCTCCTCGGCGATCTCGAGTTCCTTGATCACGCTGCGCCACAGGCGCGGGCGACGCCCGGCCCACCTGACGCGCACACCCATCTCGTGCATCTCGTCGCGGCGGCGGCGGATCACGTCACGGTTGAAACCCATGAGGAACCGGACCTCGTCGGGGCTGCGCTTCCAGTTCTCGGTGGAGAACGCGTACGCGGACAACCACTTGACGCCCACCTCGATGCTGCCGCACACGGCGTCCATGAGAACTGCTTCGCCTCGTTCGTGGCCGGCGGTGCGCGGCAATCCGCGCTCCTGCGCCCAGCGACCGTTTCCGTCCATGACCAACGCGACGTGCTGCGGAATCAGCTCGGGCTGGATGATCGGGGCACGCGCCCCCGACGGATGCGGGTCTGGTGGGCGGATGGTGCGGTCAGCCGGTCGGTGCGGTTCGCGTCGTCGAATCACGGTCTCCATCCTGCCTGACGCCGACTTCCGGGCTCCCGCCCGCGTGCGGACCGCCACGTTCGATGAGCGGCAGTGTCCGTAGTTGACGCTCGAGGTGCCATTGCAGATGCGCAGCGATCAGACCGCTCGTCTGACTCAGTACCGAGGCCGATGCAGATTCGCTGACCTCCCAGTTCCCCCGATTGAGCGCATCCATCAGCTCCAGCACTCCCGGCGCGGGCGTCGCCGCTCCCGGCGGCCTGCATTCGACACAGACGGCACCGCCCGCTCCTACATGGAACGCCGTGTGTGGTCCCGGACGGTCACAACGGGCACAGTGTGTGATCGCGGGTGCCCAGCCTGCGTAGAGCATGGCGCGCAGCAAGTAGGCGTCGAACACCAACTCCGGAGGACGCGTGCGGTCGCACACCGCGCGCAGGGCACCGACGGTCAGCCCGTGGAGCCGCGGAACGGGAGCGCGTTCCTCGCCGGCAAGGCGTTCGGCCGTCTCGAGAATCGCACACGCGGTGGTATAGCGCCCGTAGTCGTCCACGATGCCGATTGCGAACGCGTCGAGTGTCTGGACCTGGGTGACGACATCGAGATTGCGCCCGGGGTGCAACTGCACATCGATGTGAGCGAAAGGTTCGAGGCGCGCACCGAACTTCGAGCGGGTGCGGCGAACCCCCTTCGCGACGGCTCTGACCAGCCCGTGACGGCGGGTGAGCAGGGTGACGATGCGGTCGGCCTCACCCAGCTTGTGCTGGCGCAGCACCACAGCGTTGTCCCTGTACAACTTCACGCATCCGAGTGTGTCATGTCGCAACGACAACGCCTTCGCGGTGCGCGACCCCGCGTCGGGAACCTCGACACCGATACTGAAACGCGTTACTGTTCGTTCGAACGAACAACTTGGGGGATGCATGACCACGCACGACGTAACCACCCGATCCGCCGGGCTGACCGAGACCGTTGCCGCACTCGACGCCGGCATCGCCACCTCGGTCGAACTCGTCCGCGTCGCACTCGACCGGATCGACGCGAGCCGATCCACACTCAACGCTTTCCGCGTCGCACGGCGGGAAGCAGCGCTGACCGAGGCAGCCGAGGCCGATCGACGCCGCGCCGCGGGCGAACGCGGTCCCCTGCTCGGCGTCCCGATCGCAGTCAAGGACGACACCGACGTCACCGGTGAGACCACAGCGTTCGGCTGCCCGGGCGAACTCCCGGTTCGCAACGACGACGCCGAGGTGGTCCGCCGTCTGCGCGACGCCGGTGCAGTGATCGTCGGCAAGACCCATTCCTCCGAGGTCGGTCAGTGGCCCCTGACCGGGAACTCCACCTACGGATACACACGCAACCCTTGGTCACGGGGGCACACACCTGGCGGATCATCCGGCGGGAGCGCCGCGGCGGTCGCCGCCGGACTGGTCCCCGCAGCACTCGGCTCCGACGGCGCCGGTTCGGTTCGGATCCCGGCCGCCTGGACCAATCTGGTGGGCATCAAGCCGCAGCGCGGTCGGATCTCGATGTGGCCCCATCCCGAGGCGTTCTATGGGCTGACCACGCACGGACCACTCGCCCGCACGGTCGCCGACGCTGCGCTTCTCCTCGACGTGGTGAGCGGCAATCGCGCAGGCGATCTCCATCGGCGCGAGCCGATGGCCGTCTCCGACGCGGTAGGACGCGACCCCGGACGACTGAGAATCGCGTTGTCACTGAAGCTTCCGTTCACCGCCACGCCGAGACAGCTCGATCCTCGGGTACGTGTCCGCATCACCGCACTCGCCGCGACCCTCCGCGATCTCGGACACGAGGTGATCCTCGCCGACCCGGACTACGGAATCATGTTCGGTCTGAATTTTCTTCCGCGGTCGATGGCCGGAATCAACGACTGGGTGAGCGCGTTGTCCGACCCGTCCCTGACCGACCCGCGCACACGTGGCAATGCCCGCACCGGCAAACTCCTGCACGGATTTCCGCTTCGCGCCGCGAGAGCCGCCGAGCCCAGGCTGCGGCGCCGTGTCGGCCGGATATTCGACCGGGTCGATGTCGTCCTCACACCTACTACCGCGACACCGCCGCCGCCGATCGGTGCGATCGACGGCCTCGGTGGCTGGGCCACCGACAAGGTGATCACCGCAGCGTGCCCGTATGCGTGGCCCTGGAACGTACTCGGATGGCCCGGAGTGAACGTTCCTGCCGGTTTCACCGACGAAGGATTGCCCGTAGGTGCACAACTTCTCGGGCACGACGACTCCGAGCCGATGCTCGTCTCGCTCGCAGCGCAACTCGAATCGGTATTGCGCTGGGACGAACAGAGCCCGGTCAGGTGGTGGTAGTCGTGGCCACCGATGCCCGGCACCGAATCATCGAGGCAACACTGCATCTCGTCGGAACGGACGGAATCGCGGGAATCACCAATCGGCGCATCGCGTCCCGCGCCGAGGTGTCGCTGGGGTCGATCACCTACCACTTCCCCAGCCAATCCGATCTGCTGAAGGCGGCGCTCACGACCTTCGTCGATGAAGAGACCGAACGACTGCGCACGATCGCCGACACGTATCGTTCCCAGACACTGTCGGTCATGGAAGCCGCGGCTCTCACCGAGCGGGTCGCAGAGGATCTCGCATTCACCGCCGAACGGATCGCACCGTACGAACTGTGGATCCAGGCGGGCCGGGATCCGGATCTGCGTGCAACTGCGGACGAATGCTGGTCAGCGTACGACGCACTGACCGTGGCGATTCTCCGCGCCCTCGACGTCCCGAACGCGGAGGTGATCGGGCCGATCCTGGTCGCGACGATCGCCGGACTGCAACTGCGGCGTCTGTCGACCGGGTCCGGCGCGGATCTTGCCGCCGCGACACTCCTCCTGCTCCAGGGAGCAACGCAACCCTGATCCACCGCGTTACGCTACGTCTTCCTCAGAGTTGCACCGTTCCGCTACCCACTTCCCTACCGCCCTCCAGGACACCGACTTCCACGTCCTCCGAATCGACGGTGACTTCGGCTGTGCATACGATCGGAACGGTCGACCTCGTCCCCGGTGCGAACGGCTCACCATGCGCAGGCCCCTTGATCGTGCAGGTGATCGCGTCCGCCGACGCAAAGGACACCTGTGGGCGATATCCGGAGAAGAATGGGCTGCTGCGTCCACCGACGTTGCTCGGCTTCATCGACAGGTCGACGAGAATCTCTTCTCCCGCAGGGAACGTGACCGGACCCACCGCGACTTCGTCTTCCGCGAGACACCCGGCGACGAAGAGCAGCGACGCCGCGGCAACCGCAAGAGCGGCATATACACGCATTCGGACCTCCGCATCGACAACGATGCGGAGACCCTAGCTCCATCGGACATATCCGACATCTACGTCTTCCATCGGGAAGATCATCCGAACGCGGCAGCGACGGGGGTCAGAATCCGAGGCGACCGAGTTGCTTGGGATCCCGCTGCCAATCCTTGGCGACCTTGACATGCAGATCCAGGAAGATCTTCACCCCGAGCAGCTTCTCGATCTGAGTGCGCGCCGCCGTGCCGACCTCGCGCAGACGCGCGCCACCTTTACCGATGACGATGCCTTTCTGGCTCGGGCGTTCCACGTAGAGCAAAGCGTGCACATCGAGCATCTCACCCTGTTTCTCGGTGCGCCCCTCACGCTCTCGGATCTCCTCGATCACCACGGCAAGCGAATGTGGCAGCTCGTCGCCGAGGCCCTCGAGTGCCGCCTCTCGAATCAGCTCCGCCATGAGGGTTTCTTCGGGTTCGTCGGTGAGTTCACCGTCGGGGTAGAAGGCAGGCCCCGGCTCCATGTGCGAGGCGATAACGTCGACGAGGACTTCGACCTGCTCCCCCGAGGTCGCCGATACGGGAACCACGTCGGTCTCGCTGCCAAGCAACTTCGACACAGCGAGTAGCTGCGCTGCGACCTGCTCCTTGCCCACCTTGTCGATCTTGGTCACGATGCCGATCAGCGGAGTGCGCGGCGCCACGGTGCGGACCTGTTCGAGAATCCAGCGGTCGCCTGGGCCGATCTTCTCATCGGCGGGAAAGCACATGCCGATGGCGTCGACCTCGGAGTATGTGTCGCGTACGAGGTCGTTGAGCCGCTGACCGAGCAAGGTCCGGGGCCGGTGCAGTCCCGGCGTGTCCACGAGGATCAACTGCGTGTGGTCACGGTGAACGATTCCTCGAATCGTATGGCGAGTGGTCTGCGGTCGCGACGACGTGATGGCAATCTTGCTGCCCACCAGAGCATTCGTCAGCGTCGACTTGCCGGTATTGGGACGCCCCACGAAACAGATGAATCCGGAACGGAATTCGGAGTCGCTCATACTGTGTTCTGCCATCTGGTGTTCGACGCTGCTACGTCCTCGTTCACGATGCAGAGCACGCGCCGTCCTCCTTTCGTGAGGTGGGTGAGTCGTCGGATTCCGGAACGCGCCGGACGAACACGGTATTGACGCGGACGCGGCCGCGGACATCCGGGCCGCCTTCGCCGCGCAGGATGAGTCCGTGGGTGTGCACCTGCGACCCCGGCAGCGGAACGCGCCCGAGTTCGTAGCCGAGTAGTCCGCCGACGGTGTCGACCTCGGCGTCGTCGATCTCGATGCCGAACAGATCGCCGAGATCTTCGACCGGGAGGCGCGCGGAGACACGATAGGTGCCATCACCGAGAGCCTCGATATCGGGGATTTCCCCGACGTCGTACTCGTCGGCGATCTCGCCCACGATTTCCTCGATGAGATCCTCGATCGTGACCAGACCCGCGATGCCGCCGTATTCGTCGACGAGCACGGCCATATGATTGCGGTCGCGCTGCATATCGGACAAGAGGTCGTCGAGACGCTTCGAATCGGGCACGAACACCGGCGGACGCATCACCTCAGCGACCGAGACACTGTGGCCGCCGTCGCTCGCGTCGTAGGTCTGTTGTACGAGGTCCTTCAGATAGACGACCCCGCAGATGTCGTCGACGTTCTCGCCGATCACCGGGATGCGGGAATGTCCGCTGCGCACGGCGAGAGAGGTCGCCTGCCCTGCGGTCTTGGTGCTCTCGATCCAGACCATCTCCGGTCGGGGAACCATGATCTCGCGCGCGGTGGTGTCGCCGAAATCGAAGACCGACTGGATCATCCGTCTCTCGTCATCGGCCACCACTCCGCGTTCCTGCGCCAGGTCGACGAGCTCGCGCAGCTCGATCTCGTTGGCGAACGGGCCGTTACGGAACCCTCGGCCGGGGGTGACGGCGTTACCCACGAGGATCAGGACCCTGCTGATCGGGCCGAGGACCACACCCAGCACGCGCAGCGGCGAAGCAGCGGTAAGTGCGATCGTGTAGGCGTGCTGCCTGCCGAGTGTCCGCGGCCCCACACCGATCACGACATAGTCGATCACGACCATGACCGCGGCACTGATGACGAGAGCCGCCGTACGATTCAAATGACCGAGCAGCTCCCCGGCGAGCACGACTGTCGCCGTGAGCTCACACAGAATACGAAGCAGCACGGCAAGATTGACGTATCGAGGCCGGTCGTCGAGGATTGCGCGGAGCCGGCGGGCACCCGCACGGCCTTCCTTCGCGAGGTCGTCCACGCGCGCAGGCGAGACCGTGTTGAGCGCAGAATCGATGGCCGCGAAGAGCCCGCCGATCACGACGAGCAGTACCGCGAGGACGTAGGAGATCACGGTGCTCACGCCGGCCTCACTCCAGCGGCGATGCCGGTGGTCTCACATCGCGTCCCATCTTCCGACGACACGGCTCAGATCTCCGGATTGTCGACGAATCCGGCCTTTCCGAGCAGCTGCTGATCGCGCGCGGCAAGCCGTGCGTCACGCTCGGCAAGGCGCAGTTCCTCGTACCACTCGGCGAGTAACTGGTTCTGGAGGCCGAACATCTCCTTCTCTTCCTCCGGCTCGGCGTGGTCGTAGCCGAGCAGGTGCAACATTCCGTGCACCGTGAGAAGAGCAAGTTCGTGGTCGAGCGAATGACCGGCCTTCTCCGCTTGGTCTGCGGCGAACGACGGACACAACACGATGTCGCCGAGCATGGACGGGCCCGGCTCGGGTGCGTCCGGTCGGCCTCCAGGCTCGAGTTCGTCCATCGGGAACGACATCACGTCGGTGGGTCCGGGCAGATCCATCCAACGCACGTGCAGATCGGCCATGGTGTCGGAATCCACGAGCACCATCGACAGTTCCGCAGCGGGATGCACGTCCATTCGGGCGATGACGAAACGGGCGACGTCGAGCAGTTCTTCCTCGACGACCTCCATCCCGGACTCGTTCGAGATTTCGATGCTCATGACTGTCGTTCCTTCTGCACTTCTGACGGATTCGGGTTGTGCGGCATGCTCACCGGCGCTGGATCCGGTGTTGTGCGGCGCGACGCTGGGCTCGGTTGCCGATGCCCGTTTCGCCGGCCCGCTCGGCTTCGAAGCGCCCGTAGGCGTCGACGATGTCGGAGACGAGCCGGTGACGCACCACGTCGCTGCTGTCGAGCCGTGCGAAGTGGATGTCGTCGATGTTGTCGAGGATTTCGGCAACAGCGGCGAGACCCGACCGGGCGCCCCCGGGCAGGTCCACCTGAGTGATGTCGCCGGTCACGACGATCTTCGACCCGAAGCCCAGACGGGTGAGGAACATCTTCATCTGCTCAGCAGTGGTGTTCTGCGCTTCGTCGAGGATGATGAAGGCGTCGTTGAGGCTCCGACCACGCATGTACGCCAGCGGCGCGACCTCGATCACCCCGGCCTGCATGAGCTTCGGAATCGCTTCGGGATCCATCATGTCGTGCAGGGCATCGTGCAGCGGACGCAGATACGGGTCGATCTTCTCGTGGAGAGTTCCCGGCAGGAACCCGAGGCGTTCACCTGCTTCGACCGCGGGTCGGGTGAGGATGATGCGGGTGACCTGCTTGGCCTGCAGAGCCTGCACTGCCTTCGCCATCGCCAGGTACGTCTTGCCGGTGCCCGCCGGACCGATACCGAACACGATCGTGTTGGCGTCGATCGCGTCGACGTACCTCTTCTGATTGAGCGTCTTCGGACGGATCGTCTTTCCACGTCGCGACAGGATGTCGAGGCTGAGCACCTCCGCCGGCGACTCGGACAGCCCGTTCGTGAGCATTCCGACGGTGCGGCGCACGGCATCGGGCCCCAGTTGCTGACCTCGGCGCACCAGCGTGACCAGTTCACCGATCACCCGTTCGGCAAGGGCTACGTCAGCGGGCGTACCACTGAGGCTGACGGTGTTGCCTCGCACATGGATGTCGGCGGCAAGGGCCGCTTCGAGTGCGATGAGGTTCTCGTCGGCTGTGCCGACCAGGGGAGCTGCAGCCTCTGGCGGAAGATCCAGGCTCGATCGGACCGGGATCCGGCCTGCGTCGTCGGGGTCGCGTGTGCGGTCTGGTTCACTCACGTGGACGGAACGGCCTGCTTTCGGGTCAGATACGGACACGACGGGCGTCGTGTCCGTAGCCCAGTCTAGCGCCGTACGGTGCGCGGCTTCACGGCATTGCTGCGGCCGGCGCCCGGGCTCCGCATCGCGACCCCGGAATCACGCCCTTGCGTGCAGCCACCGCTGCGCCGATGCGACCACTTCGGCGGCGCGATCGGGAGTCACGCCGGCGAGGACCAGCACGCCGAGCGCCATGGCACGGCTCGCATCGTCGACCACCCCGTGATTGGCCTGTTCGAGCGTGGCCATGGTCAGGCCTTCCATCATCCCCACGAGGACAACGGTCGGCAGATAGGCGGAGAACACCCCCGCTGCGCGTCCCCGTTCCACCACACCGCACGTGTGGGTGCGGACCGGCGCGATCAGCTCGGCGATGCGTTCCTCGCCGACTTCCTTTCTGGCAAAAGACAGCAACACCCGGTATCGATCGCCGACAGGACTCAGGCGCAGCACTCCGACGGCAAGCGCCACGTCAGCATCCTCGGGCTCGGGCTGCTCGACGGACGCCGCGAGCGCCGTCCCTGCCTCGTCCGCGAGCCCTTCGACGAGCGCGTCGCGGTTCGGGAAGTGCGCGTATACGGTGCGTCGCACCACGCCTGCTGCTTTCGCGACGTCGTCCATGCTCGCATCGGAGTTCGCTGCAAAACATCGCATCGCCGCGTCGAGGATCCGCGAGCGGTTCGCGTTGGCACGCTTCCGCGGACTGGGGACCGATTCCTCCACGCTGCTCATCCTCGCTTCGCCACAGATGTGATTCACCGTCCAGTCTAGTTGCACACTCATGTGCAACTAGTTACATTGCACATGACTGTGCAATTACGGCCCGGTGTCCGGGCTTGCCCGAGGAGAACCGCATGACCGACACCGTCCCGGATGCTCGGAAAACCGCCGAACCGGACCCCTATCCCAGGCGTTGGGCCGGCCTGGCAATCCTTTGCCTGAGCTTGCTCATCGTGGTGATGGCGAACACCGCCCTGATCGTCGCGGCACCCGGCATGCTTCGCGATCTGCAGCTCACAAGCACCGACATGCAGTGGGTCATCGACGGATACACCGTTCCGTACGCGGCGCTGATGCTCCTGTGCGGCGTTCTCGGCGATCGGTTCGGTCGACGACGCGCACTCCTCGTCGGGCTCATGGTGTTCGCCGCCGGAGCCGTGTACGGAAGCCTGGCAGACAGCGCCACCGAGGTGATCGCCGCCCGCATCGCGATGGGGGTCGGCGCTGCGGTGATCATGCCCGCAACCCTCTCGCTCCTCGTGGCGATGTTCCCGGCACACGAGCGCACCCGCGCGATCGCGGCATGGGCCGCAACCTCCGGACTCGCCATCGCGCTCGGTCCCCTGCTTGCCGGATGGCTACTCGAATCACATGAGTGGGGCTCGACATTCCTGATCAACGTGCCGATTGCCGCGGCCGCGGCAATCGCTTCCCTGATCCTCGTCCCACCGTCCCGCGCAGACAACGTCGACCGCACCGACTGGATCGGGGGGTTGTTGTCGATCCTCACCGTCGGCGGTCTCGTCTACGCGATCATCAACGGATTCCACTTCGGCTGGAGCACAGCGACTCTCGGCATCATGGCGGTGTCCGTCGCTGCAGCGGTGGCATTCGTCGTGTGGGAATTGCGGCACCCGCAACCACTCCTCGAGCTCAGGCTGGTCGCCGATCGGACGGTCGGGGCAGCGTGTATCGCGGTGTTGCTCTTGTTCTTCGCAACTTTCGGGGTCATCTACTTCGTTGCGCAGCAGTTCCAGTTCGTGCTGGACTACGGACCGCTCGAAACAGGCCTGCACCTGCTTCCGCTCGCCGGGGCGGTGTCCGCGGGCGCGGCCGCAAGCTCTCGCCTCGCACCCCGCTTCGGCTCACGGGTGACGGTGACCGCCGGGATGGCTGCGGCTACGGCCGGGGTACTGGTGCTCACGCAGTCCCACTCCGATTCCGGGTACGGGATCTACCTTGCGTGCCTGCTGCTCCTGGGCATCGGCATCGGCATATCCACGCCGCCTGCCACCGACCTGATCATGGCCGGTTTCCCCGAGAACGAGCTCGGTGCAGCCGGCGGACTCAACGACACCGCTGTCGAATTCGGTGGTTCACTCGGAATCGCTTTGCTCGGCTCGGTTCTCGCCACCACCTACCATCAGTCGATCGCAGGCTTCCTCTCGGAGCTGCCGTTCGGACAGCTGACGGGTCCCATGGCCGAACAGGCAGAACTGGCCGTTGCCGCAGCGGGCGACTCCGTGGGCGGTGCCTCCATCGTCGCGGAGGAACTCGCCACGAATCCGTTTGCCTCGCAGCACGCGGAACCGTTGCGAGAAGCTGCGGGCTCCGCGTTCTCCGACGCCATCGGGCAGGCGAGCCTTGTCGGGGGTATTGCACTGGCGGTCGGGACTCTGCTGGTCGCGACGATGCTGCCCTCAGCAGACCGAAGCCCACACGATCACATCGAGCTCGTCTCCAGAAAGTAGTCGCTCAGCGGACCGATTCACGAACCCACCGGCAGGTCTTCGTCGAGCCACGGGTCTTCATCGAGCACCGCCTTCATCGTGAGGTCCCAGCTGCGAGTGCTGCGGTCGAGGAAGGCATTGTGGCCTTCCCCAGGTACCTCCCACAGCACGACCCGGTCGCCGGCAGCGCCTGCGGCCGTCGCGTAGGCGCGGCTGGCAGCCACCGGCACCTGCAGGTCCTCACTGCCGTGGATGCAGACCGTGGGCACGCCGCTCGGTACCCGATGCAGCGGCGACGCATCGCGATAGACCTGCGGGTCGTCCGCATAAGACGCTCCGAAGAGGGCTTCGAGTGCGGCGCCCCCACTCCGGGTGGCGGCTCGGGACGCGAGGTCGAGTGCCCCGGCCTGGGAGATCACGCGACTCGGCCGCACCGGGCATTCCCGCTGCCCCGCCACCCACAGCGCAAGTTGGGCACCTGCGGAATGCCCGACGATCCGGACATCGCCGGTATCGAGCGGAGTCGGCGACGCTGCGGGCAGCAACGTCCGGGTCGCGGCGAGCGCCGCCTCGATGTCTGCGCTCGTTTCCGGCCAGGCCCCACCGGCACCGACCCGACGGTATTCGACGTTCCACGCCGCCACCCCTCGCCGAGCGAGTTCCGCACCCAACGTCGTCGCCAGATTGAGGTGGAAGTCGGCGCTCCAATAGCCGCCGTGAATCAGCATGACGACAGGGACCGGGCCGTCAGCCCCGGGCGGGGTGTACAGGTGCCCGAACTGGGCAGGCTCGGAACCGTAGTCGATGCGGAGGCGTGGCATACCCAGCATTATCGATCAGCTCAGGGGCTGCCTGCCCCACCGATCGGTGAGCACACCCACTGCACCGAGCGCGACGGCAGCGGCCGACGAGGTACGCAGAACCGTCGGACCGAGCGAGACCGCTGTCGCGCCTGCTCCGACGAGCGCTTCGACCTCCGCATCGTCGAGCCCGCCTTCGGGGCCGACGATGAGAACGAGTTCGGGGGCCTGCGCAAGGGGCAGCGACGAGAACGGAACGGTGGCCGATTCGTGCAGCACCGCGACGACACCACCGCGTTCGACGGTCGCCCGCGCCCGGGAAACGACTTCGGCGGTGCGGTGTAGTGAGTCCACCTCGGGCACATATGCCCGACGGGACTGCTTCGCGGCGGCCGTCGCCGTCGCCTTCCACTTCGCCAAACCCTTGTCTGCCTTGGAATCCCACCGCGCAACGCAACGTGACGACTGCCACGGCACGAACCCGTCGGCGCCCGCCTCCGTCGCGAGTTCTATGGCAAGTTCCGACCTGTCGGATTTCGGAAGGGCCTGGACCACGGTCACGACCGGGCGCGGCGGTTCGATCATGCCGCGCCGGAGGACGGTGGCTTCGAGCCGGTCCTTGGCCACGGCCGTCACCTCGACGTCGGCGACGCCACCCCTTCCGTCGGAGAACACGAGCCGTTCTCCGACGGGGATGCGACGCACCGTCGCCGCATGCCTGCCCTCTTTACCGTCGAGGACTGCAAGCGCCCCGATCTCCGGCAGCGGGTCCAGATAGAACAGCGTCGCAGCCACCGTGGTCGCCTAGCGGACGTTGAACGCGTCGCGGAGACGCGAGAACAGCCCCGACGAATGCTGAGACGACTTCGACACGACCTCGACACGGTCCCGGTCGCTCACGGTCCGGTACTCACCCAGGATCTTGGTCTGTTTGTGGTCGAGCTTGGTCGGCACCACCACTTCGAGGTGTGCGTGCAGGTCACCGCGCGCGCCCGAGCGCAGTTTCGGCATGCCGTGCCCACGAATGACCGACACCGAGCCTGGTTGGGTTCCGGCGTCGACGGTGATGTCGACGGTTCCATCGAGGATCGTGTCGAGGCTCACGGAAGTTCCCAGGGCGGCGTCGACCATCGGCACGCGAATGGTGCAGTGCAGGTCGTCGCCGTCGCGGACGAAGATGTCGTGCTGTTGTTCCTGGACCTCGACGTACAGGTCGCCTGCCGGACCGCCACCCGGACCGACCTCGCCCTGCGCCGCGAGACGGATACGCATTCCGTTGCCGACCCCGGCGGGGATCTTCACCGTGATCTCGCGGCGGGCGCGCACGCGGCCGTCGCCGCCACACTTGTGGCAGGGGTCGGGGATGGTCTCACCGACACCGCGACATGTGGGGCACGGTCGCGAGGTCATGACCTGCCCGAGGAACGAACGCTGCACGGACTGCACTTCACCGGCGCCACCACAGGTCTCACACCGGACAGGCTTGGAATCGCCGTGCGTGCCGGAACCCGTGCACGAGTCACACAGAATCGCGGTGTCGACCGTCACACTCTTGGTGACCCCCCGGGCGCATTCGTCCAGGGTCAGCCGCGTACGTAGCAACGAGTCCGCGCCCGGCTGGACACGGCCGCGAGGCCCGCGGGATCCGCCTCCCCCGCCACCGCCGAAGAACGCCTCGAACACGTCGCCGAGGCCACCGAACCCTGCTCCGCCGAATCCGCCGGCGCCCGCGCCGCCACCCGACGCGAGCGGGTCGCCTCCGAGGTCGACGATGCGCCGCTTCTCCGGGTCGGAGAGCACCTCGTACGCGGCAGAGATCTCCTGGAATCGCTTCTGCGCCGACTCGTCCGGGTTGACGTCAGGATGGTGCTCGCGTGCCAGCTTGCGATACGCCCGCTTGATCTCCTGGTCGGTCGCATCCTTGGACACGCCGAGCGTCCCGTAGTAGTCCACGTTTGGTTCTCGTCCTTACTTCGTCTACACAGAATTGGGCATGCTCAGCGCTCGCCGAGCACCTCACCGATATATCTCGCAACGGTTGCGACCGACGCGATGGTTCCCGGGTAATCCATCCGGGTGGGGCCGAGTACACCGAGCCCACCGAACACCGTCCCGGCCGCACCGTAACCGGTGGACACCACGGAGGTGCTGCGCATCTCGGCGACTTGGGTCTCCTCGCCGATTCGGACGGTGACCCGTCCGGCGTCCTGGCTGGCAGCGAGCAGTTTGAGGACCACCACCTGCTCCTCGAGTGCCTCGAGGACGTTCCGCAACGAACCCGGCATGCCGGGCAGGTCTTCGAAATCGGCGGCGTTGCGAGTCAAGTTCACGGTACCGCCGAGCACGAGCCGGTCCTCGGGGTGCTCGACGAGAGTTTCCACCAGCACGGTGGCGCAGCGGATCACGACGTCACGAAGGTCTTCCGGTGCGTCCTCCGCAAGTTCGGAGACCGCGATCGATGCAGCGGCGAGCCGCTTTCCGCTCAGCGCGTTGCCGAGCAGATCGCGTAGCCGCACGAGGTCGTCGTCTTCGAGGACGTCCCCAAGTTCGACGATCCGCTGATCGACACGTCCGGAGTCGGTGATGAGTACGAGGAGCAGACGCGCCGGGGTCAAGGCGACCACTTCGAGATGTCGCACGGACGACGACGACAGGGTCGGGTACTGCACCACGGCTACCTGCCGAGTCAGTTGCGCCAGCAGCCTGACCCCTCGACGCAACACGTCATCGAGATCGACACCGGATTCGAGGAACTGCAGAATTGCGCGACGCTCGGCCGCAGACAGTGGCTTGACCTCGGAGATCCGGTCGACGAACTGCCGGTAGCCTTTGTCGGTGGGTACCCGTCCCGAACTGGTGTGTGTCTGCGTGATGTATCCCTCGGCTTCGAGGACCGCCATGTCGTTCCGGACCGTTGCGCTCGACACACCCAGATTGTGACGATCGACGAGTGTCTTCGACCCGATCGGTTCCTTGGTGGACACATAGTCCGCCACGATCGCCCGCAGAACCTGGAATCTCCGTTCCTCGGTGCTCGACATCTGCCCACCTCCGTTCCCCACGTGCATGCCCGAACACGTGCACCTCGCGCGCGATGCACGCGGGCGCAGTGTGCCGTACCCGATCAGTCTAATCGTGCGGGAACCGAACAGACCCATCCGCCACCCCGTGCGTAGTGTGGGCGCATGATCTTCAAGGGCGTCCGGGACGGAAAGCCGTATCCCGATCACGGCCTGTCGCTGCGCGACTGGTCGAGGATTCCTCCACGTCAGATTCGCCTCGACGAGATCGTCACCACCACGAAGGTTCTCGAGCTCGATCGACTCCTGTCGGAGGACTCGACGTTCTACGGCGACCTGTTTCCTCACGCTGTGCAGTGGAAAGGGGTGCTGTACCTCGAGGACGGGCTGCACCGGGCCGTGCAGTCCGCGCTACGGAACAGGCCGGTACTCCACGCTCGTGTCTTCGACTACGACGCACTCGCCCCGCTCTCGGGAGCGGCCTCCCCCGAGCAGACCGATCCGGCCGGTCCCGAGATCCTCGGCGAACCCCGGTTTTTCTAGCTCATTCGCGGGTCGGTGCCGAGCAGGATGGTCCGCACCACCCCGTCCGCGAGCAATCGGCCGCGGTCGGTGAGGATCAGGTGATCATCGGCTACGACGGCGAGGCCGTCGTCGACGACCGTCCGCGCCGCGTCGAGTTCACCGGCGTCCAGCTCTGCCAGTGGAAGTCCGGTGCGCAGCCGCACGGTGAGCATCACCGATTCGGTGTGGATGTCGGCAGCGGTCAAGGTCTCGCTACCGGCAACCGGTAGCTGCCCTTCGGCGAGCACGCCCGCATAGCGCCCGGGGTGTTTGACGTTCCACCAGCGCACTCCGCCGACGTGACTGTGTGCCCCCGGACCTGCCCCCCACCAGTCCCCGCCCTCCCAATAGCCGAGATTGTGACCGCATCTTGCCGAACGGTCCTCGGCGCGAGCCCAATTGGAGACCTCGTACCAGGTGAGTCCAGCTTCCGCGAGCCGGCGGTCGATGCGTTCGTACCGAGACGCGAGTACGTCGTCGTCGGGCGCAGGGAGTTCACCCCGCCGGACCCGGCGGGCCAGTGCGGTTCCGTCCTCGACGATCAGCGCATAGGCCGATACGTGATCCACGCCGGCGTCGAGCACGGCATCGAGCGACGCATCGAGATCGGCGTCGGTCTCGCCCGGGGTGCCGTAGATCAGGTCCAGATTGACGTGTCCGAATCCGGCCTCGCGAGCTTCACGCGCCGCGGCGACGGGACGCCCCGGAGTGTGCGTGCGGTCGAGCACCGCGAGTACGTGGGAGGCCGCCGACTGCATACCCAAGGAGATTCGGGTGTAGCCGGCGTCACGAATCCGAGCGAAGAACTCGGGCGACGTCGACTCGGGGTTCGATTCGGTGGTCACCTCGGCACCGGGTGCGAGCCCGAACGACGATCGGACCGCACTCAGCACGTCGGCAAGCCCGTCGGCGCCGAGCAGGGACGGCGTACCGCCACCGACGAACACGGTCTCCGCAGCCGGGGTACCGCGGCCGCTGCGGTCGAGCATTTCGGCGCCTGCGTCGAGTTCGCGCCGGAGTCCTTCCAGCCACGACTCGGGCGAGGCCGCGGACCCGAGCTCACCCGCGGTGTAGGTGTTGAAGTCGCAGTAACCACAGCGGGTCGCGCAGAACGGCACATGCACGTACACCCCGAACGGTCTGCTGCCGACGCCGTCGAGTGCGCTCGCCGGCAGTTCGAACCCGTGTCCCGCACCGGGCGCAGTGCGTTCAGCACCTAGTGCACTGCCGGTTCTCGTCTCACTCACAGCCTCCAGTGTTCCAGAGACCCGGCGAGCTCCCGTCGGCGCAGCGCGCCTACCTCGACATTTCCCCGATTTTTGGTGGAAATGCCTTCCGGATTCGGAAACAGCCCCGTGACATGGCACAATGTTCGCCATGACCGGACTCGGAGTGCGACTCGTGGCGCGACGCCACGTCGACCTCAAGCGTGTCTGTGCGTCTTTCTGTCTGCCCTGCGCCGCCTGTCGCTAGTTTCGGCACTATCCCCGGCACATCCCAGATCCCGCCGGGTCGAGGCGTGTTCGCATGAGGTCAGCCCCCTCGCGCCTTCGATCCGGTCCTTCGAATCCAGGAGAACTGCATGTCGTCGACCACCGACGTCGCTCCCGCCGCCGACACGGCACCCCCGGCTCGCCGCCGCTCGGCGAAGCCCACCAAGCGCCGCGCAGAAGGCCAGTGGGCGCTCGGTTACCGCGAGCCCCTCAACCCGAACGAGCAGACCAAGAAGGACGACAACCCGCTCAACGTTCGACAGCGGATCATCGACACCTACCAGCATGTCGGATTCGACAACATCGACAAGGCGGACCTCCGCAGCCGCTTCCGCTGGATGGGCCTGTACACGCAACGGGCCGAAGGATACGACGGTACGTGGACCGGCGACGACAACGCCGATCTCCTCGAGGCCCCGTATTTCATGATGCGGGTCCGCACCGACGGCGGCGTTCTCAACACCGCACAGGTGCGCGCGATCGCGGGCATCTCGAAGGATTTCGCGCGCGATACCGCCGACATCACCGACCGCCAGAACATCCAGTTCCATTGGGTCGAGATCGAGAACGTGCCGGAGATCTGGCGTCGCCTCGAGGCCGTCGGACTCGAGACCACCGAGGCCTGCGGCGACTGCCCCCGCGGAATGCTCGGCTCCCCCCTCGCCGGTCTGTCCCCGAACGAGGTGATCGACGCGAGCCCGGCGCTCGCCGAGATCAAGCGCCGCTACATCGGCAACCCCGAATACTCGAACCTTCCTCGCAAGTTCAAGACTGCGATCTCCGGACAGCCCGATGTCGTACACGAGATCAACGACGTCTCGTTCGTCGGCGTCGTTCATCCCGAACACGGCCCGGGCTTCGACTTGTGGGTCGGCGGCGGTCTGTCGACCAATCCGATGCTCGCCGAACGCACCGGCGCGTGGATTCCGCTGGATGAGGTCCCCGATGTGTGGGAAGGCGTCGTCGCGATCTTCCGCGATTACGGCTACCGTCGGCTGCGTTCCAAGGCACGTCTGAAGTTCCTCATCAAGGACTGGGGCATCGAGAAGTTCCGCGAGGTACTCGAGACGGAGTACCTGAAGCGGCCGCTGATCGATGGGCCGGCGCCCGAGACACCGCTCCATCCGATCGACCACGTCGGCCTCACCAAGCAGACCAACGGACTCAACGCGGTCGGATTCTCCGCCGTGTCGGGTCGAGTGTCCGGCACGACGCTCGACGTGATCGCCGACGCGATGGACGAGGCGGGCACGGACTCGCTGCGGCTGACCCCGTACCAGAAGCTGATCGTCGTCAACGTTCCGGACGACAAGATCGCCGGCCTCGACAGTGCTCTCGAAGGCGTGGGTCTGAGCTCGCGTCCGTCGCGGTGGCGCCGCAACCTGATCGCCTGCACCGGCCTCGAATACTGCAAGCTGTCGTTCACCGAGACCCGGAGCCGGTCTCAGAACCTCGTGCCGGAACTCGAGAAGCGCCTCGCCGAGCTCAATTCCCAGCTGGACGTGCCGATCACGCTCAACTTCAACGGCTGCCCCAACTCCTGCGCGCGCATTCAGATCGCCGACATCGGGTTCAAGGGAATGCTGGTCGACGATGGTGACGGAAACCAGATCGAGGGGTTCCAGGTACACCTCGGTGGCAGCCTCGGGTTCGATATCGGATTCGGACGCAAGCTGCGTCAGCACCGCATCCTCGCGCACGAGGCGACCGATTACATCGAGCGCATCGTACGCAATTTCATCAAGCACAGGAACGCAGGCGAACGCTTCGCCGAGTGGACCGTACGAGCAGATGAGGCGGATCTTCGATGACCACATCGACACACACCACCGACGACCTGCGAGAGCTCGCCGCGCAGGGGGCGGCAAACCTCGCAGGTGCGTCGGCTCAGGAATTGCTTCGCTGGACCGAGGACACGTTCGGTGACTCGTACATCGTCGCGTCGAACATGCAGGACGGGGTGCTGGTGCACCTCGCCGCCCAGATCCACCCCGGCGTCGACGTCCTGTTCCTGGAAACCGGCTACCACTTCCCCGAGACCCTCGGCACCCGTGACGCCGTGGAGCAGGTGTACGGGGTCAACGTGATCAATGCCGCAGCGAAGCAGACCGTTGCCGAGCAGGACGCACTGCTGGGCAAGGATCTGTTCGCCCGCGAGCCCAACGAGTGCTGCCGGCTGCGCAAGGTGGTGCCTCTGAAGGAGTCCCTGAGCGGGTATCGCGCGTGGGTCACCGGCATCCGGCGAGTCGAATCGCCGACGCGAGCGAACGCACCGTTGATCTCGTTCGACGAAGCGTTCGGACTCGTGAAGATCAATCCGATCGCCGCATGGTCCGACGAGGACATGCAGAACTACATCGACGAGCACGGGATTCTCGTCAATCCCCTCGTCGACGAGGGCTACCCGTCCATCGGGTGCGCCCCGTGCACGAACAAGCCACTTCCCGGGGCCGATCCGCGCAGCGGACGCTGGGCCGGCCAAGCCAAGACCGAATGCGGGTTGCACTCCTCATGACACTCATCGATACGAAGCCCAACGAAGAACGAATCAAGCTCGACGGCAACAAGTTCGACACCCTCGACGCCCTCGAGTCCGAAGCGATCCACATCTTCCGCGAAGTTGCGGGCGAGTTCGAGCGTCCCGTGATCCTGTTCTCGGGGGGCAAGGATTCGACCGTTCTGCTGCATCTCGCGATCAAGGCCTTCTGGCCTGCACCACTGCCCTTCGCGCTGCTGCATGTCGACACCGGCCACAACCTCCCCGAGGTGCTCGCATTCCGCGACCACGTCGTCGAGAAGTACAACCTGCGGCTGCATGTCGCGAGCGTCGAAGAGTACATCGCCGACGGCCGCCTCACCGAGCGGCCCGACGGAATCCGCAACCCCCTGCAGACAGTGCCTCTCCTCGACGCGATCTCGGAGAACCGCTTCGATGCCGTCTTCGGCGGCGCCCGTCGCGATGAGGAACGTGCACGCGCAAAGGAGCGGATCTTTTCGCTGCGCAACGCATTCGGCCAGTGGGATCCCAAGCGCCAGCGCCCCGAGCTGTGGAATCTCTACAACGGCAAGCATGCCCCCGGTGAACAGGTGCGTGTGTTCCCGCTGAGCAATTTCACCGAGCTGGACATCTGGCGCTACATCGCGCGCGAGAACGTAGAACTCGCAAGCATCTACTACGCGCACGAACGCCCCGTCTATCAGCGTGACGGTATGTGGATGACGCCCGGTGTGTGGGGCGGCCCGAAGGACGACGAGGAGTTGCAGACTCTCTCGGTGCGTTACCGCACGGTGGGTGACGGCTCCACTACCGGCGCCGTGCTGTCCGACGCCGCCGACAACGAGGCCATCCTGGCCGAGGTTGCGGCATCGCGCCTGACCGAACGCGGCGCTACTCGTGGCGACGACCGAGTTTCCGAAGCGGCCATGGAAGACCGCAAGCGAGAGGGCTACTTCTGATCATGAGCGACCTCCTTCGCCTGGCTACCGCCGGGAGTGTCGACGACGGCAAGTCCACCCTCGTGGGCCGCCTGCTGTACGACACGAAATCCGTTCTGGCCGACCAGATCGATGCCGTGACCCGTGCATCCGTCGACCGTGGCCTCGATACACCCGACCTGTCGCTCCTCGTCGACGGCCTGCGCGCCGAGCGGGAGCAGGGCATCACCATCGACGTTGCCTACCGGTACTTCGCCACCCCGAAGCGCAGTTTCGTGCTCGCCGACACCCCCGGTCACGTGCAGTACACGCGGAACACTGTGTCCGGCGCCTCCACCGCGCAGCTCGTCGTGCTGCTCGTCGACGCACGCAAGGGTGTGATCGAACAGACCCGCAAGCACGCAGCCGTGCTCGCACTTCTCGGCGTGCCCAAACTTGTTCTCGCTGTCAACAAGATCGACCTCGTCGAAGACCCGGCACAGGTCTTCGCCGACATCAGGGACGAATTCACCTCGCTCACGCGCTCACTCGGCTGGGCCGCCGAGGACGTGCAAGAGATTCCCGTGTCGGCGTTGCACGGGGACAACGTCGCCACCCGCTCGCAGAACACCCCGTATTACGACGGCCCGACCCTCATCGAGCACCTCGAGTCCGTCCCGGTCGACGCCGATACGCACGGACGGCACGATGTCGGCCTGCGGTTCGCGGTCCAATACGTGATCCGGCCCCGCACTGCTCAGTTCCCCGACTATCGCGGCTACGCCGGTCAGATCGGCGCCGGTTCGGTCCGTCCCGGCGACCAGGTCGTGATCCTGCCGTCCGGTATCCGCACGACGGTCGAGCGCATCGACACCGCCGACGGTGAACTCGACGTCGCGCATGCCGGTCGATCGGTGACGTTGATTCTGGCCGACGACGTCGACGTTTCACGTGGCGACGTGATCGCAGCGCCTGGAGCACCGGAGCCGATCGGCGAATTCGAGGCGACCGTGTGCTGGCTTGCCGAGAAGCCGCTGCGTCCGGGTGCTCGTCTGCTGCTCAAGCACGGCACGCGCACAACGCAGGCGATCGTCGGCACTCTCGAGGAGCGCTTCGACGAGCAGAACCTGACCTCTGTCCCCAACCCGGAATCGTTGGAACTCAACGAGATAGCACGGATCTCGGTGCGCGTCGCCGAACCGATCGCTGCCGACGACTACAAGGTCAACCGCCGCACCGGAAGTTTCCTCCTCATCGATCCGGCCGGTGGCAACACCCTTGCGGCCGGTCTGGTCGGGAACGGGCTCTCCGACATCGAGCTCGGGGATCACGTTCCCGCATGATCCCGCTGATCGCTGTCGCGCACGGCAGCCGTGACCCGCGCTCAGCGCGGGCCGTAGCTGCCGCGCTCGCAGCGGTCCGCGACCGGCATCCCGAACTCGATGTCCGGCTCGCGTTCCTCGATCTGAACAGCCCGTCGGTCCCGCAGGTGCTCGATACGGTGGCCGCCGCAGGGCATCGACAGGCTGTCGTCGTTCCGTTGCTGCTCGGCAGCGCGTTCCACGCGCGTATCGATCTTCCGGCGCTGCTCGCGGAATCCGCGATCCGCAACCCCTACCTCGACATCGTGACCTCCGAGATCCTGGGCGACGACGAACTGCTCGTGTCGGCGGCGCGCGACAACATTGTTGCCGCGGGCGTGTCGCGGGACGATCCGGCGGTCGGAGTCGCGCTCTGTGCGGTCGGTTCGCGCCGGGCCGGTGCGAATTCGTCGACCGCGATGGTCACACCACGCGTATTGGCCGGGACCGAGTGGAGTTCGGGCCGAACATGCTTCGCGACGGCGACCGAGCCGTCCGTGGAAACGGCACTGACGGAACTCTCCCGCGCGGGTGCGCGCACACTCGTGCTCGTGCCGTGGATGCTGGCGCCCGGACTGCTGTGGGATCGGGCGTGCGCCGCAGCCGAATCTCTTCGGGGCGTGCACATCGCGGCGACCCTCACCGATCATGCGGCCATCGGTGACGTGATCGTCGCCCGCTACCTGGCCGCCGTCGCTGCGTCCCGCATGCTCGTCGCCGCCTGACGGAGGTCACACGAGACACGGCATCCGCCACTGCGAGTGTTCGCGCGGTATTCACCTTCTTCGGCTAGAACGGTAGATATCCGTCCGTGGGCAACCCGTTCGCCGGGAATCCCGATCCGCGAGGAGAACGCGTGCAGAACGAGCTACGGCACTACATCGACCGTCTCCGCACCGAAGGCTATTCGGTCCGGGACGATCACGGCGAGGATCCCGACCTCATCGACACCCACGGACGCGCGGTCGACACCTGGCGTGAGAACTACCCCTACAAGAAGCGGATGGACCGCGCAACCTACGAGGTCGAGAAATACCTCCTTCAGATCGAGCTACTGAAGTTCCAGGCGTGGGCGCAGGAAAACAGGTCGAAACACATCATCGTGTTCGAAGGCCGTGACGCCGCCGGCAAAGGTGGCACGATCAAACGCTTCCAGGAGTACATCAACGTTCGGCATGCGCGTGTGGTCGCTTTGAACAAGCCGTCCGACCGCGAGTCCGGACAGTGGTACATGCAGCGGTACATCGAGCATTTTCCCACCGCAGGCGAGCTGGTGATGTTCGATCGCTCCTGGTACAACCGCGCGGGCGTCGAGCGCGTGATGGGGTTCTGCACTGACGAGGAGTACAAGCGGTTCCTGCGACAGGTGCCGTTGTTCGAGCAGCTGATCATCGACGCGGGAATCTCACTGACAAAGTTCTGGTTCTCGGTGACCCAGAACGAGCAGCGCACCCGCTTCGCAATTCGCCAGCTCGATCCTGTCCGTCGATGGAAGCTGTCGGAAATGGACCTCGAATCCCTCGACAAGTGGGATCAGTACACCGCTGCGAAGGAAGTGATGTTCCGGCGTACCGATACCGACCACGCGCCGTGGACCACCATCAAGTCCAACGACAAGAAGCGCGCCCGCATCAATGCCATGCGCTTCTTCCTCAACCAGTTCGACTACGACGACAAGGACAGCCAGGTCGTGTTCGCGGCCGACCCCAAGATCGTGCAGCGCGGAAAGGACGCGGTCGGCGACTGAACACAGTGCGCGGCGGTGTCCGTCAGGTACCGAGATCCTCGATCCCTGGCGGCCCGATGTGGTCTGTACCACACTGGTGGCAGAGTAAGGAGAGACCACCATGGGCACTACACCGAACAAACGGGGAATCGTGGCGGGCGTCGACGGTTCCGACAGTGCGCTCGGTGCGGCGCGCTGGGCCGCATCGATCGCGCTCCGCTTCGGCGAACCTCTTCAGCTGACACACGTCGTGCCGGAACGACCATCGAGCAACGGTGCCGCTGCAGGCCCGGCAGGAGATAATGCGCTCGACGCGGCGGAGGCCGCGGTGCGTGCTGCGCAACCCGAGGTCGTCGTCGAACGCACCATCGAAGTGGGTAAGCCCGCACAAGCCCTCGTCGAGAGGTCGGATGCCGCACGCATGATCGTGCTCGGCCACACGACGACGAGTGAGCTGCAGTCCATGTTCGCGGGGTCCGATGTCGTGCGCACTGCGAACCATGCGCACTGTCCGGTCGTGTCATGGCGCGGCGAGCCCGGTCCGACCGAACTCGACGGCAAACCCATCGTTCTGGGGGTCGACGGCAGCGCATTGAGCGCGAAAGCCATCGCCCATGCCTTCGAGATCGCGGACAAGGCGGGCGCGCCGCTCACCGCGGTGCACACCTGGACCGAACAGTCCACCCTCACGTACGGCGAAGGCTCACGATTCACCGACTGGGAGGCCTACCAGGAGCACCGGACCGCGGAACTCGCGGAGAGCCTGGCAGGCTACCGCGAGAAGCATCCCGACGTCGAGATCTCGTACAGCGTCGAGCGCGGCAAACCCGATGTGATGCTTCTCGAACATTCCGCGCACGCACAGCTGGTGGTCGTCGGCAGTCACGGACGCAGCACCATCGCGTCCGCGCTGCTCGGCTCGACCAGTCAGAATCTGATCCACCACTCGATGTGCCCGGTCCTCATCTGCCGTAGCTGAGGCTCCCGCCTAGTCGGCGCTCACCACAACGGGCCCACCGGGTGCGGCAGTGACCTGCGCGTACACCGTATCTCCGGCCTTCAGACCGAGTGCACGCGCATCGCCACGGGTGATCTGCGCGATGAACGGCTCGCCGGTGGCGGCGTTCGTCAACTCGACGCGCACCTCGAACCCGAGATGCACCACCCGTTCGACGGTGGCGCGGGCGACACCGAGTTCCTCCGTACCCGACGCCTGCGCGACCTCGAGTCCGGGTTCGTGACCGAGCCGGATGTCGTGCGGCCGCACGAGCCTGCCGTTGAACTTCGAGACGTTCCCGAGAAACGACATCACGAAGTCGTTCTCCGGGCGGTCGTAGAGATCCTCCGGCGTCCCGACCTGCTCGATCCGTCCTCGGTTCATCACGGCGATGCGGTCGGCGACATCCAGCGCTTCCTCCTGGTCGTGTGTGACCAGCACAGTGGTCACGTGAACCTCGTCATGGAGTCGGCGCAACCAGGTCCGCAGGTCGGCGCGTACCTTCGCGTCGAGCGCGCCGAACGGCTCGTCGAGCAGTAGCACCTGAGGGTCCACCGCCAGAGCTCGGGCGAGCGCCATACGCTGCCGCTGCCCACCCGAGAGCTGTGCGGGGTACCGATGCTGGAATCCGTCCAGGCCGACGACCTCGAGGAGTTCGTCGACCTTCGCCCTGATCTGCTGTTTCGGGAGCTTGCGGATCTTCGGACCGAACGCGACGTTCTCACGAACCGTCATATGCTTGAAGGCAGCGTAATGCTGGAACACGAAGCCGATCCCACGTTTCTGCGGCGATACGTGCGTGACGTCGTTGCCCGCGATGTGGACGGTGCCGCCGTCGAGGGATTCGAGCCCGGCGATCGATCGCAGCAGCGTCGATTTACCCGAGCCGGACGGACCGAGAAGGGCCGTCAACGAGCCGGGCGGGATGTCGAGGGAGACGTCGTCGAGCGCGGAGAAGTCGCCGTAGTTCTTGAACGCCCCGGTAACGGTGATCATGCTTTGGTGCTCCTCTTGCGGTCGAGCAATGTCATCAGCAGCAGGACCAGCACTGCGATGGCCATGAGCAGGGTGGCCGCGCTGTACGCGCCGAAGGTGTTGTGGTCGTCGATGTAGCGAGCATGAACGAGCAACGTGAGGGTCTGAGATACCCCGGGAAACCCGGACGAAACCATGATGACCGCACCGAACTCGCCGAGCGCGCGGGCGACGGTGAGGACGATGCCGTACGTCAACCCCCAGCGAATTGCCGGCAGGGTGATTCGCCGGAACGTCTGCCACTTGCCCGCACCCAGCGTCGCGGCGGCCTGCTCTTGTTCCTCTCCGATCTCGTAGAGGACAGGTTCGACCTCGCGCACCACGAACGGCAGGGTGACAAAGATCGTCGCAATGACCATGCCGGGGAGTCCGAAAATTACTCTGAATCCCAAGGATTCGAGCCCGCCGAGCCAGCCGCCCGCACCCCACAGCATGATCAGCGCGACACCGACGACGATCGGCGACACCGCGAACGGCAAATCCACGACGGACTGCAGAAGTCCGCGTCCCGGAAATCGTCCACGCACGAGCGCGAGCGCGACGACGATGCCGAACACGACATTGACGGGGACGACGATCGCGACGATGAGCAACGACAGGTTGAGCGCGGAGATCGCTGCGGGCGTCGAGATCGAGTCGACGAACGCCATCACACCGTTCTCGAAGGTGCGGTAGAGGATGACGCCGATCGGTACGACCAGCAGTGCCACCAGATAGCCCAGAGCGATCACACGCAGCGAGATACGCGAGAGCGGAGAGAGTTTCACGCGTCGCTCTCCTCACGGACACGACCGCGGTTCGCGACGAGCCGCAGCACGAACAGTGCCACGAACGCGATGAGCAACAGTGCCACCGAGACCGCCGCGGCGTTGACGGGCCGGTCGATCTCGATCTGCTGCTGAATGTACTGTGATGCCACCTGAGTCCGGCCGGGAATGTTCCCTCCGATCAGCACGATCGAGCCGTACTCCCCGATTGCGCGGGCGAACGCAAGCCCGACTCCGCCGAGGATCGCGGGCGCCAAGGTCGGTAGCACCACGGTCCGGAAAGTCGTGAAGTTGTCGGCACCGAGTGATGCCGCGGCCTCCTCGACCTCTCGGTCTGCCTCGATCAGGACGGGTTGGACCGACCGCACCACGAACGGCAGCGTGACGAACGCAAGCGCAACGACCAGACCGGGCTGTGTCGCGTTGAGCTGGAGACCGACGGGGCTCTGCGGTCCGTACAGCGCGAGCAGCACGATGCTCGCCACGATCGTGGGAAGAGCGAACGGCAGGTCGATCAGTGCGTTGACGATCTTCTTGCCCGGAAACTCGTCCCGTACGAGTACCCACGCGATCAATGTGCCCATCACCGCGTTGATCAACGCCACCACGACGGACACGGTGACCGTGATGCGAAGGGTGGCCAGCGCGTTCGGTGTAGTTACGGCGTCCCAGAATCCACCGAAGCCTTCCGCGAAGGCTTCGGTGGCCAGGGCCGCGAGTGGTAGCAGGACGATGATGCTCAGCCACAGGGTGGCGATGCCGATTCCGAGCGGGCCTACGGCCCCGGTTACTTTCGCGGCGGTTCGCCCACGCTGCTTCGGGGCGGGCGCTTCTACTGGCGTACTCACGGTCGGTTCTGCTTCCGGCTCTACTTCGTTGCGTTGTCGTAGATCACGGCGATGGCGCCGGTGCCTTCGGCAAAGAGCTCCTCATCGACGGCACCCCATCCACCGAGGTCGTCGATCGTCCACAACGTTTCGGGTTCCGGGAAGTCCGCAGAGAATTCCTCTGCAACGGCAGGGTCGACGGGCCGAAATCCGGCTTCACCCCACAGGCGCTGGGCGTCCTCTGTGTAGAGGAAGTCGAGGAATGCCTGGGCCTTTTCCGCGTTCGCTGAATCGCTGATCACCGCAGCCGGGTTCTCGATCTTGAAGGTCACCGGCGGCGTCACATGCTCGACCGGATCGCCGTTGCGCTCGATGAACAGTGCCTCGTTCTCGTAGCTGAGTAGCACGTCTCCGGTGCCCTGCAGGAACGTTTCGGTGGCCTCGCGACCGGACTTGGGCTGCACTTTCACGTGGTCCTGGACGAGGGCGGTCACGTAGTCGAGCCCGGCCTGCTGGTCCTGCCCACCGTTGCTCTTCGCAGCGTAGGGGGCGAGCAGGTTCCACTTCGCCGATCCCGAGCTGAACGGATTCGGTGTAACGACCTCGACGTCATCACGCAGAAGGTCGTCCCAGGTCCGGATATTCTTGGGATTGCCCTCACGCACGACGATCGTCACCACGGAACCGAACGGCACGCCCTTGTCTGCGCCGGTATTCCAGCCCTCGTCGATGAGACCCGCGTCGACGAGTCGTGTGATGTCGGGTTCGACGGAAAAATTCACGAAATCGGCGGCGGCGCCATCGCGTACCTTGCGCGACTGGTCGCCCGAGGGGCCGTAGGACTGCTGGAACACGACTCCCTCACCTGCCTCGGTCTCCTGGAATGCCGGGATCAACAGGTCGAAACCGGTCTTCGGCACCGCGTACGCATACAGGTTGACGGTGCCGCCGGAACCATCGGCGCCCGTGTCACCACCGACGGTATCGCTGGCTCCGCCGCCCGAGCACGCGGTCAAGAATGTGGACGTCGCGACGGCGAGCGCCGCCAGGCCGAGAAATGTGGAACGAATCGTCATCGTGGGTGCCTCCTGCAGGCTGTTCCGGACGGAACAGAGCGGACAGATCTGGGATTCGGGAAATCCGGGTCGATGTCATCACGAGACCGCAGCCACGGTCGCCCGCCTCACAGAATCGGGCAGGGCACAGCACTCGTCCGAAGCCGGTCCATTGGAGAACCGACGACAGGCGATACCACGGGGTCGCGAACCCGGTTGCCGGTGCGGTGGAACCGCTGACATCGGCGCGGGTGGATCAGCGACAACAACAGTCGATGTCGGCAACAGACGGCATGCCCACAGCAATCAACGCCAGTTCATGGCGTGCGCTGGGCAATGCGTTTGCAGACACTCGGCAGACTCTAGCAGAGCTTGAACGGGGGTCCAGCAGGAAGTTCGACGCCCGAGTTCTACAGCGTCAGCAACCACGCGACGACTACGAGAACGAGAAGCGCGATGAGCGCCAGGGTCACTCGCGAGCGTGGCATGTCAACAATCCTCCGTGTTCGGTGCCGATGGTGCTGTGTCTCCGTTCCGTGGAGACGGTCCGGGTTCGCCTCGCCCCAGCGCGGCGAAACCCGTCGCGATGACGCGGTCCAGCACCCAGGCCACCGCACCACCCAGCGGCACCATCACGATCAGCACCAAAGCGGTCTGGGGCACGAACGACAGGCCCGTGAGCCACAGTTCGAACCCGTCCCACCACGATGCCGCCCGTTCCATCCCGCCCACTGTAGTGCGTCCGCCCGTTTGCCCTGCGTCACACCCGCGCCGGACCGATCATGGAGAGATGACCTCCGCCGCACACACACCGTCGTCCCTGCCGAACCGCACACCGTTCCCTCCGATCGGCGACTACGGGTTCCTGTCGGACTGCCAGACGTCATGTCTGGTTGCGCGCGACGGTTCCGTCGAATGGTTGTGCGTGCCGCGCCCCGATTCACCGAGTGTGTTCGGCTCACTGCTCGATCGCAGCGCAGGTCACTTCCGCATCGGGCCGCACGACCGGTCGGTGCCCGCGGCCCGCCGGTATCTTCCGGGAGGAGTCGTACTGGAGACGACGTGGCAGACCGAGACCGGTTGGATCGTCGTCCGTGACGCGCTGGCCATGGGACCGTGGTACGACCTTCACCGACGCTCCCCCATCCAACGCAGGACTCCGTCCGATTGGGAAGCCGAGCATATTCTCCTGCGCACTGTTCGGTGCGTGAATGGCACGGTCGAACTGAACATGAGTTGCGAACCCGCCTTCGATTACCATCGCGGCGGCACGCAGTGGGAGTACACCGGCGACGTGTACGAGGAGGCGACGGCCGTGTGCGCAGACGCACCGGACGAACACCCGCGGCTGCGCCTGACCTCCAACATGCGCCTCGGCATCGAGGGCCGGGAAGCGCGTGCCCGGACCCGCATGAGAAAAGGTGACACCGTCTTCGTCGCCCTGTCGTGGGGCGATCAGACGCCGCCGCGCACCTTCGAAGAAGCCGCCACGAAAATGCTCACGACTCAGGACTACTGGCGCGAGTGGGTCACGACCGGCAGGTTCCCTGATCACCCGTGGCGCACCTATCTCGAACGCAGTGCACTGACCCTCAAGGGACTGACGTATTCCCCGACCGGCGCTCTCCTCGCAGCCGCCACCACCTCTCTCCCGGAAACACCTGGAGGTGAACGTAATTGGGACTACAGATACGCCTGGGTGCGCGACTCCACCTTTGCCCTGTGGGGCCTGTACACCCTGGGCCTCGATCGCGAGGCCGACGACTTCTTCTCGTTCATCCTCGAGGTGTCCCGGGGCGCCGACGGCAAGGACCACCATCCCCTACAGGTCATGTACGGAGTCGGGGGCGAGCGCGTACTGGAAGAATCGCAACTCGACCATCTGAGCGGCTACAACAATGCCAGACCCGTGCGCATCGGCAACGATGCATACCGGCAACGCCAGCACGACGTGTGGGGCGCCCTCCTCGACTCGGTGTATCTACACGTGAAGTCGCGCGAGCAGATACCGGAATCCCTGTGGCCGCTGCTCAGCAACCAGGTCGAGCAGGCGGCCGCGCACTGGCGGGAACCCGATCGCGGGATGTGGGAAGTGCGCGGCGAGCCTCAGCATTTCACCTCGTCGAAGGTGATGTGCTGGGTCGCGCTGGACCGCGGCGCCAAGCTCGCCGAGATGCACGGCCAACCCGACCACGCGGCGCGCTGGTCGGCAGTCGCCGACGAGATCAAATCGGACATCCTCGAGCACGGCGTCGACGAACGCGGCGTTTTCACTCAGCGGTACGGCGATCCGGCACTCGACGCGTCGAACCTGCTGATTCCGTTGCTCCGATTCCTCCCGTCCGATGATCCGCGGGTGCGCGCAACGGTACTCGCGATCGCGGACGAACTGACCGAGCACGGTCTCGTGCTTCGCTATCGGGTCGAAGACACCGATGACGGACTTTCCGGACAGGAGGGAACATTCACCATCTGCTCGTTCTGGCTGGTGTCCGCACTCGTCGAGATCGGCGAGGTCGAACGGGCATCGATGCTGTGCGGTCGATTGCTCGATTTCGCGAGCCCGCTGAAGCTGTATGCCGAGGAGATCGACCCGGCGACCGGGCAACACCTGGGCAACTTCCCCCAGGCTTTCACCCATCTCGCTCAGATCAATGCGATCGTGCACGTAATCCGCGCCGAACAACGCACCGAATCAGGTGAATTCAAGCCCGCGCATGCGCGGCACTGAGCCCGGTCACGAACCCGCGAGGGCCTCCAATTGCGGGCGAAGCTCGTCGAGCGCGTACCCGATCGACAACGACGAGGGAACATTGAATGCGGCAACGGTCGGATAGTCGACCACAGCCAGCCCACCGTTCGCCACCGACGGCAACCGATCGAAACCGGGCAGGGCCATCAGATCTTCCTCGGTCCCGCCATTGGGAAGTATGACGAGCAGGTCGGCGACCAGCGCGTCGACACGTTCGGGACTGAGCATCACGCGACCGGAGGAGACACCGGCCTCCTCGACCAGCGCCTGCGGAAGCGTCATCCCCAGTTGTTCGAAGAGGGCCGACGCGCCGTCGGACGGATCGGCGACGACGACGAACTGCTGATCGGCGAACATGAACTGGGACAGGACCGCGGTCTTGCCCTCGAGCTCAGGGAAGGCATACTCGTCGATCTCGGCGTTCCTCTCGGCGATGATCCGCTCGGCGTCGCCGGAGCGATCGAGCAGGGTCCCCAGGGCGCGGAGTTGGTCGTCCCAGTTGTCGACGCCGGTCTCACCGAGCGGAGCGACCGTGGGTGCCACCTCGGTCAGAGTGTCGTACGAATCGGCGGAGGTGATCTGCCAGTTCCCGAGAATCAGGTCTGGTTCGAGTGCTGCGATCGGTTCGATCGGCAGTGGCCCCTGCATGGTCGCGTCGTTTCCGGCCGTGAGGTTGACGGCGTCTGCCGATACGTCACTCTGCCAGGGGTACAGGCCGCGCTCGTCACCCGCCGACCCCGCGCTGAGGTAGCCGACGGGTTGGACGCCGAGTTCGAGAAGCGCATCGACCCACTGGCTCGATGTCGCGACGATGCGCTCCGGGGTGCCCTCGATCGTGGTGGTTCCGAAAGCGTGCTCCACAGAAACGGTCTCGATGGCCCCCACCGAGTCGGTGTCCGCGTCGTCCGTGGTCGAGCACCCGGCCAGCCCGACACCGACCAGAACGGCTGCGGCACACACCGACAGGAATCTCACACGCATTGCAGAACCACCCTTCAGATTTAGGTCAGGCATACCTTAATCTGCGGGCGGCGGAAAGGGAACTGCTTCAACGGAAGCGGCCGAGCAACGTCTCCGCCTGCGCGCCGATACCGCGAATCACCTCGCCCGCGGGCCGCTCGGCCCGGACGAGCCCTGCTGCTTCCCCTGCGTAGACGACTCCGATATCCGGATCGTCGCCGGCGTATTCATCGGCAAGGGTCTGCTCGTCCGCCCCACGGCCATGCCATGTCTCGGTGAAGCTGTTGACCAGGGCGCGGCCGCCCCACCGGGCCGGCCACGGCTGGTGGCGGGCCTTGTCGAACACATCGGTGTACACGGTGTCGGAACTTCCGGCCGCGATCAACCGAGCGCGAGCATAATCCGGTCCTACAGTTTCCGGGCTGGCAAGCAGAGCAGTCCCCACCAGAGCACCGACTCCCCCGGACGCGAGCACGGCGGCAAGCCCGCGACCCGACGCAATGCCCCCGGCAGCGAGTACCGGAAGTTCGGTGGACTCGAGCACTTCCTGCAGCAATGGCAATGTCCCGATCCTCCCGGTGTGACCACCGGCCTCGTGACCTTGCGCAACCACCGCGTCGACTCCCGCGGCCTCGACCACTCGAAGATCCTCGAGGGTGTTGATCTGGGAGATCACGGTGGCACCGGCATCGTGAACCCGTTGGACATACGGAGCGGGGTCGCCGAACGACAGAGCAACCACCTGCGGACGGTGCTCGAGGACCGCACCCAGAAGTGAATCGTCGTCGTACAGAGACCACGTCATGAGACCGAAGCCGAGAAGCCCGCCGCCGATCTCGCGTGCCGTCCGGGCTTGCTGCTCGAGCCACTCGGCGTTGTTGTATCTCGCCGCTCCGATCAGCCCCAGGCCCCCGGCCTTGGTGACCTCACCGGCGAGAGCCCCACCGGCCCGTCCACCCATCGGCGCCCCCACGAGCGGAATCGTGATTCCGAATTCACGTGTCAGCCAGGTCTCGAGCACGATGGGGTCCTTTCGCCGAGCGGTTACTTCTTGGGCTTGTCCGAGGACGCCTCCGACGACAAGGCCGCAACGAATGCTTCCTGCGGCACGTCGACGCGACCGATCGTCTTCATGCGCTTCTTGCCTTCCTTCTGCTTCTCGAGCAGTTTGCGCTTACGACTGATGTCGCCGCCGTAGCACTTGGCAAGCACGTCCTTGCGGATCGCGCGAATGTTCTCGCGCGCAATGATCTTCGAGCCGATAGCGGCCTGCACCGGCACTTCGAACTGCTGGCGCGGGATGAGTTCCTTGAGCTTGGTCGTCATCTTGTTGCCGTACGCTGCCGCGGCGTCCTTGTGCACGATCGCACTGAAGGCATCGACCGCTTCTCCCTGCAGCAAGATATCGACCTTGACCAGGGCAGCTTCCTGTTCACCGGCTTCCTCGTAGTCCATGCTCGCGTATCCGCGCGTGCGCGACTTGAGGGAGTCGAAGAAGTCGAAGATGATCTCGGCCATCGGCAGGGTGTAGCGCAGTTCCACGCGGGTCTCGGACAGATAGTCCATGCCTCCGAGCTCACCGCGCCGTGACTGACACAGCTCCATGATCGAGCCGATGAACTCGCTCGGCGCGATGATCGTGCACTTGACGATGGGCTCGTAGATCTCGCGGGCCTTGCCTTCGGGCCACACCGACGGGTTGGTCACGATGACTTCCTCACCACCCTCGAGCACGACGCGGTACACCACGTTCGGGGCGGTGGAGATCAGGTTGAGGCCGAATTCGCGTTCGAGCCGCTCACGGGAGATCTCCATGTGCAGCAGACCGAGGAATCCACACCGGAATCCGAAGCCCAACGCAACGGAGGTCTCGGGTTCATAGGTGAGCGCGGCGTCGTTGAGCTGGAGCTTGTCGAGAGCGTCGCGCAACACCGGGTAATCGGAACCGTCCACGGGGTACAGGCCGGAATAGACCATGGGCCGCGGTTCGCGGTAGCCGGTGAGCGGCTCCGAGGCTCCACCGCGCGCGAGCGTCACCGTGTCGCCCACCTTCGACTGACGCACGTCCTTCACGCCCGTGATCAGGTAGCCGACCTCTCCGACACCGAGGCCGGTTGCCGCTTTGGGCTCCGGTGACACGATGCCGACCTCGAGCAGCTCGTGGGTGGTGCCGGTCGACATCATCTTGATCTTCTCGCGCGGCATGATCTTGCCGTCGACGACGCGAACGTAGGTCACGACACCGCGATAGGTGTCGTACACCGAGTCGAAGATCATCGCGCGGGCAGGTGCATCGGAATCACCGACAGGCGCGGGAATCTGCCGGATCACCTCGTCGATCAGCTCGGGGACTCCCTCGCCGGTCTTGCCGGAGACACGCAGCACATCGGAGGGCTCGCACCCGATGATGTTGGCTATCTCACCCGCATACCGATCGGGATCGGCGGCGGGCAGATCGATCTTGTTGAGAACCGGAATGATCGTGAGGTCCTTGTCGAGCGCGAGGTAGAGATTCGCCAGGGTCTGCGCCTCGATTCCCTGCGCGGCATCGACGAGGAGCACGGCGCCCTCGCACGCCTCGAGCGCGCGCGAGACCTCGTAGGTGAAGTCGACGTGGCCGGGGGTGTCGATCAGGTGCATGACGTAGTCTTCGCCGTCGAGTTTCCACGGCAGCCGCACGTTCTGCGCCTTGATCGTGATACCGCGTTCACGCTCGATATCCATCCGGTCGAGGTACTGGGCGCGCATCTGCCGTTCCTCGACCACGCCGGTGAGCTGCAGCATCCTGTCCGCCAACGTCGACTTGCCGTGGTCGATGTGCGCAATGATGCAGAAGTTCCGGATCTTCGCGGGATCCGTGAAGGTGGTGTCGGCGAACGTGGTGATGTCGTGCTCCTGACTCGGGCCGGCAGCGGCCTGGGGCCGCGGTCATCTTGAAGAATATCCAAGAGTCGCAATCGCCGAGTCGTCGGCTGTGCCGACAGGTAGGTACCTCGTGTGTACCCGCACGACTGCTCATGCTCGGAAGCGTGGTTACACTGGCCGATCGTGGCTGGCAAGTGGATGCAAATGGGCAAGCAACTCGGACGTCTTGCGGTCGAACACGGCCCGCGGCTGTACAAGCAGTTGCAGCAGTCGGGAGCACTCGACCGCGCGAAGGGTGCACTGACTCAGGACTCCGGCCGAGCTGCGCCCGCACCTACTCCCGGTCGTCCCGTGGCTTCTCGTACCAGCCCGACGGCGCAGCGTGCCCGCACGATCGAGTATTCACCCGATCTCGACGGAAACGCCGATCCCGGCGAGATCGTCTGGACGTGGGTGGAGTACGAAGAAGATGCGAGCCAAGGCAAGGACCGTCCCGTCCTCGTCGTGGGGCGCGAAGGTTCGACGCTGCTCGGCCTGATGCTCTCGTCCAACGGCGACCGCGACGGACACCCCGATTGGGTCGGGATCGGCACAGGCCCGTGGGATCGCGAGAACCGACCGAGCTGGATCCGACTCGACCGCATCCTGGATGTTCCGGAAGACGGCATCCGCCGCGAAGGCGCGATCCTCGAGCGTTCCCGTTTCGATCGGGTCGCATCGCGCCTCCGCGCGGATTTCGACTGGGCCTAGAAGGACTGGGCCTGGAAAGCCGGACATACAGTTCAGGACAGCGGGCTGCTGTTCTACGAGGCGCGCAATCCCTGATTACGGCCGAACAACAACGTGTAGACGAGCGCACCGAGCGCGCCTCCGATGAGCGGGAACACGATGAACAGCCACAGCTGCGCAAGCGCACCGTCTTGATAGAACGCCACTGCAAGACTGCGTGCCGGGTTGACCGAGGTGTTGTCGATCGGGATGGCGATCAGGTGGATCACCGCAAGTGAGAATCCGATCGCGAGTCCCGCGTTGAGCACATCGGAGATCTGATCGGTGCTGGCGAGCACCACGAAGACCAGCAGGCCGGTGAGCAGGATCTCGATGATCATCGTGGCGCCGATTCCGTATCCGTTCTCGATGACTCCGCCGAGTGGTCCCTCGATCGCGGAGGGGCTGTGCGGGCCCCATCCGTTCGCTCCCAGTCCGTCGGCTGCCCGGTCGTAGGATGGCAGTGACGACGCGACCGCGAAGATCGTGACACCGGCGATGAGACCGCCCACGACCTGAGCGATCCAATATCCGACAGCGCGAACGGGCGTGACGTGCCCGACGATGAGCTGGCCCAACGTGACCGCCGGATTGACGTGGCATCCCGAGATCGGGCCGATCGTGTAGACGAGGAAGAGCAGCGTCAGACCGAACGCGAGCGCAACGCCGAGGTTGCCGACTTTCGCTCCGGCGAACACTGCAGTTCCGACTGCGGAGAATACGAGCACGAATGTGCCGATGGCTTCAGCGATGTACTTCCTGACATCCGAGAAGTCGTTCGGACCGGCCGCCTCCTGGGCAGTTTCATGTTCTGACGTCATGCCGTCAGTGTCACGCCGATACCTGTGACGCGTGGCCGACTCGCACCCTTGTTGTGAGATAGACAACATTTTTCGCCCCACAGATCGCCGGAGCGCCGGGGCGATACTGTCGGATCGGTTTGGGCATTGACGGCCAACGCTGGTATCGTCGACCGTCGTGCCCTAGCGCACCCAGAGCTTTCCTATCAACTACCAGCAAGACGACAGGATTTTACGCGTGGCCAACATCAAGTCCCAGGTGAAGCGGATTCGCACCAACGAGCGCAACCGGCTCCGGAACCAGTCGGTGAAGTCCTCGCTGCGCACTGCGATCCGTTCGTTCCGCGAGGCCGCGGCCGCTGGAGACAAGGACAAGGCCAACGAGCTCCTCGTCGCCACCAGCCGTCAGCTCGACAAAGCAGCCAGCAAGGGCGTCATCCACGCCAACCAGGCTGCGAACAAGAAGTCTGCTCTCGCGAAGCTTGCCAACAAGCTCTGAGCCCTCAGCTCCGAGGTAGAGGACGCAAGCTCTGCTGACACAAGGCCGCACCTTTTCGGAGGTGCGGCCTTCGGTCGTATCGGTGGCGGGTCGTCAGGCGACCAATTCCGCGATGGTACGGACCGCGGACTCCACCGCATAGTCGGCGTCGGCTGCCGCACCCTTGACATCGGCGTTGAGTGCCGCGACCACCCCGAGTGCGGTTCCGATCGATTCCGGTGCCCACCGACGCGCTTGCCCCTGCGCCTTCTTGACCTTCCACGGCGGCATGCCGAGCCCCGACGCCATGGAGAACGGATCTCCCCGTCCGGCCGATCCCACTTTCGCGATGGTGTGCACAGCATCGGCGAGGGCATCGGCCAGCAGGACATGTGCGACGCCCCGGTGCATCGCCCATCGCAACGCTTCCATCGCTCCGGGGAGATCTCCTGCCACTGCCTTCTCGGCAACGTCGAATCCGGTGATTTCGGCTTTACCCGAGTAGTAGCGGCGGACCGCGTTCGCGTCGATCTTGCCGCCGGTATCGGCCACCAGCTGACTGCATGCCGCCGCGAGTTCGCGTAGCTCGGAGCCGACCGCGTCGATCACGAGTTGTTCGACGTCTCCTGCAACCCGCACGCCGGCCGCCTGGAACTCCTGGTGCACGAATGCGCGCACCCATTTCGCGCGCTCCCCTGCCTTGCCGGGGACCTGGCACGCATATTCTTCGGCACCGCACTTCTGCAGCGCCCCCACCATCGCCTTCGTGCGTCCTCCACCGGTGTGCAGGATGACCAGGGTGACCCCGTCAGGGGGTGCTGCAGCCGCGTCGAGAATCAGGGTCACCGCATCTTTGCCTGCGTCGGCGGCGGATTCGAGGATGACCACCCGGTCTTCGGCGAACAGTGACGGACTCAGAAGTTCGGCCAGTTCCGGAACGCCCGCATCCCCTGCGCGCAACCGCGAGACCGGAAGATTTGCGCCTGCACCGCTGCGGGCCCGTACCGTCGCGATGATCTTCGTGACCGCGCGGTCGACCAGGAGTTCTTCGTCGCCGAGAACCAGGTGCAGGGGTGTGTCGCTCACGGACCGATCGTGCCACGTGAGTCCGACACTACGGCCAGCGCCCCGGACCCGGCACGCACCACGGCAATATCTCCGTGCAGGTCGGTACGCAGTATCCGGGAGCCCACCTCGTGCAGGGCCTCGACGATCTCGAGGTGCGGATGCCCGAACGTGTTGTCGCGTCCCGCGCTGATCACCGCGACGCGGGGGCGTACCGCGGCCAGGAAGGCTTCCGACGTCGTCCGCGAGCCGTGGTGAGGAACCTTGAGGACGTCGGCGCGCACATCGACCCCGTTGCGCATCAACGCGTCGAGTGCGGGTGCCTCCGCGTCACCCGGAAGCAGGATGCGTCCCACTGCTGTCTCGGCAACCATCACCAGCGAAAGGTCGTTCTCCGAATCGCCGGAGCGTTCAGCGGGGGGACCGAGGATCCGGATCGTCACCGAACCGACGCGCAGTACCTCCCCGGCCGCCGCCTCTCGGATTCGCACTCCGAACTCGGTGGCCTGGTCGGTCAGGTCTGCCACCGTGTCTCGGCCCATCGCACCCGGGCCGACGATCACCTCCCCCACCCTGCGACCCTGCAACACCCCGCGCACACCACCCATGTGATCGGCATGCAGGTGCGAGACGATCACGACCGGCACCGAGTCGATATGCAATCGTCGAAGGCACCGATCCACCGGTGTGGCCTCCGGCCCCGAATCCACGACCACCGCAGTACCGTCACCGGCAGCGAGCACCACTGCGTCGCCCTGCCCCACATCGCAGGCCGCGAACACCCACTCGTTCGCCGGCCAGCCGGGGGCGAACAGGCGTACGGGAATCCACACCGCGAGCACCGAGGCCGCCGCGACACCGGCAGGATACCGAATTCTCTTGTAACGCAGGAGGACACAGCCAGCAAAAGCCGCGCAGCAGACCACCGCCGCCCCCCAAGGCCCGTCCGGCAGCGAGAACTCCGCCGAGGGCACTGATGCTGCGCGAGCGGCGACGGCAATGAGCCACCACAGCATCGGTGCTGCGCCCCGCGCGAGGAACTCGGCGGCACCTGGGACCACCGGCGCGCACACTGCCACGAGCGAACCGAGAACGGTCAGCGGCGCAAGCACCGGCGTCACCAGAATATTCGCGGCCACCGCCACGACACTGACGGTCCCCGTCGCAGCTGCGAGGATCGGTGCGGTCACGATGTACGCCGCGCACGATACCGCGCACACCTCGGCCACCGCCCGGGGCCATCCACGCGCCTGCATCGACGCGACCCAGACCGGCGCAATGAGCACGAGTCCGGCGGTGGCCGATGCAGACAACGCGAATCCCACGTCGACCGCGAGGTCCGGCCACACCAGCACCAGAAGCCCGATTGCCGTGCACAGTGCGGGAAGTGCCTGCCTCTGCCTCCCCGCGACGAGCGCCAGGAGCGCGACCCCTCCCATCGCCGCGGCACGCAACACGCTCGGCGACGGACGCACGACGATCACGAACAGCACCAGTGCCGTACCCGCCAGGACAGCGCCCGTCCGCGGGCCTATTCCGACGAACCTGACCAGCAACAGAATCGCCCCGAGCAGGATACTGACGTTCGCACCGGACACCGCCGTCAGGTGTGTCAGACCCGACACTCGGAAGTCCTCGCGCACGTCGTCCGGGAGTCGGCTCGTATCACCGACGATCAGTCCTGGGAACAGTCCGGCCGCAGAAGGACTCAGCGCTCGTGCCGACACCTCGGCCAGATCCTCCCGGATGCCGGCTGCCCATTCCGCAAGAGCCGAAGGCGCTTCCGTCGCGCGCGGTGCGCCGTCGGCCCGGAGGACCGCCACCGAGGTCCCCGGATCCATGCCTCCCGAGGCCACATTCTCGGATACCCTGCCCCGCATGGTGACTCGCTGCCCCGGCAACAGATTTTCCCAACCACCCGCGGGAGCGAATACCACCGCTGAGCCCCCGACTGCCATCGACTCACCGCCCAGCGTCACGTGGCGTATCGCGACAGGAACACGCACCTGTGGTTCACCACCGAACGGTGAACTCCGAATCAACCGTGGATCATCGGTCGGTTCCACCACTGCGGTGGTCCAGGCATCGGCCGGTGCCGTCGCGAGCGGATGGTTCTCGACGAACCACATCCGCACGGCGACAGCAGCGCCGCATCCTGCAGTGACGACCAGAACGACGACCACTCCCCGCAGCACCGGGCCCCGTGTCGACGAACGCCCCCTGCGCGTTCGCCGAGACGGGGCTCCCGTACCCGCCGCCAATAGTGCGACGACCAGTGCCCCCACCGCGGCAAGCGCGGCCACGAGCACCGAGATCCGCCAACCCCAACAGAGACCGATCAGGGTTGCAGCCCACACCGCGAGGGTGCACGGCAGGAGTCGGGCGTCCACGGAGACCGGTGCGGTCACACGGCCACCAACTCGCGTAACCGGGCCAGTCTGGCGGGGCCTATCCCATCCACCTCGGAGAGCTGCTCTACGTCGGTGAACGGTCCGTTGTCGCGTCTCCACGCGACGATCGCCGCTGCGGTGACAGGACCCACACCGGGCAGCGCATCGAGGGCAGCTTCGTCGGACGTGTTGAGATTCAACGGATTCTGGCCCTGCCCAGGTTCACCATCGGCCCCATCCGCAACACCGCCTCCCGTCCCGGACACCGCGCTGCCTTCGGGAACCGGGTGCGGCGGCGCCACTCCGACGACAATCTGGTCGCCATCGGCCACCCGCCGAGCGAGGTTCAGACCGAGTAGGTCTGCGCCTTCACCGGCGCCGCCCGCCGCTTCGAGTGCATCCGCGACTCGGGCGCCCTGGCTCAGGTGCACCAATCCCGGCTGGGTCACGAGCCCGACCACACTCACCACCACCTCCGCCTGCTGCTCGGGCACCGGAGCATGCGACGACGTCGCGAGCACTTCGACAGCAGGCAGCGGCGGAACGGATTCGGGTACCGGACGGTCCCGCCACACGACGACGACCGCGACGAGAACTGCCACAACCGCCACCGCTGCGAGCGCCTTACCACCACCGCGGCCGGCGTCCCAGCGCGCCGTACGCATCCGCTCGAGGACGCTCAGTGACTCACCGGCCTCATCAGGTCGCGAACGGTCTGTGAACAGGTCGTCGAGCTCGTCCTGGTCGTCGTTCCCGGCCCGACCGATCGTCTCGGATCGCACGATGGCATCCAGCCGCGTTCTCGCGAGGTCTCCGTCGCTGCCCATGCCGTGACGCTAACGCCGGCCCGGGCGGTGAAGCGCTCGCGGACCACCGTGACGCGAAATCTGTGGATGGATGGAGCAGCTGTGGATAACCGTCCGGTCAGCGCTGTGCCACGACGATCCCGATCGCCCCCGGACCGACGTGTGCACCGAGCACTCCGTCGATCTCACAGATGAGGAGTTCGGACGCGTCGGGGATCCGCTCGGAAAGTTGCTCCGCCAGCAGATCTGCGCGTTCGGGTGCTCCACGATGATGCACCGCGAGGAGTGGGGCGGGCCCGGCCTCGGCGACGATTCCGTCGACCAGTTTCGAAAGCGCCTTCGTCATCGTCCGAGTCTTCTCACGCAGCACGAGTTTCCCGTCGACGAGATGGAGAACGGGTTTCATCGCAAGAGCCGTGCCGAGCAGTGCGGTGGCCGTACCGATGCGACCGCCGCGGCGCAGGTGGTCGAGTCGGTCGACCACCAGCAGAGTCCGTCCGGATGCTGCCACCTCGACTGCACGCGAGTACACCTCGTCGAGATCGGCGCCGAGTTCGGCCGCACGCGCCGCTTCGAGTGCGGCAAATCCCAAACCCATCGCGGTGTTCTGTGAATCGATCAGCCGCACCCGATCGCCGAGCGAGTCGGCGGCGTGCTTCGCAGCCTCCCAGGTGCCCGACAGCAGTCGCGACAGGTGTACCGCCACTACCCCGTCGCCGTCGCTGTCGTCGAGTGCACGCGAGTAGACCTCGAGCAGTTCGGCCGGCGACGGGCCGGACGTGGTCACTCCCGACAGATCTTCGGGAAGCTCATCGATACCCTCGCGAAAATCCCCCCCCTCGGAGATCACGTGCAGGGGAACGATCCGGATGTCGTATCGCTCCGACATCTCCGGATCGAGACAACACGACGAGTCGGTGACCACCACTACTGACACGGCACCTACCGTATGCCGTCGGAGGCGGGATGCGCATCCGGACGAGCCATCCGCACCGCGTCGATCATCGCCTCGGCAACCTTGCGGTGCCCGTCCCATCCCCAATGGATTCCGTCGGGGTTCGCCTCGTCCGAGAAGACGTTCTCGCGTACGGCTTCGCCGAGATCGACCAGGGGAACCGACTTTTCGTCGGCCCACCGTGAAATCGCACGGGCAGCAGGGCGCCGCCCACGATGCACCGACCGGTACTGCTCGCTGTCATGGACGGACGGCAATGTCCCGATCACCGGCAGGTCCGGTCGCATGTACGCGAGGGATTCCCGGATGGTTTCGAGATACTCGACACTCACCCGAGGAGGAAGCGCGACCGGCCAACCGAGCGGTGACAACCGCGGTTGGGCCCAGCCGTATGCGGTACGCACGGTCCTCCGCAGCGAGGCAGGCCGGACATAGCGCATGCTTTCCCGCAGGGCCGTGGGCAACGGCGACGGCAACGTGTCCATCCCGCCGACAGCGAGTACGACCGCACCGGCGCGTGGAATGGCAGCCCACACGCGGGGATCCTGTGTCATCGCCCACCATGCGTCACGGGTGGTCCAGCCGATGCGTGCGATGAGGTCGACGTCCCACCCGAGGGCGGCTGCCGTGAGATTGGGCCAGATTCGCGGATCGTCGGCCGGTAGGCCGCCTTTGGGCCCGTAATAGCTGAGGGAGTCGCCTATCACCAGCAGCGAGGGCCTCGGCGCGGCCGTTCCGGATTCAGAGAGCGTCATCGGGCGACACCGTTGCCGACGCGTTCCATACATCGAGCCGCCAGGTCGGCGAATCACCGTAGCCGCTGAGCTGCACCCAGCCGGTGTTCCCCAGCCCCCCGAGAACCGGCCATCGCTCGACCGGCAGGTCGAGCAACGACGCGGTCAGCGCGGCGATCAACCCACCGTGTGCGACGAGCACGATCGGCCGGTCGCTCCACTGCTCGTGCTTGGCGAGCAGCTCGTCGACGACGGGCCGGCTTCGTCGGGCGACGTCCTCGCGGCTCTCACCGCCCGGCGGCGCCCACGTCGCATCTCCTCTCCACTGCGCACGCGCGCCCGGGTGGCTCGCATCGACCTCGGCGTGGGTCAACCCCTGCCACTGTCCCAGGTGTGTTTCACGCAGCCGGGGATCGATCTCGACCGGCAGCCCTGAGCGATCGCCGATCGTCGTTGCGGTGTCGTAGGCACGTCGCAGATCCGACGAGACGATCGTGATCGGATCGAAAGCGGCAACCGTGTGGGACACCGCCAGCGCTTGGCGACGACCGAGGTCCGACAGGTCGGTGTCGAGCTGGCCCTGCATCCGGCTGGTTGCGTTGTACTCGGTCTGTCCGTGGCGCAGCATGATCAAGTGCCGCACCCGCACCGGCGCACTCACTCACGCCCCGTATCGTCGTCCGCCGCGGAACGCGGGCCGCCGATTCCGTCGACCGGGACCGTCGGACAGTCCTTCCACAGACGCTCGAGGGCGTAGAAGTTGCGCTCTTCCTCGTGCTGGATGTGAACGACGACGTCGATGTAGTCGAGCAGGGTCCAGCGTCCTTCACGTGTGCCCTCGCGACGGACCGGCTTGTGCCCGGCGTCGCGCAGCTTCTCCTCGACGTTGTCGACGATCGCATTGACCTGACGCTCATTGGGGGCCGATGCGATGACGAAGCAATCGGTGATCACCAGTTGCTCCGACACGTCGAGCACTACGACGTCGGTCGCCAGCTTTTCGTCTGCCGCGAGGGCCGCGATCCGGGCCATCTCGAGGGCTTCTGCCGTTGCGCTCACTAGGTGCTCTTTCTCTCGGTGTTCACGTGGTTCGATGTGGGTGCATCCACATAGAGGTGACGCTTACTGATGTACTGCACCACACCGTCGGGCACGAGATACCAGACCGGACGGTGATTGTTGACTCGGGTACGGCAGTCCGTCGAGGAGATTGCCAGCGCCGGGATCTCGACGAGGCTCACCGCTTCGGCCGGAAGTCCCTCGAGGTGCGGGGCGAGGTGTTCCACGCTGAGGTCGTAGCCGGGGCGGGAGACCCCCACGAAACGTGCGAGCTCGAACAACGTCGGCCAGTCCTGCCATGACAGGATCGAGGCGAGGGCATCAGCGCCGGTGATGAAATACAGTTCCGAGTCCGGATACTGTTCTCGCAGGTCGCGAAGCGTATCGACGGTGTAGGTCGCAGTACCGCGATCGATATCGACGCGGCTGACCGTGAATCGGGGGTTCGACGCGGTCGCGACGACGGTCATCAGGTACCGGTCTTCGGCGGCGCTGACTCGCCGACCCGATTTCTGCCATGGCTGGCCGGTCGGTACGAAGATCACCTCGTCGAGACCGAATCTGGCGGCGACCTCGCTCGCGGCGACGAGGTGACCGTTGTGGATGGGATCGAATGTTCCGCCCATCACGCCCAGGCGTCGCGGGGACCCCGGGTGTCGGTCGGATGGCTGAGGCACGGTTGTCCAGCTTACGGGTTGACGTCCGTCACGCTATGACTGACCGGGGATTTCTCCCGCAGCCGGCGGTGCCAGGGGCCGGGCGCCCCGGCGGTGAACGACCGGCATGCGCCCGCGGGGCCGTCCGATCAGACCGGCAGCAGAGCAGCCACCACCTCGGCCAATTGTTTCGCCGAACGGCATTCGTGCATGGTGATGACCTCGCTGTACACCCGCGCTGCCGAGTCCCCGGCGCCCCATTGCCCACGCGGCTCCGGGTTGAGCCAGTGCGCGTGCCGCGCCACCTGGACCATGTGCCCGAGGGCATCGAGGTTGGGGTTGCGGTAGTTGTTCCGCCCGTCTCCGAGGATCAGGAGGGAACTGCGGCTGGTGAGGCTGTGCGCGTGCCTCTCGTTGAAGGTGGCGAAGGCGTTGCCGTAGTCGGAGTGGCCATCGTATGTGATCAGCTCCGCTTCGCGGAGCATCTGCGACATCGCTGTCCCGAGGTCGATGCCTGCGGCGAAATGATGGGTCACCTCGTCGGTGGTGTCGATGAACGCGAACACCCGGACGCGCGAGAACTGCTCGCGCAGTGCGTGGACCAGCAGCAGCGTGAAGTGCGAGAACCCCGCGACCGAGCCTGAGACATCACACAGGACGACGAGTTCCGGTCGCGCGGGGCGGGGCTTGCGATTGACCAGATCGATAGGCACACCACCTGTTGACATCGACTTGCGCAGCGTGCGTCGCAGATCGATGGCACCGGCGCGACTCCGGCGGCGCCGCGCGGCGAGCCGGCTCGCGAGCAGACGTGCGAGCGGCATCACCTGTCGGCGCAACGCAACGAGCTCCGAGTCGGACGCGCGCAGGAAATCGACTTCTTCCGCGAGTTTCGGAACCCCGTACTTCTCGACTCGCTCGCGACCGAGTTGTTCGGCGGTGCGACGGCGCGTTTCCCGTTCGATCATCGCCCGGAAGTCGGCGATCCGGCGTGCGGCGGTCTGCCGCGCGACCTCGGTCTCGTAGTCACCGCTGTCGCGGTCGTCGCGGGACCCGTTGCCGAGGAGCCCCTCGAGAATTCGAGTGAGCAGAGTCTCCGGGGAGACGTCGCGCAGAGTCTGGTACGCCGAGAACGACGGCCCGTTCGACGATTTGTACTGGCCGAGCGCTTCGACGAGCTGTGCGGTGAGCATCTCGGTCGCGGCAAGCGCGTCCGGGGAATCGTCGGCGAGGAGTTCGGCGATCAGGTCGCGGACCGCCTCGAGGTCGATCTCGCCGGAGGGCGTTCGAGGCAACGTGAACTCTGCACCGTCGGCGCCACGCCTGCCGGTCGCGGCGGGGAACCACAGATCGAACAACGCGTCGAAGGTCGGGCGGTGGGTCGGCCGACGCAAGAGTGTGCACGCCAGCCCTTCACGGAGGATTTCCCGGTCGAGCAGGTCTATCACCGACATGACCTGCCCTGCATCGACAGTCTCGGACGGACCCACCGCGATGCCGCGACGACGCAGTGCCTCGACGAATCCGACGAGATGACCTGGAATGCCGTACGGGGCCCGCAGCGCTGCACCCGGACCGGATGTCGGTGCGTCGGCCATGTCAGTTCAGCCGGAGCTCGGCTGCCGCACGGTCCTGATCGGACCGATGCTTGAGGACGACCCCGAGAGTGGTGCGTACGGCCGCATCATCGAGGGTGTCCATCCCCAGTGCGAGCAACGTCCGGCCCCAATCGATCGTCTCGGCGACCGATGGCACTTTCTTGAGCTGCATGCCGCGCAACACATGGACGGTGCGGACGAGTTGCTCGGCGACCGCTTCGGACAGCTCGGGGACCCGGCTCGCGAGGATCCTTCGTTCCAGATCGGCATCCGGGAAATCGAGGTGGAGGAAGAGGCATCGCCGCTTGAGGGCCTCGGACAATTCGCGGGTCGCGTTGGACGTCAGGACCGAGAACGGCTTACGGGACGCCCGGATGGTGCCGAGTTCGGGGACCGTCACGGCAAAGTCGCTGAGTACCTCGAGGAGCAAGCCCTCGATCTCGACGTCGGCCTTGTCGACCTCGTCGATCAGTAGCACCGTCGGGTCGTCGCGCCGGATCGCGGTGAGCAGGGGACGCGACAGCAGGAACTCCTCGGAGAAGACGTCCTCCTTCGTCGAATCCCACGATCCGTCTGCTGCGGCGTCGGCGCCCGCCGACTGGATACGGAGAATCTGTTTCGCGTGGTTCCACTCGTAGAGCGCGCGGGATTCGTCGACACCCTCGTAGCACTGCAGCCGGACCAGTTCGGCACCGGAGGTCTGCGCAACGGCCCTCGCCAGTTCGGTCTTGCCGACGCCGGCGGGGCCTTCGATGAGCAGCGGCTTGTCGAGCCGGTCGGCGAGGAACACCGACGTGGCCGTGGCCTTGTCGGCGAGGTAGCCGGTCTCGGCGAGCCGGTCGATCACGTCCTGGACGTCCGCGAAGATCGGCGGAGTGGTCGGCAGCGCACGATCCACGCTGTGTCCTTTCGTCGTGCTGATCGGTCGTCGTGCTGATCGGGCTGGTCAGGCGGGACGCGTGTGGCCGTCGCCCCACACCACCCATTTCGTAGAGGTGAGTTCGGGCAGTCCCATCGGGCCCCGAGCATGCAGTTTCTGAGTGGAGATGCCGATCTCCGCACCGAACCCGAACTGCTCACCATCGGTGAACGCGGTGGAGGCATTGACCATCACGGCCGCCGCATCGACACGAGCGGTGAACTCTCGGGCCGCAGCGAGATCCGACGTGACGATCGCTTCTGTGTGGCCGGTGCCGTACGTGTCGATATGCCCGACTGCGGCCTCGAGATCGTCGACGAGCGCGAGCGCCACATCGAGCGTGAGGTACTCCTGGGTCCAATCGTCCTCGGTTGCAGGCACCAGTCCGGGCAGGTCGCCGTGCACGGTGACGCTGTGGGATTGCAGCACCTGCAACAGCTTCGGCACCGCGGTGTCGGCGATGGCCTTGTCCACGAGGATCGTCTCGACGGTGTTGCACACACTCGGACGCCGTGTCTTCGCGTTGACGACGATCTTCTCGGCCATCTCCAGGTCGGCGGCAGAGTGGATGTACACGTGGCAGTTGCCCACACCGGTTTCGATGGTGGGCACCGTCGCGTCGCGGACCACGGCCGCGATCAGGCCGGCGCCGCCGCGCGGGATGACCACGTCGACGAGCCCGCGGGCCTGGATCAGATGCGTCACCGACGACCGGTCGGCGCTCGGCAGCAACTGCACGGCATCCTCGGGGAGTCCCTGAGCGGCGAGCGAATTCCGCAGCGCCTCGACAAGCGCCGCATTCGAGTGTGCCGCGGACGACGAGCCGCGCAACAACGCTGCGTTGCCCGACTTGAGAGCTAGACCGAACGCGTCGACGGTGACATTCGGCCGCGCCTCGTAGACCATGCCCACCACGCCGAGTGGCACACGGAGTTGGCGGAGTTCGAGGCCGTTGGGCAACGTGGAACCGCGCACCACTTCGCCGACCGGATCGGGCAGCCCCGCGACCTGACGCAGACCCGATGCGATGCCCTCGATACGAGCCTCGGTCAGGCGCAGTCGATCGAGGAGCGACTCTTCGGTACCGCCCGCACGCGCCGTGTCGATGTCGACCGCGTTGGCCGCGAGAACCGCATCCGATGCCGCGAGAACTGCATCGGCTGCGGCGTGGAGCGCAGCGTCCTTCTGCGCGGTGGTGAGGAGGGCGAGACGCCGGGAGGCGACACGGGCGGCGCGTGCGGCAGCGTGTACCGCTTCGCGTGTGTCGATCGCCTGGGCTTCCGCGGAATCGGATGCGGTGGAGTCAGGGGTCACGGCAGTCATGACCACAGCGTAGTCGCGTCGGTGACGGAGCCGACAGGCCGGCCGTACCGGATCGCCGGCGGTACCGGATCCGGGTCGATGGTCAGCGCAGCCCGGTTCCCCGAGCGAGTGCAGTGCGGATCAGCGTCGAGACGAGTTCGCGGTTGTCGATGCCTGCAGCCTCCCACATCCGCGGATACATCGAGATCGAGGTGAATCCGGGCATGGTGTTGATCTCGTTGATCACCGGACCGTCCTCGGTGACGAAGAAGTCCACCCGGGAGAGTCCCTGGCAGTCGAGTGCGCGGAAGGCACGCACCGCCAGGTCGCGGATCTCGGCGGAGATCTCATCGTCGAGCTTGGCCGGGACGTCGAATTCACACACGTCGTCGAGGTACTTGGTGTCGAAGTCGTAGAACGCTTCGTGGTTGCCCGACGAATCCGGCATGCGGATCTCGGCGACGACGCTGGCCCGGACTTCTCCATCGGGGAACTCGAGGACGCCGCATTCGACCTCGCGGCCGACGATCGCCGACTCGACGATGACCTTCGGATCGTGCAGGCGTGCCTTGTCCACTGCGGCGTCGAACGACGGCCAGTCGGTTACTCGGCTGATACCGATCGATGATCCACCACGCGCGGGCTTGACGAACACGGGCAGGCCGAGGCTGTCCTTCTGCTCGTCGGTGAGCGTCGCGACCCCTGGGCGGAGGACGATCTGAAAGCCCACCGGCAGACCTTCGGCTGCGAGCAACTTCTTGGTGAATTCCTTGTCCATACCCGCCGCACTGGCGAGAACGCCCGGCCCGACGTACGGAATTCCTGCAAGCTCCAACAGACCTTGGAGGGTGCCGTCCTCGCCGTTGGCGCCGTGCAACACGGGAAAAACGACGTCGACCGATGCGAACACCTTGCCGAAGTCACCTTCGTCGAGGGCCACGAGGTCGCCGCTTCGGGTCGGGTCGGCGGTGAGCACAAGTGCGGAACCGGTCGTGTCGACGACGGGCAGTTCGCGCCCGGCCATCGCGAGCTTCTCCGGATCCGAGCTTGCGAGTACCCAGGCACCGTCCTCGGTGATCCCGACCGGGACGGCTTCGTAGAGGTCGGGATCCAGGTTGCGGAGGACGCTGCCTGCCGAGACGCAGGAGACGGAATGTTCGTTGCTGCGGCCGCCGAACACGACAGCCACCCGGGTGCGGGGGTTACTCACGGCACACACGGTACCGGTAGGACCGGTCCTCGCCCCAGCCGGTTTCCCGTCGTTCACGAGGTGCGCAGCGCCACGTCGAGATCGGAGAGCAGATCCTCGGTGTCCTCGATACCGCACGATAGGCGCACGAACCCCGGGGGTACCGGATCGCCCCAGCGGGCGCGCCGATCCGCTGTTGTATGGATGCCTCCGAAGCTGGTTGCAGAGACCACCAACTCCGACCTTCGAACGAACCGGTGGAAGCAGTCGGAGTCGTCCAGTAGGAAGGTCACGAGCGGGCCGAACCTGCGCATCTGCGCCGCAGCAACCGGGTGGGCCGGATCCGTCGGCAGGCCCGGATAGCGCACGTCCGCGACAGCGGGATGCTCGGCCAACATCTGCGCGATGGCCTGCGCGTTTGCGCACTGTCGCTCGAAGCGCAGACCTGCCGTTCCGAGACTCCTATGGGCGAGCCAGGTCTCGAACGGCCCCAACACCGTCCCCGACAGCAACCGTTCACGGTCGAGCCGTGGAAGCAGCGCATCGTCACGCACCGCGATGTATCCGAACAGGAGATCACTGTGTCCGCTGAGTGATTTGGTACCGCTCGCGACCACGACGTCCGCACCGAGACCGAGCGGTTGTTGTCCGAGCGGTGTGGCGGTGGTGTTGTCGACGAGGAGAAGGGCGCCTACCGCACGGCACGTCGCCGCCGTCGCAGTGAGGTCCACGGTGTCGAGTCCCGGGTTGGACGGAGTCTCGACGAGAACCAGCGCACCCGCGTGCGCGTCCGCGAGCACTGCGGTGAGTGTGCCGTCACCGAACTCGGACACAGATAGCTCGCGGACCACCACACCGAACGGTTCGAGACAGTCACGCGCGTACTTGCGAACCTGGTAGTACCCGTCCGACGGGACCACGACCACTCCGCCGGGGCACGCGAGCGAACGGAGCGCGACGGTGATCGCGGACATTCCGGAGCCGACGACGCGAGCCGACGACGCGCCCTCGAGGCTCGCGAGCGCCCGTTCGAGGTGGCGCCACCCGGGGTTCGACGCGCGGGCGTAGGTGTCCGACGCGGCGCTTTCGTCCTCACCGAGTCGATACGGCGCCGCGAGCACCGGGCCGGGTTGCAACGGATCTCCCGGAACACCTTCTACGGCAACAGCTTCGACACAGCGGGTCGAATCTCCGAGCATCGGGTCACTCCGGCTTGATGCGGCGGCCGAGCAGCAACCCGATCGCGTCCTGAACCGACATACCCTCGTGGCAGACGCGGTGCACGGCATCCGTGAGAGGCATCTCGACATCGTAACTGGCGGCGAGTTCCCGCACCGATGTGCAGGATTTGACTCCTTCGGCCACCTGGCCGTGCGTCGCCTCCTGCGCACTCTCGAGGGTCCCGCCCCGACCGAGCCGCTCACCGAAGGTGCGGTTGCGCGAGAGCGGCGAGGTGCAGGTGGCGACGAGATCACCCACCCCCGCCAGACCCGCCAACGTCGCAGGCTTCGCCCCGAGCGCGGTTCCGAGGCGGATGATCTCGGCCAGGCCGCGGGTGATGATGCTCGCCACCGTGTTGTCTCCCAGCCCCACACCGGCAGCCATCCCGCACGCGAGTGCGATCACGTTCTTGCACGCGCCGCCGATCTCGCACCCGACGACGTCCGTGTTCGTGTAGGGACGGAAATAACCTGTGGCAGAGGACTTCTGAATCTGCATTGCGCGGGTGGAATCGGGGCACGCGATCACCGTGGCTGCGGGTTGACCCGCGGCGATCTCACGCGCGAGATTCGGCCCGGACAGCACCGCGATCCGGTTCGGTTCCGCCCCCGTGACCTGACCGATCACCTGGCTCATCCGCATCAGCGTGCCGCTCTCGATCCCTTTCGCGAGACTGAGTAGGGTCGTGCCCGAGTCGATGTCGTCCCGCCACTCGGCGAGATTGCTGCGCAGCGCCTGGGACGGGACTGCGAGGACGACGAAGTCGGCTCCGTCCAGCGCCGCCCGGTGATCGGAGGTCGCCGACAGGGTCGCGGGCAAACGGACACCGGGGAGGTAGTCGGGATTCTCGTGCCGCTCGTCGATCGCACGTGCCATCTCCTCCCGACGCGCCCAGACGGTCACGTCGGTACCCGCCTCGGCGAGAACTTTCGCGAACGCCGTCCCCCATGAACCCGCCCCCAGAATCGCCGCTTTGGTCACACGGTCCCCCTCATTCGTCTCGTTGCGCAGTCGTCTCGCCGCGCTGTCGTCTCACCGCATCACGGCCCCGCCGGATGCATGTCTCCACCACGGGTGCGTCCAGTATCGCCCAAACGGGATGGGTGCACCGCGAGACGGGACGCCGGGATGCATCCGGTGGCGGAACTGGCAGAATCCACGACATGACTGCTGTGCACGTGCTCGTCCCCGTCAAGGCCTTGGGCCTGGCGAAGACGCGGCTCGCGCACGTCTTCGACCCGGCCACGCGCTCCGACCTGGTTGTTGCGATGCTCATCGACACCCTTGCCTCAGCACTGGAGTTACCCGGTTCCGTCGCGACCGTGGTGACGTCGGATCCGGTCGCGACCGAGGTCGCGTTCGCGCACGGCGCACGAGTCCTGCCCGATCCTGCCTACCGGGGGGAATCCGATCCCCTCAACGCGGCGCTCGGGGTCGCAGCGGCACGCATCCGCGCGCAATCACCCGAAACCGATCTCGTCGCGCTCCATGCGGATCTTCCGGCGTTGCGATCATCGGAACTCGCGGCCGCGCTCACCGAATCGAGGCGGTTCGGCAGAGCGATCGTCGCGGACCACACCGGAGACGGAACTGCTGCGCTGTTCCAATGCACGCCTGGTCGCCCGCTCGAGCCGATGTTCGGTATCGACTCCGCACGACGACACGTCCGGTCCGGGGCAAGGGCTCTGACGGAACCTCTGGACGGATTGCGTTTGGACGTCGATACCCTCGACGATCTCGAGGCCGCCGTCCGGCTCGGCACCGGCGATGCCACGAGCCGAGTTCTGGACCGGATCGGGTTCGCGCTCACGGAGCGGTCTCCCGGCGTCCACTGAGTGACGTCCTCCCGGCCTCGAACAACCGGGATTCCTGCCGCAGCGCTACACGTCACCTCAGTGAGTTCTTGTTCCGACGAGTCACACTCCCCACCGAGCACAGCTTCCGGTTGCCTCGGATGCTGAACCCGTTGCGGGTGAGCCGGATCGATTGCCGATCGTCCTTGCGACGCACCGCACCGCCACCCCGACGGCACACGATCGACGGAACGGCGAGCACCGACGACGGTGTGGTCACGGATCCACGGTGTTCCTGCAACAATGAGGTAGTGACCCACGGCGATACCACCGACTCGAATGTCGGATTCGAAGATGCAGTCCCCGCCCGCGCCGTTTCCCGACCAGTGCGAGGCACCGCAACACCCGCCGCCCCGCCCGCCGCAGCCGAACATCGCACGCTCGGCACGGAGGGACTCCCGGCCGACCGATACCTCAACCGCGAACTGAGCTGGCTCGATTTCAATGCGCGAGTACTCGCACTCGCCGAGGACAAATCGATACCGTTGCTCGAGCGAGCCAAGTTCCTGGCGATCTTCGCGTCCAATCTCGACGAGTTCTACATGGTGCGTGTCGCAGGCCTCAAACGGCGCGCGGAAACAGGGCTGTCGGTACGCTCCGCCGACGGCCTGTCGCCGAGGGCACAACTCGCATTGATAGCGTCGAGCACACAGGAGCTCGCCGGCCGCCAGGCCCAGGTCTTCCTCGAATCGGTGCTTCCCGCTCTTGCCGCCGAAGGCATCTCGATCATCCGTTGGTCGGATCTGGACGAGCCCCAGAAGACGCGGTTGACACGATATTTCGCCGAGCAGATCTTTCCCGTCCTGACCCCGCTCGCCGTGGACCCGGCCCACCCGTTCCCGTATATCAGCGGGTTGAGCTTGAATCTTGCTGTCACTGTGAAAGACCTGAATTCAGCGGGCGAGCATTTCGCACGCGTGAAGGTCCCCGACAACGTCGACCGCTATGTCCGGGTCGACCAGGTCGACACGTCACACCGGATTCCGGCCTTCCTCCCGCTGGAAGAACTGATCGCTGCGCACCTCGACGTTCTGTTCCCCGGCATGGAGGTCGTCGAGCACCACGCCTTCCGAGTCACCCGTAACGCGGATTTCGATGTCGAGGAGGATCGCGACGAAGATCTGCTGCAGGCCCTCGAACGTGAACTCGCGCGCCGGCGCTTCGGGTCTCCCGTGCGCCTCGAGGTCTCCGACGACATGACCGAGCACATGCTCGAATTGCTGCTGCGAGAGCTCGATGTGGATCCGTCCGATGTAGTGCAACTGCCGGGTCTGCTCGATCTGTCCAGTCTCTGGCAGGTGCACGCTGTGGACCGCCCGGATCTCAAGGATGCTCCGTTCGTGCCCGCGACCCACCCGGCCTTCGGTGAACGCGAAACCCCGAAGAGCGTGTTCTCGACACTGCGTGAGGGCGACGTGCTCGTTCATCATCCGTACGAGTCGTTCTCGACGAGCGTGCAACGCTTCATCGAACAGGCGGCTGCCGACAGCCAGGTGCTGGCCATCAAGCAGACGCTGTATCGCACTTCCGGAGACTCCCCCATCGTCAATGCACTCATCGCCGCAGCGGAGGCAGGCAAACAGGTCGTCGCGCTTGTCGAGATCAAAGCGAGGTTCGACGAGCAGGCGAACATCCAGTGGGCTCGCAAGCTCGAGCAGGCAGGCGTGCACGTGGTGTACGGGCTGGTGGGCCTCAAGACACACTGCAAGACCTCGCTCGTGGTGCGCCGTGAGGGGTCGACGATCCGGCGCTACTGCCACATCGGCACAGGCAACTACAATCCGAAAACTGCTCGTCTGTACGAGGATGTGGGTCTTCTCACATGCTCACCCGAGATCGGTTCCGACCTGACCGATCTGTTCAATACGCTCACCGGGTACTCCCGAAAGGCGCAGTACCGCAACCTCCTCGTCGCTCCGCACGGCGTTCGGAAGGGCATCATCGAGCGCATCGAGCGCGAGATCGAGCATCACGCGACAGGCAAGCCCACCGGAATCCGCCTCAAGGCCAACGCGCTCGTCGACGAACAGGTCATCGACGCGCTGTACCGCGCTTCACGTGCCGGCGTCTCCGTGGAGATCGTCGTTCGCGGTATCTGTGCGCTTCAGCCGGGTGTGCCGGGGTTGAGCGAGAACATCACCGTACGCTCCATTCTGGGACGATTCCTCGAGCACTCCCGCATCCTTCATTTCCGTGGCAGCAACGAGTTCTGGATCGGCAGCGCCGACATGATGCACCGAAATCTCGACCGCCGCGTCGAAGTCATGGTCCAGGTGAAGGATCCCCAACTGTGCTTGCAGCTGGGTCAGATCTTCGACTCGGCGCTGGATCCTGCAACTCGATGCTGGACTTTGGAATCCGATGGTGTCTGGTCCGCGAGCCCCGCGCCGGGAACCGCCGCGCGCGACCATCAGGTCGAGCTCATGAGAATTCGCACCTCGTGAACGGAGGACAGGTGGCCGAGGCATCGGACAATTCGTCACCCACGGACATTTTCGCGGCGGGGACGCTGCTCTGGAGGCCGAGCGCGAGCGGCCTGGAGTTGGCCATGGTCCACCGGCCGAGGTACGACGACTGGACTCTCCCGAAAGGCAAACTCGACCCCGGGGAGACGGCGATCATTGCGGCGCTGAGGGAAACCGAGGAGGAGACCGGATTCCGGGCCGAGCTCGGACGTGGCCTCGGACGTGTCACCTATCCGATGCCCGGTACGGATCAGCGCAAGCAGGTCGATTACTGGACCGCGCGGTGCACCTCGGGCGAGTTCGTCCCGAACGACGAAGTGGACATACTCCGATGGGTTTCGCCCGATATCGCCTTCGACGAGCTGTCGTACTCGATGGATCACACTGTATTGCGCCGGTTCCTGGAGTTGCCTCCCGATACTCGGACAGTGCTCCTGGTACGCCACGCCAAGGCGGGTAGTCGTAAGGACTACGACGGCGACGACCGGGCCCGCCCGCTCGAGGAAAAGGGTCTGCGACAGGCCGCGGCACTTGTACCCCAGCTGTCCGCGTTCGGCGCCGATGCCGTCTTCTCCGCAGACCGTACGCGGTGTATCGAGACCATCGAGCCGCTCGCTGATCACCTCGATCTCGAAATCGCTCTGGAGCCGATGCTCTCGGAAGAGGATTACGCAGCCGATCCCTCGCTCGCTCACAAACGGATTGCGGAGGTCATCGAGAACGGGAAGGTACCCGTCCTGTGCAGTCAGGGCGGCGTGATTCCGGGCCTGCTCCAGTGGTGGGCGGAAAAGTCGGGATTCGACCTCCCCGAGGGACGTACCCGTAAGGCGAGCACGTGGGTCCTGTCGTTCCACGACGGGAAGCTCGTTGCGGCCGAATATCTGGACACTCCGTTCGCATCCGATCGTCCCTGAGCGCTACTGGAATTCGCCGACGCGAATCCCGGTACTCGACTTCCGCCGGATACACCTCCGGCGGCTACCGGATCTCCCGATAGCCGCCGGAGGACTCAGCCCGCAGTGGACGGGCCGATCAGATACCGGACAGGCCTACTTCTTGCCTGCGGCCTTGCGCGCCGTGGTCTTCTTGGCCGGAGCCTTCTTCGCCGCGGTGGTCTTCTTCGCTGCCGCCGTGGTCTTCTTGGCCGGAGCCTTCTTCGCCGCGGTGGTCTTCTTCGCTGCCGCCGTGGTCTTGGCCGGAGCCTTCTTCGCCGCGGTGGTCTTCTTGGCTGCCGTGGTCTTCTTGGCTGCCGTGGTCTTGGCCGCGGTGGTCTTCTTCGCTGCCGTGGTCTTCTTGGCTGCCGTGGTCTTGGCCGCGGTGGTCTTCTTGGCCGCCGTGGTCTTGGCTGCGGTGGTCTTCTTGGCTGCGGTGGTCTTCTTGGCCGCCGTGGTCTTCTTGGCCGCCGTGGTCTTCTTCGCGGCCTTCTTCGCCGCGGCAGCCTTCTTCACTGCAGCAGCGGCACCACGCTTGACTGCCGGACCGCTCGCCGGAAGCTTCTGTGTCCCGGCAATGACCGCCTTGAACTGAGCACCCGGACGGAACGCCGGAACCGACGTCGGCTTGACCTTGACGGTCTCACCCGTCCGCGGGTTGCGAGCAACACGAGCCGCGCGACGACGCTGCTCGAAGACACCGAAACCGGTGATGGTGACGCTGTTGCCGGCATGTACGGCGCGAACGATCGCGTCGACGATGTGCTCGACAGCGTCCGTCGCGGTGCGCCTGTCCGAACCGAGCTTCTCGGTCAGAACATCGATCAATTCTGCCTTGTTCATTGATTTCCTCCGCATATCACGGTCCACCGTCAGACCGACTCGAGTCCACGGTAGCCCCGCAAACGGTCAAGAGTCTATGTGCCACGCCAATTCTCATGCAAATACACGGCAGGCCCGAGCCGAACAACGGTTCGGCTCGGGCCTGCCAGGCGGCGTCGAAAGCCTTCGATCAGGGCGCTGAGATGGTGCGCGGTTTCCAGGAAGGCCTTGCCTTCTCGTACTCGGAAATCGCCTCTACCTGGCGCAATGTCAGGCCGATGTCGTCAAGACCTTCCATCAGACGCCACCGGGTGTAGTCGTCAATGGTGAACGGCACCACGGTTGTTCCAGCGGTCACAGTCCTGTTCTCCAGACTCACCTCGAGTTCGAGACCCGGCTGCTGTTCGATGAGTTTCCAGAGCAATTCGACATCGTCCTGACTCACCTGAGCGGCGAGCAATCCGGCCTTTCCGGCGTTGCCGCGGAAGATATCGGCGAAACGCGACGAGATCACCACCCGGAACCCATAATCGGACAGGGCCCAGACGGCATGCTCTCGGGAGGATCCCGTTCCGAAATCCGGGCCTGCAACGAGAACACTTCCGCGGTCGAACGGTGGCGTGTTGAGGACGAACGCCGGATCGGTGCGCCATCCGGCGAACAGTCCGTCCTCGAATCCCGTGCGGGTGACCCGTTTCAGGTAGACGGCAGGGATGATCTGATCGGTGTCGACATTGGACCGGCGTAGCGGAACGCCGATGCCTTTTACGGTGGTGAAGGCTTTCATCGAATTCTCTCCTCGTCCCGTGCTCTAGTCCAGATCCGCCGGGGCGGACAGTGTGCCGCGAACGGCAGTGGCAGCCGCCACAGCCGGGGACACGAGGTGCGTTCGCCCACCCTTGCCCTGGCGGCCTTCGAAATTGCGGTTCGACGTGGATGCGGAGCGCTCGCCGGGCGCAAGCTGATCAGGGTTCATTCCCAAGCACATCGAGCAGCCGGCCTGACGCCATTCCGCGCCTGCCGCAACGAAGATCTCACCGAGACCTTCGGACTCGGCCTGAGCACGAACACGCATCGATCCGGGTACAACGAGCATCCGAACACCCTCAGCGACCTTGCGGCCCTTCAGAACGTCCGCAACTGCCCGCAAGTCTTCGATACGGCCGTTGGTGCACGATCCGACGAAGACTGTGTCGATCTTGATATCGCGCAAAGGCATCCCCGGCTCGAGGTCCATGTAGCGCACTGCCTTCTCGGCTGCCAGACGTTCGGTCTCGTCGGCGATCTCATCCGGAATCGGCACCGCTCCGCCGAGCGGAAGCCCCTGCCCCGGATTGGTTCCCCACGTCACGAACGGGGTCAATGCGCTGGCATCGATGTGGACCTCAGCGTCGAAAACGGCGTCCTCGTCCGTCTTCAGCTGTTCCCACTCGGCCACCGCAGCGTCCCACTCGGCACCTTGCGGTGCGTGCGGACGTCCCCGGAGGAATTCGTAGGTGATGTCGTCGGGTGCAATCATTCCTGCGCGGGCACCCGCCTCGATCGACATGTTGCAGATCGTCATCCGAGATTCCATCGACAGCTTGCGGATCGCCTCACCGCGATACTCGAGCACATAACCTTGTCCACCGCCGGTACCGATCTGAGCGATGATCGCGAGAATCAGGTCTTTACTCGTGACGCCCGGTGGCAGTTCGCCATCGACGTTGATCGCCATCGTCTTGAACGGGCGCAGCGACAAGGTCTGTGTCGCCAGAACGTGTTCGACCTCGCTGGTGCCGATACCCATCGCGATCGCGCCGAACGCACCGTGGGTGGCGGTGTGGCTGTCGCCGCACACCACCGTCATGCCGGGCTGGGTCAGTCCGAGTTGAGGTCCGACCACGTGGACGATGCCCTGCTCGAGGTCGCCCATGGGATGCAAGCGCACGCCGAACTCTTCACAGTTTCGGCGAAGCGTCTCGACCTGCGTGCGCGACACCGGATCAGCAATCGGCTTGTCGATGTCGATTGTCGGGACGTTGTGGTCTTCGGTCGCAATCGTCAGATCGAGACGACGCACGCCTCGTCCGGCCAGCCGCAGACCGTCGAACGCCTGCGGGCTCGTTACCTCGTGTACGAGATGCAGGTCGATGTAGATCAGGTCGGGTCTACGCGCCGATCCCTCTCCCTCACCGCGCACAACCACGTGCTGGTCCCACACCTTCTCTGCCAGAGTCTTTCCAGCCATCTTCTCCACCTGTCGTACGTGCCGTGCGCGAACCCGGATCTCAGGGCTGTCCGAGTCGCGCCTGGTGCCGTGTCCGTCTCGAATCGGATGCGCTATGCTTCCCACTATGCGAGACGGATGTATCGACCTATGAGACAGCATAGCGGGATCGGCGTGCTGGACAAAGCTATGGCGGTGCTCCATGCGGTAGCGGAGCAACCATGCAACCTCAACGAGCTGTGTGCGCGCACCGGTCTACCGCGCGCAACTGCCCACCGCCTCGCGGTCGGGCTCGAGGTACATCGCCTGCTCATGCGTGACGGCGACGGCCAATGGCGCCCGGGGCCCGGTCTGGCCGAACTGTCTGCGGGCGCGGGCGATACGCTCCTCGAAGCCGCCTCACTGGTCCTCCCCCGCCTTCGCGAGATCACGGGAGAGAGCGTGCAGCTGTACCGCCGGGACGGCACCCAGCGCATCTGCATCGCCGCGCTCGAACCTCCGACCGGCCTACGCGACAGTGTTCTCGTCGGCGCGCGTCTGCCCATGACGGCCGGATCCGGCGCCAAAGTTCTGCTCGCATGGGCCGATACGGCCACCCAGCGCACCCTCCTCCCCGATGCCGCATTCGGGGAACGCGTGCTCTCCGAAGTCCGTCGGCGAGGGTGGGCGCAGAGCGCAGCCGAACGCGAGCCAGGTGTAGCCTCCGTGGCTGCGCCGGTACGTGACAGCAATGGCACAGTCGTGGCAGCGATCTCGGTCTCCGGCCCGATCGACAGAATGGGCCGTCGGCCGGGGGCCCGCTGGGCCGCCGACCTGCTCGCCGCCGCAGACGCTCTGCACAAGCGCTTGTAATCCGCGGGTTTCACGTCGCCGCAACGCTGGACGCGTTGGTGGCACACCCCAGCGGGGTGTGCCACAGTTCTGCGCATGGGAACGAATCGCCGCGCAGAGATCACGATGACAGAACCGGAAATCAGCGACTTCCTACACCAGAGCCGCGTTGCCACACTGGCGTCGCTGGGACCGCACGGCGCACCACATCTGGTGGCCATGTGGTACGCCGTGCGTAACGGCGAGATCTGGTTCGAGACGAAGGCGAAATCGCAGAAGGTCGTCAACCTTCGCCGCGACCATCGCATCACGGCACTCGTCGAGGCCGGCGATACGTACGACCAATTGCGCGGCGTCTCGATCGAAGGCCGTGCCGAGATCGTCGACGATCGCGACATCCTGTTCGACGTCTGCAAGGACGTGTGGGAACGCTACACCGGCCCGTACACCGATGCCATGCGCCAAGCCGTCGAACAGATGATGCACAAGAGGGTGGCGGTGCGGGTGGTACCGCAACGCGTTCGGTCCTGGGACCACCGCAAGCTCGGAATGCCCGCGGTTCCTCTCGGCGGCACGACAGCCGCGTATCTTCCTCGCGCCGGTCGCTGACTGCAATATTCACGCGACAAGTCCGCTCCCGTCGCGCTACATTCGCCATCAGGAGGGAGGTAGGACAATGACCGACCCGGCAAAAGAACGCATCAGGGCAGAGTTCCTCGCAGCACTCGAACGCAAGAAGCAGAACAAGAACGGCGGCACCGCACACCTCGACGCGACGTCGAAGGCGCACGGGCCGCACGCGAACGCCGATCATCATCGGCAGTTCCGGCGCAAGAGCGGGTGATGGAAACGAAAGAAGACCCTCCGGAGATCCGGAGGGTCTTCTTCGTTGTAGCCCCGATGGGATTCGAACCCACGCTACCGCCGTGAGAGGGCGGCGTCCTAGGCCGCTAGACGACGGGGCCGAGAACTTACCCGGACTCGATCGACCGTGTCCGGCGATCGAACCCTACAGAAGAAGAATCCCTCCGACCCGGAGGTCGGAGGAGATCCATGGTAGCCCCGATGGGATTCGAACCCACGCTACCGCCGTGAGAGGGCGGCGTCCTAGGCCGCTAGACGACGGGGCCAGGATCTTCTTCTGTTTGCGCTCCCCGGAGGAAGCTCAGCCAGCATAAACCGGCAGAGATACGATAGCAAATCACCGTATCGCAGCTGGGGTACCAGGACTCGAACCTAGAATGGCTGAACCAGAATCAGCTGTGTTGCCAATTACACCATACCCCAATGGTCTGTTCCTTCGGCCTGCGCTGTTCGCGCTCCGGCCTCCGTTCCGAACCGAGAAGAAGATTAACACCAAGGGGGTACGGAACCACAAATCGCCTGTTCAGAGCCATAAGTTTGCTCGCCTTCCCCGAACGGGTCCATCCCCCAGGAAGACCCGAAGGGCAACCGCCCGTACCGGCGATTGCCCTTCTCCTGAGGGTCGGTCCGATCCGACCTCAGCATCGGTCAGACGATCGTGGCGCGGGCCGCCCGCAGACGCGCGAGCGACCGCTCGCGGCCGAGCAGTTCCATCGACTCGTAGAGCGGCGGGCTCACATGCGAGCCCGTCACGGCAACGCGAACAGGCGCGAACGCCTTCCGCGGCTTGAGGCCGAGATCGTCGATCAGTTTCGTCTTGAGCGCACCCTCGAGTTCGGGGGTGGTCCATGCGTCGAGGCCCTCGACGGCCGCAATCGTCGCGTCGAGCACCGCCGCGGCATCGTCTTTGAGGTTCTTCGCCGCGGATGATTCGTCCAGTTCGAAGTCCGCCTCGTCGACGAACAGGAACTTCAACAGGCCCCACGCATCGCTGAGGACGACGATGCGGGTCTGGACGAGGTCTGCGGCCACTGCGAAGAGTCTGTCGTCGACGTCTGCGGTGATGTGCCCGTGCTCGACAAGGAATGCCTTCAGGCGGGTCGCGAAGTCGGCGGGCGCAAGCAACCGGATGTGCTCGGCATTGATCGCATCTGCCTTCTTCTGGTCGAAACGGGCCGGATTCGAGTTGACCTTGGAGATGTCGAACGCTGCGACCATTTCTTCGAGCGAGAACACGTCACGGTCGTCGGCGAGCCCCCAGCCGAGGAGTGCGAGGTAGTTGAGCAGGCCCTCGGGAATGAATCCGCGGTCCCGGTGAAGGAAGAGGTTCGACTCCGGGTCGCGCTTGGACAGCTTCTTGTTGCCCTGGCCCATCACGAACGGCAGATGCCCGAACTCAGGCGTGAAATCAGCCACACCGATGCGCTGCAGTGCTGCGTACAGCGCGAGCTGACGAGGCGTCGAGGAGAGCAGATCCTCGCCCCGCAGCACATGTGTGATCTTCATCAGAGCGTCGTCGACCGGGTTCACGAGCGTGTACAGCGGGATCCCGTTGCCTCGGGTGAGTGCGAAATCGGGCACGGTACCCGCTTTGAACGTTGTCTCACCGCGCACGAGGTCGTTCCAGGTCAGATCCTCGGCGGGCATCCGGAGCCGCACGACCGGCTTGCGCCCCTCGTCGAGGTAGGCCTGCCTCTGTTCGGCGGTCAGGTCACGGTCGAAATTGTCGTATCCCAGCTTGGGATCGCGGCCCGCCGCCTTGTGCCGCGCTTCGACCTCCTCGGGCGTCGAGAACGACTCGTAGGCCTCACCGGCCGCGAGGAGCTTCGCGACGACGTCGAGATGCAGATCCCGTCGCTGCGACTGCCGGTAGGGCTCGTAGGGGCCACCCACCTCCGGACCCTCGTCCCATTCGAGACCGAGCCAACGCAATGCGTCGAGGATTGCCTGGTACGACTCCTCACTGTCCCGGGCGGCGTCGGTGTCTTCGATACGAAAGACGAACGTGCCGCCGTGGTGCCGCGCGAATGCCCAGTTGAACAAGGCGGTGCGCACAAGGCCGACATGCGGGGTGCCGGTCGGGGACGGACAGAAACGGACGCGAACTTCGCTGGTGGTCATCGGCTCACTCGGGTCGAGGGACGGAAATTCAAAGACCCTCCCAGGCTAGCCCTCGACCGCGCCGCGGGAACGGCGGACCGACAGCTCAGGCGCCCTTGCCGACCACGGGGTTGGTGAGCGTTCCGATCTTCTCGACCGTGACCGAGACGGTGTCGCCGGCCTCGATCGGCCCGACGCCCTCCGGCGTACCCGTGAGGATCACGTCGCCCGGCAGCAAGGTCATGATCGCCGATACCCATTCCACGAGTGCGGGAATATCGTGCACCATCATCGAAGTCCGGCTGCGTTGACGAGGCTGTCCGTTGACCTCGGCAGAGATCTCGAGATCCGAGGCGTCGAGATCGGTTTCGATCCAGGGCCCGAGGGGGCAGAACGTGTCGTGCCCCTTGGCGCGGCCCCATTGACCGTCCTTCGCCTGATGGTCACGGGCGGACACGTCGTTGGCGACCGTATAGCCGAGGATCGCCTCGCGGGCCTTCGCCGCGGTGACGTCCTTGCACGGGCGACCGATCACCACCGCCAGCTCGGCCTCGTGGTGCACGAGCGACGTGTTCCGCGGAATCACGATGGGCGCCCCCGGTCCGATGATGGAGGTGTTGGGCTTGAGGAAGATCACAGGTTCCTCGGGGACATCGTTGCCCATCTCCTCCGCGTGGGCCGCGTAGTTGCGCCCGACCGCAATGACCTTGCTCGCCAGGATCGGTGCGAGTAATCGCACATCCGCAAGCGGCCAGCTCCGGCCGGTGAACGTGGGCGTACCGAACGGGTGCTCGGCGATCTCTTTCGCGATCGCAGAGTCTCCCTCGCCTTCGATGCTGACGAAGGCGACACCGTCCGGACTGGCAATTCGACCAAGGCGCATGCCGGGAGTCTATCGGTCGCCCGACCCTTGGATCGACGCGCGGCCCCCGCAGGTATAGAGTTCTCCCAGGTTTCAAATAACGGGATTTTTATCTCAGATAGTGAGAAACAATGAGTGTCCTCACCATCGGGAACCGACGATGGCTGATCCTGGCGCTGGGCGTCTTCGCCCAGACCGCCCAGGCGACAGTGGTCAACGGTGCCGCATTCCTCATCCCCACCTGGCACGACGACGCCGGATACACCCTCGCTCAGTCGGGAACCCTTGCTGCCGCACCACTGTTCGGCGGAATGTTCACCCTCGTCGCGTGGGGTGCCCTCGCCGATCGCTTCGGCGAACGCCTCGCCCTGTCCACAGGCATGGCGATCACGGCCACCGCAGTCACCGCTGCGACGTTCACCACGTCACCGGCCGCCCTCGGAGTTCTTCTCGCGTGTGCCGGCGCGGGCGCAGTGAGTGCCAACGCTGCGAGCGGTCGCGTCGTGGTCGGCTGGTTTCCGATACATCAGCGCGGGCTCGCAATGGGTATCCGTCAGATGTCGGTGCCGCTCGGCGTCGCCGCCTCCGCACTCGTCATTCCGCAACTGGCACGCGATCACGGGACCGCCTGGGCACTGGCCTTTCCCGCGATCGTATGCGGCGTCGCCGCCGTGGCGTGCGCAGTCGGGATCGTCGACCCGCCTCGTCCCGACCGGGCCGAGGCAGCGCGCACCGGAGCGTTGACGAACCCGTACCGGACCGGCGCTGAGCTGACCCGTATCCATGTCGCATCGATCCTGCTCGTGATTCCCCAATACGTCGTGTGGACATACGCGTTGGTCTGGCTGATCGCCGACCGCGGATGGGACGAGACCGGCGCCGGGCTGGTCATCACCGCGGCACAGATTCTCGGGGCGCTCGCGCGAGTCGTGGTGGGCGCGTGGTCGGACCGTGTCGGCAGCAGACTGGGCCCGCTGCGGATCGTGTCGGCGATCACCGCGGTGTCGATGCTGGCACTCGCAGCAACCTCACTCGCAGACTCCCCCGCAGCTGTTGCGGTGCTGCTCCTCGCCTCGGTCGCATCGTCGAGTCCGAACGGCCTCGCGTTCACGGCGGTCGCCGAAATAGCGGGACCTTATTGGGGTGGACGGGCACTCGGCGTCCAGAACACCGGTCAGTTCGTCTTCGCCGCCGCCGTGGGTCCGGTATTCGGTGCGCTCATCGCGACGGTCGGCTTTCCGTTGGCATTCACTCTGTCGGCGATCGCACCCGCGGCCGCGATTCCGGTGGTGCCGAAGCGGGACTGAGGTCGTGCGTGGTTCCGATGGCAGCTGCCATCGGAACCACGCACCGTCGCTCAGAGTGCGGCGGTGATACGGTCGCCGATCTCGGTGGTCACGACCGGCGAATCACCGCGTGAGGCCAGATCTGCCTCGACCGCGGACTCGACACGCGCGGCATCTTCGTCACGTCCCAGGTGACGCAGCAGCAGCGCCGTGGACAGGATCGCGGCCGTCGGATCGGCGATGCCCTTGCCGGCGATGTCCGGCGCCGAGCCGTGGACCGGCTCGAACATCGACGGGTTCGTTCCCGACGCATCGATGTTGGCGCTCGCAGCCAGGCCGATACCGCCGGTGACCGCACCCGCGAGATCGGTGATGATGTCGCCGAACAGGTTGTCGGTGACGATGACATCGAAACGCGACGGGTCGTCGACCATGTAGATGGTCGCCGCGTCGATGTGGCAGTACGCGGTCTCCACCTCCGGGAACTCCTTGCCGACCGTCTCGACCGCGCGGGTCCAGATCGCGCCGGCGTTGGACAGCACATTCGTCTTGTGGATCAGCGTGAGGTGCTTGCGGCGGGTCTGCGCCAGCTCGAACGCATAACGCACGACGCGCTCAGCACCGAACCAGGTGTTCACCGACACCTCGGTGGCGATCTCGTGCGGGGTCCCGACGCGGATCGCACCGCCGTTGCCGGTATACGGCCCCTCGGTGCCTTCTCGCACCACGACGAAGTCGATGTCCGGATTTGCCGCGAGCGGAGACTTCGAACCCGGGTACAGCCGCGACGGACGCAGGTTCACGTGGTGGTCGAGCGCGAACCGCATGTTCAGCAGCAGGCCCCGCTCGAGGATACCGGGGCCGACGAGCCGCGGGTCGCCGATCGCACCGAGCAGGATCGCATCGTGCTCGCGGATCGCCGCGAGATCGGCCTCGGGCAGAAGCTCACCGGTCTCGTTGTACCGGCGCGCACCGAGATCGTACTCGGTGGTCTCGAGGTCCGGAACAAGCTTGTTCAGGACCTTCAGCGCCTCGGCCGTGACCTCGACACCAATGCCGTCACCGGGGATGACCGCAAGTTTCATTTTATGTGCTCTCTTCCTGTGCGACAGTGGCCGCGACCGTCCGGGACGGTCGCGGCCACTGAACGGTGCAAAGCGATGATCAGGACAGGTCGACCTGCGCCACGCGCGCGTCGAGCTGTTCGACGATCTGCGCGACCTCTGTCTCCGGGACGAGCTGCGCGACGCGCAGGATGACAGTTGCGCCGGGGCCTTCGGCGTCCTGGCTCAGTGCTGCAGCCTGGATATCGATGCCGGCGTTACCCAGCACGGTACCGAGGGTGCCGAGAACGCCCGGCCGGTCCTGGTAGTGGACGATGAAGTTGTGCCCTTCGGCACGCAGATCGAAGCTGCGGCCGTTGATGTTCACGATCTTCTCGACCTGCTGGAGTCCGGTGAGGGCGCCCGCGACGGTGGTGACGCCACCGTCGGCGGCCACAGCGCGTACCTCGACCGAACTGCGGTGGGTCTGGGCCTCGCTGACGCTCTCGACCTCGATGCTGACGCCGCGCTGCTCGGCGAGCTGCGGAGCGTTGACGAAGGTGACCGGCTCGTCGCTGCTGGCCGAGAAGAGGCCCCGCAGCGCCGCGAGACCGAGGATCTCGACATTCTCCACCGACAGCTCGCCGCTCGCGATGACCTGCACGTTCTGGACGGCTTCCGGCGACAGGGTGCCTGCGAGCAGACCGAGCTTGCGGACGAGTTCGAGCCACGGTGCAACCTCTTCGCCGACCGGGCCACCGGAGACGTTGACCGCGTCGGGAACGAACTCGCCGGCGAGCGCAAGGAGCACACTCTTCGCAACGTCGGTGCCTGCGCGGTCCTGCGCTTCTGCGGTCGAGGCACCCAGGTGCGGGGTCACGACGACGTTGTCGAGGTCGAACAGCTTCGAATCGGTGCACGGCTCGGTGTTGAACACGTCGAGACCGGCGGCACGAACCTTGCCCGACACGAGCGCGTCGTACAGTGCGTCCTCGTCGATGAGCCCACCGCGCGCAGCGTTGACGATGATCACGCCGTTCTTCGCCGTGGCGAGACGCTCCGCGTTGATCAGACCCGCGGTTTCTTTCGTCTTCGGCAGGTGAACCGAGATGAAGTCGGCGCGCGAGACGAGCTCGTCGATGTCGACGAGTTCGATGCCGAGTTGTGCGGCGCGAGCGGCAGGCAGGTAGGGGTCGTACGCGATGACGTGGGTCTCGAACGCGGCGAGACGTTGTGCAAACAGCTGACCGATCCGGCCGAGGCCGACGACACCGACCGTCTTGCCGAGGATCTCGGTGCCGTTGAAGCTCGAGCGCTTCCAGGTGCGCTCACGCAGCGTGCGGTCGGCGGCGGGCACCTGGCGTGCTGCAGACATCAGCAGTGCGACGGCGTGCTCGGCGGCGGAGTGGATGTTCGAAGTGGGAGCGTTGACCACCATCACGCCTCGCTCGGTGGCGGCGGCGATGTCGACGTTGTCGAGACCCACACCGGCGCGGCCGACGATCTTCAGCTTCGGAGCTGCGGCGAGGACTTCGGCGTCGACGGTCGTGGCCGACCGCACCAGCAATGCGTCCGCGTCGGGCACCGCAGCCAACAGGGCCGGGCGGTCCGGGCCGTCCACCCAGCGCACCTCGACTCCGTCACCGAGGGCATCGACGGTCGATTGCGCAAGCTTGTCGGCGATCAGGACAACTGGACGGCCATTCTGGCTCACGTGCAAACTCCCTGTGTCGTGTAGATGGTGAACAGTCGACGGCGCGGGCACCTGACGGTAGGCGTGTTCAAGCCGTGACGGCCCATAGTTTAGTGCCCCTGCGGTCCCAGTGGGCCCACGGGGATGCCGCAGTACTCGCCGGTACTCATTGGAACGACACGAACACCGGTTTCGGCTCGACGGTCATGGTCTGCTCGGGTGTGAATGTGGGCACATCCTCGTCGTAGAAGTTCTTCCACGCCATGTGGATCTGTGGCGGGAGCCCTTGTTGCAGCGCACCCCACGTATCCATTTTCTGAGCGGGCGAGCCGTGTCCGTCTGCGTGCAGAACCACCGAAACCTCCGGCCTGCCTGCGTCGACGAGTTCGCGCGTGGTGATCATCGAACTACGGAACTGATGCAGAACGAGCATCTTCTGAGGCAGATCGTGCCGCTGCACGAGGTCGGCGAGGTATGCCACCACTTCGTTGATCTCGGACGAATCGACCGAACCGATCTGCACCATGTGCTGCTGCCCCGGCGCAAGCCGCCATTCCGGGTCGAGTGCGAGACCGACGTTCGGTCGCGCGAGAAACTCTTCGTAGATCCGGGCCTGCTCGAGGAAGTGTGTATGGCCGGGCTGCAGATCCAGTACGACGTAGATGCCCGCCGCTTCCGCTTCGTCGATGATCGGGCGAAGCTGCTCGGGTGGGGTGACGCGCGAAAAACGCCCGTCGGTACCGGGATCGGCGGACGCGACCGTCGCGATGATCTCGAAGGCAGGCAACACCGGCTCGGCCGAATACTGTTGGTATTGCGCCGCGAGGTCGCGCACCCGTGTGATCGCACCCGCGGTGTCCTGCTCCCCGAACGCGCCGAGCGCCGGCCCGCTAGGATGACCGTAGAGCGCGACGAATCGCCTGTCGGGGAACAGATTTCGTCCACCCCCGAACAACTCCGATTGCGCCGGAGGGACGAGGTCGCCGATCTCGGGGACCTCGATTCCAGGTATGACGATATCGGGTCCCGCGGGCGCAGCATGTGCCGTGACCACTGTGCCGCTTGCGCACAACACTGCAAGGATCGCTGCTCCCGCGACAGTTCTCGAAGTTCGTCCCATGGCGATACCGTAGGGTCGCGTGCGCCTGGAACAGCGTCGCCACACCAACAACATCGGTCACAATCCGGACACCGATGATCCATGGGTCACTCCTGGCCGTCACCGGATTCGGCGCTGCCGTCCCCCCATACAGCACTACCGTCGACAACATCGCGGGGCGGTGCGTCGACTTCAGTGCGACCGATACCCTCGTCATCGCGGTGACGAAACGCGATGACTCCGGCCCGGACCGTCGGGTGGAACCGGTCGTCGCCGAAGCGGCCGCCGGTGGCCATTCTCCGCAGTCGATCCTTGACCGGTCCCTTCATCGCCGCGAAATCGAGTCGGACCCCTTTGCGCCGGAGATCCTCGTCGAGTTCCTCGAGGGCCTCCACTGCGGTGGTATCGAGATCGGTGATGGGTTCGGCTGCGAGAATGACCCACTTCACGGGATGTTCGGCGCGGGAAACCCGCTCGCGCACGTATCGCGTGAGAATCGCCCCGTTGGCAAAGAACAGCGGCGCATCGAAACGGACCAGCACCAGCCCTTCGATCCGATGGCCCTCGGGGTGGCGATCGATGTCGTGATATCCCGCGACGTCGCGCAGTTCCACGAGTTCGGTGCGGTGGGGCTGCCAAGCCCGCACGACGACGACGATCAACGACAGGCCGATTGCGACGAGGACGCCCTGCAGGACTCCGGCGAATGCGACGCCGGCGAACGCCGCGATCGACAATCCGAATTCGACCTTGCTGACCTTCCACAGATGCCGGACGGCCCTCACGTCGACCAGAGCGCTCGCCGCCACGATCACCACTGCACCGAGCGCGGCCTGCGGAAGGTACGCCGTCAATCCGGGCGCCATCAGAAGAAACGCCAGAACCGTGAGCGCTCCTACCGCACCCACGAGTTGTGTGCGGCCCCCGGCATGCTCGACGACCGGCGTTCGGCTGCCACTCCCGCACACGGGGAAGCCGCCCGTGAGGCCCGCCGCGACGTTGACCGCGCCGAGGGCACGCATCTCCGAACTTCCGTCGACGTCGTCACCGTGCCGCAACGCGAACGTCCGGGACAGGACCGCCGTGTCGGCGTACGCGATGAGCGCGATGGCCACGGCCGGACCGAGCAGTTCGGCCACATCGTTCCATCCGACGCCGCCGAGCGCCGGCGCGGGGAAGCCCGCGGGTAGTTCGCCCACCATCGCCATCCGGTCTGTCAGGGAGAACACCGCGGTGACCAGTCCGGCCCCGACGACGGCGATGAGGACGCCCGGGATCACCGGAACGAATCTGCGCACCACGACGATCGTGAGGATGCAGGCCAGGCCCATCGACAGCGCGTACCACTGTGGGCCGTCCTCGATCACGTCGTCGACGACATCCGCGAACTCGGGTAACACACCGGATTCGTCGTCTTCTGCGCCGAGAAGCAACGGAAGTTGGGCCACGATGACGATGACCGCGATCGCATTGAGAAAACCGATGCGGATCGGATTGGACAGCAGTTCGGTGACGAACCCGAAACGCAGGATACCCGCGAGCAGGAGTATCAGGCCGACAAGAATCGCCAGGACGCCGGCAAGGGCGATCGCACGTTGCGGATCGCCGCCGGACGCGAGCGGGATCACGGCGGCTGCAATCAATGGGGCGAGCGCGGAATCCGGTCCGAGAACGAGAATTCGGGACGGCCCCACGAGCGCGTACACGAGCATCGGCACGATCGTCGCGTACAGGCCGGTGTAGGGAGGCAGGCCTGCAGCTTGCGCGTATCCCATCCCGGCAGGTACCAGGAGTGCGCTCAGAACCAGTCCGGCGGTGATGTCGCTGCGCAACCACCGACGCTGGTAGGTGCGTGCCACGGCTACGCCAGGGAGCCGGCCGGGAGCGGTCCAGAACGACATCAATTCAGTATCTCTTCCGCGCGGTATGCGCGAGTGCGGTACCGGATCGGCAGCCCTGCAGAAACGCAGCGGCCCGGTGCACCGTGTGGTGCACCGGGCCGCCGGAAGCCCGGACCGACTATGCGGTTTCGGTGATGGGGCGATCGACCCAGCTCATCAGGTCGCGCAGCTTCTTGCCGGTGACCTCGATCGGATGCTCGGCGTTGGCCTTGCGCAGACCCTCGAGCTCGGTGTTGCCGTTCTCGACGTTTGCGACGAGACGACGGGTGAACTCACCGGACTGGATGTCCGCGAGGATCTCCTTCATGCGCTCCTTGGTGCCCGCGTCGATGACCCGCGGACCGGAGAGGTAACCACCGAACTCCGCGGTGTCGGACACCGAGTAGTTCATGCGGGCAATGCCACCCTCGTACATGAGGTCGACGATGAGCTTGAGCTCGTGGAGAACCTCGAAGTAGGCCATCTCAGGGGCGTAGCCCGCCTCGACCATGACCTCGAAACCGGTCTTGACCAGTTCTTCGGTGCCACCGCAGAGGACGGCCTGCTCACCGAACAGGTCGGTTTCGGTCTCTTCCTTGAAGGTGGTCTTGATGACGCCGGCGCGGGTGCCGCCGATGCCCTTGGCGTAGGACAGTGCCAGCGCCTGACCCTCACCCTTGGGATCCTGGTGCACTGCGATCAGAGCCGGAACACCCTTGCCGTCGACGAACTGACGACGCACGAGGTGACCGGGACCCTTCGGCGCGACCATGCCGACGGTGACGTTCGCCGGAGCCGTGATCAGGTCGAAGTGGATGTTGAGGCCGTGGCCGAAGAACAGCGCGTCGCCGTCCTTCAGGTTGGGCTCGATGTCATCCTTGAAGATCGACGCCTGCGCGGTGTCGGGAGCGAGCACCATGATGACGTCGGCCCACTCCGAAACCTCGGCGGGGGTGCCGACGGTCAGGCCCGCTTCTTCGGCCTTGGCCCGCGACTTGGAGCCCTCCTTCAGGCCGATGCGAACCTCGACGCCGGAGTCGCGCAGGCTCAGCGAGTGCGCGTGCCCCTGACTGCCGTATCCGATGACCGCGACCTTACGGCCCTGGATGATCGACAGGTCGGCGTCGTCGTCGTAGAACATCTCGACTGCCACAGTGGTTACCTCTTTCAGAAAATATGGGTGTGTTCAGGCTAACGGGTCGCCGTGATGGACTTCGGACCGCGTCCGACCGCAACGACTCCGGACTGCACTATCTCGCGGATGCCGTGCGGTTCGAGCATGCGCAACAGCGCATCGAGCTTGGACCGGGTGCCGGTGGCTTCGATGGTCAGCGACTCGGGCGAGACGTCGATCACCTTGGCGCGGAACAGGTTCACTGTCTCGATGACCTGTGTGCGCACGCTGGCATCGGCGCGCACCTTGATCAGCAGAAGTTCGCGGGCGACAGATGCCTCGTCCTCCTGCTCGACGATCTTGATGACGTTGACGAGCTTGTTGAGCTGCTTGGTGACCTGCTCGAGGGGGAACTCGTCGACCGTCACCACGATCGTCATCCGGGAGATCTCCGGGACCTCGGTGCCACCGACGGCGAGCGATTCGATGTTGAAGCCGCGCCGCGAGAACAACGATGCGACTCGGGCCAGCACGCCCGGCTTGTCCTCGACGAGGACACTGAGGGTGTGGCTCGTGCTCACTTGTTTTCCTCCTCGGCGGCAGCCTGCTCACTGCGCGCACGGTCGCGCTCGATGGTCTCGTGGATCACGGTGGGGTCGTCGGCGGAGTCGTCGTCGAACAACGGACGGATGTCGCGGGCAGCCATGATCTCGTCGTTGCTGGTTCCCGCAGCCACCATCGGCCACACCTGGGCGTCCTTGCCGACAATGAAGTCGATGACAACGGGACGGTCGTTGATGGCCTGGGCCTGGCGGATCGCGTCCTCGACGTCTTCCTCGCGCTCGACACGGATGCCCACGCAGCCGAGCGCCTCGGCCAGCTTCACGAAATCGGGGATACGCAGGGTATGCGTGGACAGGTCGGTGTTCGAATACCGCTGCTCGTAGAACAGCGTCTGCCACTGGCGCACCATGCCCAGGTTGCCGTTGTTGATCAACGCGACCTTGATCGGCACACCTTCGACCGCGCAGGTTGCGAGCTCCTGGTTGGTCATCTGGAAGCAGCCGTCGCCGTCGATCGCCCAGACCTCGGCCTCGGGCTTACCCATCTTGGCACCCATCGCAGCGGGCACCGCGTAGCCCATCGTGCCGAGGCCACCGGAGTTCAGCCAGGTACGCGGCTTCTCGTAGTCGACGAACTGCGCAGCCCACATCTGGTGCTGACCCACACCTGCGCAGTAGATCGCGTCAGGTCCGGCGAGCTTGCCGACGGCCTGGATCACGTACTGCGGCGAGAGAGTGCCGTCGGTATGCCGGTCGTAGGACAGCGGGTACGTGCTACGGAGGTCGTCGAGGTAGACCCACCACTGCCCGTACTCGAGCGTCGTGCCTGTCGCGAGGTCGGCACGGACCGCTTCGAGCAGCTCGACGATGACCTCCTTGCAGTCACCGACGATCGGCACGTGGGCGTGCCTGTTCTTGCCGATCTCCGCCGGATCGATGTCGGCGTGGATGACCTTGGCGTCGGGAGCGAACGTGTCGAGCTGACCGGTGACGCGGTCGTCGAACCGGGCACCGAGAGTGATGAGCAGGTCGCTCTTCTGGAGCGCCGCCACGGCTGCGACGTTGCCGTGCATGCCGGGCATCCCGCAGTGCAGCTCGTGACTGTCGGGGAATGCACCACGCGCCATGAGTGTGGTGACCACGGGGATCCGGGTCAGCTCAGCGAGCTCGAGCAGCTCCGCGGAGGCGTCGGCCTTGATCACACCGCCACCGACGTACAGGACGGGGTTCTTGGAATCGGCAATCAGGCGCGCGGCCTCGCGGACCTGTTTGCCGTGCGGCTTGGTGACGGGACGGTAGCCGGGCAGATGCATCTCCGGCGGCCAGCTGAACGTGGTCTGCGCCTGCAGGATGTCCTTCGGTATATCGACGAGCACAGCGCCCGGCCGACCCGAGGACGCCAGGTAGAACGCCTCCGCGAGGATGCGGGGGATGTCGGTGCCTTCGGTGACGAGGAAATTGTGCTTGGTGATGGGCATCGTGATGCCCGAGATGTCGGCCTCTTGGAACGCATCGGTACCGATCAGCGGACGCCCGACCTGGCCGGTGATTGCAACGACCGGGACCGAGTCCATCTGCGCGTCGGCGAGCGGGGTGACCAGGTTGGTCGCGCCCGGGCCGGACGTCGCCATGCACACACCGACCTTGCCGGTTGCCTGCGCGTATCCGGTCGCCGCGTGGCCTGCGCCCTGCTCGTGACGGACGAGCACGTGGCGCACGCCCTTCGAGTCGAAGAGCGGGTCGTACACGGGAAGAATCGCACCACCGGGAATACCGAATACCGTGTCGACCTCGAGCTCTTCGAGAGCCCGGACTACGGCCTGGGCACCGGTGACCCGCTCGGGGGCTACCGAGCGTCGGCCGGCGGGCTGTGTCGCGGCCGCTGCGGGAGTCGGGCTTGCAGACCCCGGCTTCCGCGGCGAGGGTTGAGGACGTGCGGTTGGTGCGCTCACTACGAATTCCTCTGATTCTGGCTCCGGGCAACAAAAAACCCTCGTCAGCATTGTGCTGTACGAGGGTGGCGCGTCGTGGGCGAGTTGCAATAAGCGGCTCAGGCGACGACGCGCCGGCCGATTACGAGCAACCCATTCTGATTCACGCGATCGACGGTAGGCGCGTGGAGTAGAACAGTCAACTTGGTTCGGTCACTGTCCCAGAATGTGAGATGCCATGGCTGCGGTGAGAAGATGGTGAGGTGTCATCTCCACAGCAGCCCGTGCCACCGAGCCCATCCTCCCACACTCCCGAGCCCACGACCGAACCGACGACGCAGGTCATCCAGATCTCGCGGCTTTCTTTCCTCGCGTGCGGCCTCCTGTTCCTCGCGGTGCTGTCCCCCGCAATGGCGTGGCCCGCCGCCTTCTCGTGGATGCTGGTGATCCCAATCCTCGTCGTCGCATGGGTACTGCGGGTACGCACCGTCGTCGGACCCGACGGCATAGTCGCGCGCGCGACGTTCTCGACGACGAGAATCGGCTGGGATTCACTGAAAGGCATCCGATTCCCCAAACGCGGCTGGGCACGCGCGACCCTCACCGACGACACCGAGGTCGCCCTTCCCGTGGTCACTTTCGGGCGCCTGCCTCAACTGGCCGAGGCCAGCGGCGGACGGATCACCGACCCGTACGCGGCAGCTCGGGAGGCTGAGCTCGCGGAAGCGGACAAGGAACCGGAGGACGACGACGTGATATCCGATACACCGGCCGAGTCCGAGTCGGATCCGGGTAGCAAATAGCACGGGAGTAGATTCGAACTCGTCGCGCCCCAGTCCCGTCACAGCCCGGCAATCGGGGCGCACCAGGTCAATGCGCCGCACCACAAAGCCCCGTCAAGGAAGTCAGCCCATGCCCCCGTTGAGGTCACGCACCACCACCGTCGGACGTAATGCAGCCGGCGCGCGCTCCCTGTGGCGCGCCACCGGCCTGACCGACTCCGATTTCGGCAAGCCGATCGTCGCCATCGCGAACTCGTACACCCAGTTCGTTCCCGGCCACGTCCACCTCAAGGACGTCGGTGAGATCGTCGCCGACGCCGTACGGGCCGCGGGTGGCGTCGCACGCGAGTTCCACACGATCGCCGTCGACGACGGCATCGCCATGGGCCACGGCGGAATGCTGTACTCGCTTCCGAGCCGCGAGATCATCGCCGACTCGGTCGAATACATGGTCAACGCACACACCGCCGACGCACTCGTGTGTATTTCCAACTGCGACAAGATCACACCCGGAATGCTCAATGCGGCCATGCGCCTGAACATCCCGACGGTGTTCGTCTCCGGCGGGCCGATGGAGGCAGGCAAGGCCGTCGTCGTCAACGGTGTGGCGCAGGCACCCACCGACCTGATCACCGCGATCTCCGCGTCCGCGAGTGAAGCTGTCGACGATGCCGGTCTCGACGAGGTCGAGCGCAGCGCGTGCCCCACGTGCGGTTCATGCTCGGGCATGTTCACCGCGAACTCGATGAACTGCCTCACCGAGGCACTCGGTCTCGCATTGCCGGGCAACGGATCGACTCTCGCGACCCACGCGGCGCGTCGTGCGCTGTTCGAGCGGGCGGGCACCACCGTCGTCGAGGCGGCACTGCGTTACTACCGCGACGAGGACGACTCGGTCCTGCCCCGCAACATCGCTACGCCCGCTGCGTTCCGTAACGCGATGGCCCTCGACGTCGCCATGGGCGGTTCGACCAATACGGTGCTGCACACCCTCGCCGCGGCGCAGGAAGGCGAGGTCGACTTCGATCTCTCCACGATCGATGCGATCAGCCGCAAGGTGCCGTGCCTGGCGAAGGTGTCACCGAACTCCGATTACCACATGGAGGATGTGCACCGGGCCGGCGGAATCCCCGCGATCCTCGGTGAACTCCGCCGCGGCGGACTGCTCGAGACCGACGTGCACACCGTCCACACCGAGAGCTTCGATCAGTGGCTCGACGACTGGGACATCCGCTCCGGCAAGGCCACGGACGAAGCACTCGAACTCTTCCATGCCGCTCCCGGCGGAGTGCGCACCACCGAACCGTTCTCGACCGACAACCGCTGGTCGTCGCTCGACACCGACGCCGTCGGCGGTTGCATTCACGACATCGAACACGCCTACACCGTCGAGGGCGGACTCGTCGTGCTGCGCGGCAACATCGCCCCGGACGGCGCGATCCTCAAGACCGCAGGCATCGACGAAGACCTCTTCCACTTCGAGGGCCCCGCCTTCGTCGTCGAATCCCAGGAAGAAGCGGTCTCGGTGATCCTGGGCAAGAAGATCAAGCCCGGCGACGTCGTCGTCGTGCGCTACGAGGGACCTGCCGGCGGCCCGGGCATGCAGGAGATGCTGCACCCCACGTCGTTCCTCAAGGGTGTCGGACTCGGCAAGGTGTGCGCCCTGATCACCGACGGACGCTTCTCCGGCGGTACGTCGGGGCTGTCCATCGGTCACGTCTCCCCCGAGGCAGCGTCGGGCGGCGTCATCGGCCTGATCGAAAACGGCGACCGGATCCGCATCGATGTGGCGACCCGCGCCCTCGAGGTGCTCGTCGACGACGATGTGCTCGCCGAGCGTCGCGCGAAGATGGAGGCATCGGAGCGTCCGTGGCAGCCCGTCGACCGTGAACGCACGGTCTCGAAGGCACTGCGCGCCTACGCGGCACTGGCCACGTCCGCAGACAAGGGAGCGGTCCGGCAGCTGCCGTAGTCCCTCAGCTGACGAACAGGCCGCCGCGATCGTCCGATCGTGGCGGCCTGTTCTCGTCCGGACGGGCTCAGCGGCCGAAGATCCACAGACACACACCCGCCGCGACCCCGAGAAGCAGCGCGACGAACGACCCGAGGAACGGGCGGGTCGCCCACTTGCGGGGGCCGTCCACGGCGATCCGGCCCGGACCGGTGAGGGTGAGCGACACCGCGGCGGCCACGAGAAGCGCTTCGAACTCGAATCCCGTCTGCTCGCTCGCGAAGAACTGCAGACCGGGTTCGAGTTCGTGTTTGAACAACACCGCGTTGATCATGATCGCGACGATCGCCGCTGCGGCAAGTGGCGTCAGCAGGCCCAGCACGAGGAAAGCACCCGCCGCGAGCTCACCGGCAGCGGCGACGATCGCGAGAATGTTCGGCTGCTGGTATCCGGCCTCTCGGAGCGTCTCCTCGAACCCGTCCAGGCCGGGACCTCCCCACAGTCCCACCAGCTTCTGCAGCCCGTGGACGATGAGGATTCCGCCGACCGCGAGCCGCAGGACGAGAAGGCCCAGGTCGAGAGTTCCGCGACGGGCTTTGACGACGGGCGGTTGCCCGGTGTCCACCGGACCCGCCGCAGCAGGCTGGTGAATCTGCTCGGTCGGCGCCGCGTAGGGCGCGCTGTACCCGGAATTGTCGAGTGCTGAATTGTCGAAGCCGAGATCGTCCTCGGATTCGAGCATCGAGGGACGTTCCCGGCGCATCTGCAACGTCGGGTCGTCGAAGGGACTCGAACCTGTGTCCGGCGCGCCGCCGGTTTCCTTGTCGGCCACGGTTCCAGGGTAGGTCTCCGAGCCGCCCGTACCCGGCATACGCGCCGCCGCGCGTCGTCCCGGTAACGTTTGCTGCATGACGAGGGGCGCGCGGTCGGCAGGTTCGTGGAAGATGCGTACGAGCGCGGTGGCCCTCGCGATCGGGGTGCTTGTCGTTCCGTCATGCGCACAGTTCGACGACGCAGCCACCACCCCGTTCACCTCCGCCCCGTCGTTCGACGCGGGGGGCGTCGCACCCGAGCAATCACCGAGCACGACCACCACACCGAGCACACCGCCGGTCCCTCCTGGACCGTGTGTCGATCCCGATCCCGCCGTGATCGCTACCTGCCTCGATACCACCGGCGGTCTGATCGCTCTCCCCGACGGCAATTCCGCGCTCGTGACCGAACGGCGCACGGGCCGTATTCTGCGGGTCACCGTCGGTGAGGAACCCGTCGAAGTGGCGACTGTGCCCGTCGACGGCTCGGGAGACGGCGGGCTGCACGACGTCGTTCTGTCGCCCACGTACAACGAGGACCGCCTGCTCTACGCCTACATCACCACGCCATCCGACAATCGGGTGGTGCGAATCGCGGCGGGCGACGTTCCCAAGGACGTCCTGACCGGGATCCCGCGCGGCGCCACCGGAAATGCGGGGGCACTCGAATTCGTCTCGCCGACCGAACTCGCGGTCCTCACCGGCAATACGGGGGATCCGGCCGCTGCGGACAACCCTTCGTCGCTGGCCGGAAAACTCCTGTCGCTTCCGCTGCCCGCGCCCGGCGCAACGGCGGCACCGACCGTCACGCTGTCCGGTGTCGGTGAGGCCGGGGACGTGTGTCGTGATCCGAGCGGCAACCTGTGGATCACCGACCGCACCGTGCTCGAGGACCGGTTGCAGCGGGTGAGCATGGACGGCGCGGCAGCAGCCGGGCCCGCGTGGACCTGGCCGGAGAAACCCGGAGTCGCAGGATGTGCCGCGTCCCCCGAGGGTCTCGCGGTGTCACTCACGGGAGGGAAGGCCGTGGCAGTACTGCCGATCGATCCCGGAACGGGTGCTGTGACGGCCGCGCCGACCGTCACGCTCGAAGACCGCTACGGCATGCTGCGTGGTGCGTCCGCCGGACCCGATGGCCTGCTGTGGGTTTCGACCGTCAACAAGTCGGGCGACGAACCCGGGCCCAACGACGACCGCGTCATTCGGATTCAGTTCCCCGCCGGTGGTGGCGGATTCGACTGACGGTCCGCGCCGGCGGTTTCCCGACGCTCGGGTAGCAGCCCGGCAAGCGTCGGCATGATCAGCACGGTGATCGCTCCAGCGGCGACCAGGATCGACGCGCTGGCAGTGGACATGTGCCCCGCCGACACCGCGACACCCGTGACCGCGACGATGAGCGGCAGACCTGTCGTGGAATACAACGCGATCTGCAGCTGCTCGGACGTGGCGAACCGAATTCCGTTCTCACCCCGATCGAATCGCGACGCGACGAACACCGGCACCCCGCGCACGAGCACCAGGAGCACGAGGAATGCGATCAGCACTCCGGGTTCGCTCGCGACCGCGCCTACGTCGATGGCCATTCCGGAGGTGACGAAGAAGACGGGGATCATGAATCCGTATGCGAGGCCGTCCAACTTCGACTCGAGCTGCTCATCGCCCTTGGGAACTGCCCGGCGCAGAATGAAGCCGGCAGCGAACGCGCCGAGGATCACATCGAGATCGAACACTGCGGCCACCGCAATCAGTCCGACAAGCAGCAGCATCACCAGCCGGACCGGTGTCTGTGCGGTGGTGTCCGATGTACTGCGGACGAACTGCAGAAACTGCGACCCCTCCCGCAGGGCCCATCGGGGCAGGACCGCGACGACCACGGCTACAAGGGCGAACACGGCCAGGACGATGAGGGATCCGAGCGCACCGCGCGTCCCCAGCAGCACTGCCATAGCGATCACCGGAAGGAGCTCACCGACCGCCCCGTGGTTGAGCACCGAGCGGCCCAGCCGGGTCGCGACGAGACCGCGGTCGGCGAGGATCGGCAGCAAAGTGCCCAATGCCGTTGACGTGAGTGCGATTGCCACAGCGACGCCGGCATGTACGACACCTGCCGAAGACAACACCGCGACCGCACCGGCGGCGAGACCGAAACACACCATCCAGGTGATGAGTGCGCGGCGTCCACCACGCCCTGTCAGTTCCTTGGGGTCGATCTCGTAGCCCGCGAGCAGGAACAGCAGTCCCAGTCCGAGTTCGCGCAACATCTCGATCTCGCTGTCGACCGACGCGATCCCGAGCGCGTACGGCCCGATCACGACTCCGGCGGCGAGCAGCAGCACGACCTCGGGTACGAGTCGACGCGGCAGCACACCGGCAATGAGCGGCGCGAGGACCGCCGCCACCGTGATCCAGAGGAGCGAGGTGGCGACGGCAGCGTCCATGGATCGCTACATTAGCGACCCAAGATCAGCTGCACGCGGCGATCACGAGTTCCTTGACGCGGGCAGGGTCGGCCTGTCCACGAGTTGCTTTCATGACGTCGCCCACGATCTTGCCTGCGGCCGCAACCTTGCCCGAGCGGATCTTGTCGGCGATGTCAGGGTTCGCGGCAAGTGCCTCGTCGACGGCGGCCTGAAGCTTGCTGTCGTCGCGCACGACGACGAGTTCGGGGTGCGCCTCGAGGATCTGTGCGGGCTCGCCCTCGCCTTCGAGAACGTAGTCGACGACCTTGCGCGCGAGCTTGTTCGTCAGCTTGCCCTCGGCGACCAGCGCGATGACCTGTGCGAGTTGCGCCGGGGTGATGGGCAGCTCGACGAGTTCGACGCCGCGGGTGTTCGCCTGCTGAGCGAGGTAGGCAACCCACCACGACCGTGCTTCGGACGCGGGCGCTCCGGCCTCGGTGGTCGCGATGACCAGTTCGAGAGCACCCGCGTTGACGAGATCGCGCATCTCCTCGTCCGAGACACCCCAGTCGGCCTGGATACGCGCGCGGCGCAGCCACGGCAGCTCGGGCAGGGTTACGCGCAGCTCCTCGATCCATGTGGCGTCCGGCGCGACCGGCTCGAGATCGGGCTCCGGGAAGTACCGGTAGTCTTCGGCGGTTTCCTTACGGCGACCGGGAGACGTCGTGCCGTCGGACTCCTGGAAGTGGCGGGTCTCTTGAATGACCTCGCCGCCACTGGTCAACACGGCGGCCTGGCGGCGCATTTCGTAGCGGACAGCGACCTCGACGGACTTGAGCGAGTTGACGTTCTTCGTCTCGGTGCGGGTGCCGAATTCCTTCGCACCGATCGGCATGAGCGAGATGTTGGCGTCGCAGCGCATCGAGCCCTGATCCATCCGGACGTCGGACACATCGAGTGCCTTCAGCAGATCACGCAAGGCCGTGACATAGGCGCGAGCCACCTCGGGGGCACGCTCTCCTGCGCCGGTGATCGGCTTGGTGACGATCTCGACGAGCGGAACACCGGCGCGGTTGTAGTCGAGCAGCGAATGGCTGGCACCGTGGATACGTCCGGTGGCGCCGCCGACGTGCAGCGACTTGCCGGTGTCCTCTTCCATGTGGGCGCGCTCGATGTCGACTCGCCAGGTGGTGCCGTCGTCGAGAACGACATCGAGGTAGCCGTCGGTGGCAATCGGTTCGTCGTACTGCGAGATCTGGTAGTTCTTCGGCTGATCCGGGTAGAAGTAGTTCTTCCGCGCGAACCGTCCCCACGGGGTGATCGAACAGTTCAGCGCGAGGCCGATTCGGATTGCCGATTCGACCGCCTGCTGGTTCACCACCGGCAGGGCACCGGGAAGGCCGAGGCAGACCGGGCATACCTGCGTATTCGGCTCGGCGCCGAACTCGGTCGGGCACGGGCAGAACATCTTGGTGGCGGTGTGCAGCTCGACGTGCACCTCCATGCCCATCACGGGCTCGAACTTCGCGAGCACGTCGTCGTAGGCGAGCAGGTCAGCAGACACGGAGGCAGTCATGCTCACGATTTTAGACGGCCACCGGTGTCAGCCGAAGATGACCCGCATCTCCTGGTAGCGCTCGTCCGGGACGTACTTGGGATCGGCGAGCGCCTCCTCGAAACCGACTCGGGCGATGTCTGTGCCGTGCAGGGCGACCATATGCCCCCATTCTTCGTCTGCCACCAGGTCGGTGACGGCCATCCCGAGCCTGGTGGCGAGGACCCGATCGAACGCGGTCGGGACGCCACCGCGCTGGATGTGCCCGAGCACCGTCGCACGCGTCTCGATCCCGGTGTGTTCCTCGATGAGCGGTGCGAGCACCTCGGCGATGCCACCGAGGCGGGGCCGGTCGAATCCGTCGAGTCCCTTGGTGGAGTGGGCATGCGTCATTTCGGGCAGGGTGAAACCTTCCGCGACGACGACCATCGGTGCGCGACCCCGGTCTCGCACACTGGTGACCCATTCGCAGATCTGCTCGAGACTTTCGGGTTGTTCGGGAATGAGAATGGCATGCGCTCCCCCGGCAGTGCCCGAGTGCAATGCAATCCATCCGGCGTGCCGTCCCATCACCTCGAGCACCATGCAACGCTTGTGGGAGTTCCCGGTGGTCCGAAGTCTGTCGATCGCGACGGTGGCGATCTCGACAGCAGTGTCGAAGCCGAATGTGTAGTCGGTGCGGCTGAGGTCGTTGTCGATCGTCTTGGGAACCCCCACGATCCGGATGCCTTCCTCGAACAGACGTTTCGATGCGGACGCGGTGCCTTCACCACCGATGGCGACGACCGCGTCGATACCGAGCCGGTCGAGTGTGGCCTGAATGTTCTGCGCTCCCCCGTTCGGTCCCTGATACGGGCCGAATCTGCTCGTACCCAAGATGGTGCCACCCTGCTGGGCGAGGCCCCGAACCCGGCTGCGATCCAAGGGGATCACGTCACCGTCGACAAGCCCCCGCCAGCCGTCGAGAAATCCGACGAACTCCTGGGCGTGCACCTCGGTTCCCTTCAGGACCGCCCCGCGGATCACCGCATTGAGTCCGGGGCAATCGCCGCCGCTGGTGAGAATGCCGATCCTGGTCATTCGCCGAAACCTTCCGCCGCGTGGAATCGTGCCGTCTCGACATCCTGCCCGCTGAGGGCACCGACGGCATGTCGATCGGACATCACCACAGTTCCCGCGACCCTGCCCGCTTCCCGCGGCAGCAGCTGCTGATGTGGGAAGCCGACGACCGCGCGGGAAGGTTCAGCCCGGAGTGACGACACCGGATTCGTAGGCGAGGACCACTGCCTGAGCGCGATCGCGGAGGTGCAGTTTGCCGAGCACCTTCCCGACATGGGTCTTGACCGTCTGCTCTGCGACGAACAGTTTCGCGGCGATCTCCTGATTCGACAGGCCGTGTGCGATGAGTTCGAGAACCTCGAGTTCACGCGGGGTCAGGACGTCGAGCGCACGGGCGCGACCACGCGCAGGCGCACGCCGACTGGTGACGTCGGCAATGAGTCTGCGGGTGACCGTCGGCGCGAGCAGCGCCTGTCCCTCGGCGACCACGCGAACGGCCCGGACGAGTTCGTCGGCCGGCGCATCCTTGAGCATGAACCCGCTTGCACCCATTCCAAGTGCCTCGTACACGTACTCGTCGAGGTCGAAGGTCGTGAGCATCAGCACGCGAGTCTTCGGTTCGCGTGTGTCGGCGAGGATCCGACGTGCCGCGTCGAGACCGTTCATTTCGGGCATCCGCACGTCCATCAGCACGACGTCGGGGCGCAACCTCGCCACTTCGGACACCGCGGTGCGCCCGTCGGGCGCATCGCCGACTACGCTGATGTCGTGCTGCGCCGCGAGCAGCGCACCGAAACCCTGCCGCACCATGGCCTGGTCGTCGGCGATGAACACCGTGGTGGGTGCGGACGCTGGGGCGAGGGAGGTCGGCTCGGTCACGGCCACAGCCTAGTACCGCATTCGTGCGTTGATCTTGTTGCAGCCCCGGCGAGTGCGGTTCGGGGAGGACTGCGGACGCGTCATACTGCGACGACCGTAGGCAGCACCGCGTGGACCTCGAATCCGCCGTCGGGTCGCGGATGCGCAACGAGCCGGCCACCGACCGTTGCTGCGCGCTCTCCCATACCCCTGATGCCACTGCCCCCGTTCCGATCCGACAGCACCACCGCCTCCACGGCCTCCGTACGCGGGCCGTTGGTCACGGCCATCTCCACTGTGCCGGGGCTCCATCGGATGCGGACGTCGACCGCTGCACCCGGAGCATGCCGAGCACTGTTGGTCAACGATTCCTGGAGGATCCGGTACACCGCCAGACCCACACCGTCGCTGACGCCGACCGGCTCACCGGTGATCTCGGTGTTCAGCCGCACACCGGCACGTTGCGACGCGGCAAGCAATTCACCGATTCGCTCGACGCCGGGTTGCGGTTCGTTCTCCGGGGTGTAACCGTCACTGCGCAGTACACCGAGCAGGCTGCGCACCTCATTGAGTGCTTCGCGGGCGGTCGCGCCCAGGGAGTCGAATTCGGCTCGAACCTCGTCGGTGACGTCGGTCAACCGATAGGGGGCACTCTGCGCTTGCACGACAACCATCGACATGTGGTGGGCGACGATGTCGTGGAGATCGCGCGCGATACGCGCTTTCTCCTCCAGTACCGCGCGGCGCGCGCGCTCGAGTTCGCTGACCTCCTCCTCGTGGGCCAGTTGCCGCCGCGAGATCACCAACCAGCGCACCAGTAGACCGAACACGACGAGGGCGGTGAGCCCCACCATCCAGCCCCATCCGTCGTCTCCCGGCATGTACAGGAAGAACAACAGCACCGTCGCGATCCACACCACGAGCACGACGCGGATCTCTTCCAGAACGGACACGGCGAGGACGAGCGCGAGGAGCACGATGATGTGCACTACCTGCCAAGGGTAGGTGTAGTCCCCGACCCTCTCGAACGCCAGCGGGATCACCAGCGCGGCGAGTGCGGTGACAGCCCAGCCCAACGCCGGGCGGCTGAACACGAACACGAACGGGAACACTGCGAAGCCGGCGACGAGCGGCATCAGCTGCGGCATCGTGTCGTGGGTGAGTGGCAGTGTCGGCCACGCAACCGCATACAGGATCAGCGTGACGACGACTGCGATGACCGTCGGCCAGCGACCGCGTCCCAGTTTCGCAGTGGTCTTCACTGCGGAGGTCGCTCCGGTACGCATCATCGTTTTCACGCCCTCCACGCTAGGAGTACGTGTCTTGCCTGTCCTCATACCTGAGAGTGAGTTCGCAGCAACCCTGCGGTATGAGGATGGCTTCCCGGAACCACTCCCGCGCGTGATCCGGCGTGGTGGAGGTCGTTCATACCGTCTGAATCATGATCAACCGAACCGCAACACGCCGCACGGCGGCCACCGTACTACTCGGTGCCGGGGCCGCTCTCTGCGTCGGTGCCGCATCCCCCGCGAGTACCGCTACGACCGCGGACCCGGCAGTTGCGGCTACCGTCGCCGCACTTGTGGCCGACGATACTGTCGGTGCGCTCGCGGCGTTCCCGGACGGCTTCGCCGAGGTCATGGGATACCACCCGTCGATCGAACCGGGCAACACCATCGACGGTGTACTCACCGACCCGGACGGTGACTGCTCGTCACCTGTCGCGCTCCCCTCGGATTTCGAACCTGCGTGCCGTAGCCACGATCTCGGGTACGACCTGCTCCGGTATGCACGCGACATCGGCGGCGAGCTCGGGCCGCAGGCCCGGCGCGACCTCGATGCGCACCTGCAACGGAACCTCAACGCCGCGTGCGCGACCGGGACGAGCGAAGCGACGGGTGATGTCACCGGGGCGAGCGAAACGACGGGTGAGGCCACCGAGGCGAGCGAAGTGACGGGTGAGGCCACTGCCGTTGTGGAACCCAGGTGCGACGTGATGGCGGGAATCGCCTCTGCGGCGGTGCAGATCAACTCGTGGCGCCAGGGTTACCGCCTTCCCGAATCCGAATCGCCGATGCCCTATCTGGCTGCAGCCGGTGCGGCGGTCGTCGCGGGCAGCACTTTCCTGAGGAGGACGAACCGGTGACGATCGACCTGACCCACCCCGCACCGGCGGCTGATAATCCGGGTGGGGATACCCCACACCCTCGTACCCTATTCCCTCACAAAGCTTTCGGACCCCGCCTGGGCTCGACTGTGGCCGCGACCCTCGCGGCTGTGGTCTCGCTCGCACCGTCGCTGTTGCCGAGGGACTCCCTCACCCAAGGGGTCCTCACCGGGGTCCTCATCGCAGTCGCACTTGCAGTCACGGCGTTGAGTCGACGCCTTGTGCCCCATCGGGTTCGAGCGCAGCACGGTCCACGCGAGGCGGAGGCCCGCTGGCTCGCAGCAGCAGTCGCGACTGCAATGGTCGCGGTGAGTGCGACGTGGGCGCATCACTGGCAGAACGCACTTCGTGCCGCGATGGAGGTGGCACCGATCGGATTGCACTACTGGCTCGAAGTACTCGCCGGAGCCGTCGTGACGGCATCGATTCTCGTGGGAGGCGCCACAGGCATCCGCACCCTGGTCCGAATGGCCGGTCGTACGCGCTCGATCGCGGCATTGGCGACGGCAGCGATCCTTCTCGCGTGGGGTATCACCTCGGTCGTCTCCCCGTCGCCGGATACGGCATCGGCATCCACTCCGGTAGCCACGCTCGACCCTGGGGTGTCCGGCTCCCCCATCTCACTGGTGAACTGGAACAGTCTCGGCACGCAAGGGCGACGATTCGTCTCGATCGAATCCTCGGGGTCGCCCGTGCGGGTCTACGTCGGGTTGGCTGCAGCCGCAGACGATGAGTCGCGCGCGGCGCTCGCGGTCCGGGAACTCGAACGCACCGGCGGGTTCGAACGGGAGCACCTTGTCGTCGCGATTCCCACCGGGTCCGGGTGGGTCGATGCCAATGCTGTGCAGGGATTCGAGGACCGCTGGGGCGACGACGTCGCCATCGCGGCACAGCAGTACTCGGACACGCCGAGCTGGGTCACGTTCGTCTTCGACCGCGACGCAGCCTCCCGGTCCGCCCGGGCGCTTGTCTCTGCCGTGCGCGAGCACATCGCCACGATGCCTCCCGATCAGCGACCCGACCTGCACGTATACGGACAGAGCCTCGGCTCGATCGGTGGCAGCGCTGTGTTCGACGACATCCAACCGGGCCTGTGCGACGCACTGTGGGCGGGTCCGCCGGCCGGATCGGTGCGCACCGACGGGGCGACGGTGCTGGCGAACACGTCGGATCCCGTCGTGTGGTGGCAGCCGTCGCTGTTGTGGTCGCCACCGGATCTGTCGCGTGCGGTGCAGGACGCGCCCGTACCGACGTGGCTGCCGGTGGTGGGGTTCCTGCAGACCACCGTCGACCTGTTCACCTCACTCGACTCGGCTCCAGGACACGGGCATCGCTACGGAACCGAACAGGCGCAGTGCGAACCGGCGGTGTCGTAGCCGCGCCGATGCGAACCGGCGGTGTCGTAGGCACAGGCCCACGGCACCGCCGGTCGGTCGATCGGAAAAGTCAGGCGACGATCGGTCCGCGGGCAGCTTCGAATGCCGCTCCGACACGGTAGAGCCGCTCATCGGCCAGCGCGGGAGCCATGATCTGCAGCCCGACGGGCAGTCCGTCGTCCGCCGACAGGCCCGATGGCACCGACATCGCGCAGTGACCCGCCAGGTTGGTCGGCAGGGTGCACAGGTCGGACAGATACATCGCGAGCGGATCGTCGACCTTCTCGCCGAGCTTCCACGGGGTAAACGGGCTCGTGGGCGAGACCAGGACGTCGACCTGTTCGTAGGCCTTGTCGAAGTCCTGCGCGATGAGCGAACGCACCTTAAGCGCCTGACCGTAGTAGGCGTCGTAGTAGCCCGACGACAGTGCGTAGGTGCCGATCATGATGCGACGCTTGACTTCCTTGCCGAATCCGGCGGCGCGGGTCGCGGCCATGACCTGCTCGGCACTCATCGAACCGTCGTCGACGCGCATGCCGTACCGCATTGCGTCGAAACGAGCGAGGTTGGACGACACCTCCGAGGGCAGGATCAGATAGTAGGACGCGAGTGCGTACTCGAAGTGCGGACACGACACCTCGACGACCTCGGCACCGAGCTTGGTGAGGGTCGCCACGGCAGCGTCGAACGACGAAATCACACCGGGCTGGTAGCTGTCGGAATGCAGTTCCTTGACGACGCCGATCTTCATGCCCGACAGGTCGCCGGCTGCACCCTGTCGCGCGGCCTCGACCACGGGACGAACCGCTGCGTCGACGGAGGTGCTGTCGCGAGGATCGTGTCCGGCGATCACCTCGTGCAGCAATGCAGTGTCGAGAACGGTGCGACCGCACGGACCACCCTGATCGAGCGAAGATGCGCACGCAACGAGACCGAAACGCGACACCGTGCCGTACGTGGGTTTCGTCCCGACCGTCGCAGTGACGGCTGCAGGCTGACGGATCGAGCCGCCGGTGTCGGTGCCGATGGCGAGCGGCGCCTGATACGACGCGAGAGCGGCCGCGGATCCGCCACCCGATCCGCCGGGGATCCGCGTGGTGTCCCACGGGTTGCGGGTGGGTCCGTACGCTGAGTTCTCGGTGGATGATCCCATCGCGAACTCGTCCATGTTGGTCTTGCCGAGAATCGGGATACCCGCCTGACGGAGCTTCGTCGTCAGTGTCGCGTCGTAGGGCGAGACCCAGTTCTCGAGGATTTTCGAGCCGCACGTGGTGGGCATGTCGGTGGTGGTGAACACGTCCTTGAGCGCGATCGGAACGCCCGCGAGGGCCGACGCCGGCTTCTCGCCTGCAGCCACCGCACGGTCGACGTCGGCTGCGGCGGCGAGTGCCTGCTCGGAGCCGACGTGCAGGAACGCGTTGTATTCACCGTCGACCTCGGCGATCCGGTCGAGGTGCGCCTTCGTGACCTCCACGGAGGACACCTCGCCGGCGTGGATGCGTGACGCGAGCGTGGCGGCGTCGAGTTTGGTGAGATCGGTGCTCATTCGCCCTCCCCCAGGATCTGCGGGACGGCGAAGCGTCCTTCTTCGACAGCGGGAGCGCCGGACAGAGCCTCGTCGGGCGTGAGTCCGGGCAGCACGACGTCGGCACGGGTCACGTTGGTGACTGCGTTCGGGTTCGCCATGGGCGCCACATCGTCCGCGGCAACCTCGGAGACCGCCTTGACGTGGCTGAGGATGGAATCGAGCTGGCCGGAGAACTCGTCGAGTTCCGCATCGGTCAGCGCAAGGCGGGACAACCGGGCGAGGTGCGCAACCTCGTCACGGGAAATGGCAGGCACCGTAGGTGGCCCCTTTCCGGTGGTGATGGATCATCTGGCGTTCGAACGTCCTGTCCAGGGTAATGCCCCACCGTGGCGGCCGTGTACTCGGTTCGGGCACCACCCGAATCGGCCCGCTGCATTGCACATGGGGGAAACCTTTGTTTCATTCATGTGACGCCGCCACCTATGACCGGGCATTTTCCGGCGCTAGGTCACGATTCCCCCGACGAGCGTTCCTACGCGCGCTGCGCGAGTGAAAAGATGGACGATGCCGGGGGTTCCGACTGCTGTCATGGTTGTGCGACCTGCACCCCTGGGCCGGCGTGTTCACGCGTCGGCGAAGAATGTGGGAAAGGACGCACGTGTCGTACCTGCTACGTGTCCAGCTTCCCGACCGTCCCGGTAGCCTCGGCGCACTCGCGTTGGCTCTGGGTTCGGTCGGCGCAGACATCCTGTCGCTCGACGTGGTCGATCGTGGTGCCGGCTTCGCCATCGACGACCTCGTGGTCGACGTGGAACCGGGGAAGCTGCCCGACACTTTGATCACCGCCGCGGAGGCCTTGGACGGCGTCACCGTCGACTCGATCCGCCCGTACGCGGGCATCCTCGACACTCACCGCGAGCTCGAGCTCATCGATCAGGTTTCGGCGGCACGCGACGACCGCCTGCAGGTGCTCGTGGATGGCGCGCCTCGTGTACTGCGGGTGAGTTGGGCCACTGTCCTCGGAGTCGGGGCGCACGGCACGTACCGCATCGTCGGAAGTCCCGGGGCTCCGGAAACACGGCCCGCCGACACCCCGTGGATGCCTCTCGAGAAGCCGGCACTGCTCGATCATGAAGCCGAGTGGGTGCCTCGATTGTGGCGGGACATGGACACGATGCTCGCGGCGGCGCCCCTTGGCAGATCGGATCGAGTTCTCATGCTGGGAAGGCCGGGCGGTCCCGAATTCCGGCCATCGGAGGTTGCGCGGATGGGCTACCTCGCGGGAATCATCGGCACGGTGCTCGGCTGACTTTTCAGTCGAGCACCAACCGGCGAGCAACCGCGATCGCGTCCCGACGGGAGTGCACACCCAGTTTGCGGTAGAGCGACCGCAATTGGGTCTTGACGGTATTGAGACTGACGAACTGTGCCTCAGCGATCGTCCCAGCATTGCCACCTGCGACCAGTGCTTCGAGAACTGCCGATTCCCGCGGGGTCAGCCGCACCGTCGGCTGTGTCGTGCGAAAGGTGCCGAAGTCGAGCGCGATCTGTTCCAGATCGACCGGGAGGTCGACACCGAGATCCGTGATGTTCCGAACCATCGACGGAGCAAGGCCGGTGAACGGCCTCAGCATCCCGGTCTGTCGCGACAGCGCGGCGGCACGGAACATGCAGCGGCGAGCATCGTTTCGCCTGCCCAGCGCGCATGCTGCTGCCGCGCCGACAACGGCTAGCTCCATCGACACCCGCGGTGGGCAACTCGGGTCGTCGCGATAGTGATGCCCGATGGCCTCGGCGCCTACGGGATCGCCGGCGAACAGGCGGACCCGTGCACGCGCAGCTGCCGTGAGCGTGTCGGTCGACCGCGCCACGACTCGCCGAGCCTCGTCCGGGCGACCGATCGCCAGATTGAGGTCAGCGCGGACCGCATCGAGCAAGTGGCCGGACATCCCGCCGTACAACCGGGAAAAACGCTTGATCTCGGACTCGATGTACTGCAGGCCGTCGGCGGGCAGTCCGGCGAGAAGTGCGTGCTGCCCGTTCGCATACAGAGTGAATGCCCAGACTTCCTCGTTGTCATCGGGTGATCCCAGCTCCGTGAGGATGTCGAACGCGCCATTGGGATCGAGTCGGTCCAGGGCGACGAGTGCCGACGCGACCAGGCCAGGTGACCTCACGATCGTCTCCTCGGCGGGCGGCAGCGGCCCATGCCGATGCTCCTCGTCGATCCAGAGTCGAGCCTCGGTGATCGAACCACGTAGCGCGTGGGTCAGCGCGAGCACACCTGCGGCGGTTCGCTCGACGAAGGTGGCGCTTCCGAGACGATGAGCAAGCCGGAGCAACACCGGCGCGTCATCGATGCGGCCCGCGAGCAGGTAGGTGAACCCGACGTGCAGGTGATCGAGAGCCCCGGCGTTCGGTGTGGCGACATCCGGGGCCTCGGATGCCTGCAGCAGCTCGCCGGCAGCATCCTCACACGCCGCGGCCGCCTCCGCGAAGTGACCTCCGAGGCGCAGATCGATCGCCCGCATCAGTGTTGCGGCGGGCTCAGGCAAGGAGGCGGGAGGACGCTCCCCGTCGACGATCGACCCAGAAATGTCGCGAGGTTCGGTGAGCCGGCGATGCAGCCGCCGGATTGCCGCCACTGTCGGATCGTTCTCGACGACTCCGACCGGAATCCTGTTCACCAGGGCCTCGCTGACGGTGAGAAGGAATCCACCTGAGTACAGGGTGGCCCAATGTTCCGCCACTATCGTCACCGCACATTCCCAATTGCCACTTTCCACCGCTTGTACGAGGGCGTTGTGTGCGTTCGAGTGCTCCAGCCAGAATCGGATCAAGGTGGTCCGGGTGCCCCGGAGTTCGTCGGAGCATTCGGCCTCGGCCGTGCGTAAGAGCGATTCTCGAACGGCGCCGGGGTACGTCCGCATCGACAGGTCGGTTCCCGGTTCCGATTCGACCATTCCGGCAGACTCGAGTGCGTCGACGAATTCCACGGGGTCCACCACCGAAGGCAATACTCCCGCGGACGAAGCGAGCGGAGTCGCGATGGCGGCCGACATCAGAACGGATCGAAACCGCGACGCAAGCGGGGGGTCGATGGCAATAGCTCGCAGAATTGCGGTGTCGACAGCCGTGTCCATGAGGCGATCGATACGATTCTCATCGTCCGGAACCTGCACACTGTCTGCCTTCAGCACCTCACATACGGCTTCGATGAGCGCCGGTGCTCCTCCCGTGCGTCGCACGATTCGCCGAACCACGCGAGAACCGTGCGGCACCGCGGATGCGCGCAGAAAAGCGCTGACCTCCCTATCGGTGAAGGCAAGTACATCGGAGGTGAGCATCATCCGGCCGGGAACACTGTCGACGTGACGACACCATTGTCCCGCAACTCGTGTTGTGACAACGACTCTCAACCGCGGGCACCGGGCGAGCAGATCACCGACATGTTCCTCGACCGACTCGACCGCACCGATTCCGTCGAGAATCAGCACAATCGGGCGGTGCTGCGCCACGAGAAGCGAACGCAACTCCTCGAAACCGGCACCGCAGTGGTCCGGTGGTGCACTACCGAGGTACGCGCACACGGAGCGTAGGACGGCGGACCAGTAATCGTCCTTCGTCACATCGGCCGATGGCGCCTCCACGAAGACCGGGACCGCAGCGGAAATGGGATCCGCCATGAGCCATGTGCGAACCAATGTGGTCTTACCGGCGAATCGGTTGCCGTACACCACAATCAATGTTGCCGAACTCGACAGCAGTGAGAAGAGTCGGCTGCGAAACAGTGGCAGTACGTGGGGCACCTATGCGAAATCCTTCTGCTCGGAAGGTGCGTAACACCACCACAGGCCCGCATCTTCAATCCCGCAATCGAGCTTACGCAGAGCGTAACAACAACGGGGACGAATTGCCGTGATACGGAGCGAATGCAGAAAACCCTTTGCTCGCGACCGATGTCGAATACTTTTCACCCGGCTGATCCACCGGATTCCTCGCAGCGGATAGCGACGCGCGGGAAGGCGTCCAGGCGAACAGCCTCCCCGCGCCGACGATCAGTGAGGTTTTCTCACCAGGAGTTCGCTGACGGCGGCCGGGGACATTCGGGCGGTGTGGCGTGAGATGAGGACGTGGGGTCCTACCTGGTAGAGATCGTTTCGACCAAGAAGCAATCCCGAAGCAGGACCCCACGTGATTTCCTATCGTGCCACGCTCGACGTGCCCGAGCGCACCCTGGCCTTCGTCGCCAGTGCCCTGGCCGCGCATCGCACCCGAGTCGACCGCCGACCATGGCAGCGGGCCGCAACCGTCTACGTCCAGGCGGTAATGGTGCTCCGCTGGTTCCGCGACGGCACCGACGTCGCCGCCCTGGCGCGCGATGCCCGAATCTCGCCGGCAACCGCCTACCGATACCTACACGAAGGCATCGACGTGATCGCCGCCCACGCCCCTGACCTGCACGAGGTCCTCGCCCACGGGAGTGCATCCGGGTCGGAACACGTCGGACTCGACGGCACCTTGATCGCCGCGACCCGATGCCGGGAGCGCTCCGAAGCCGGACACGACTTGTGGTACTCGGGCAAACACCGCCGACACGGCGGCAACATCCAGGTCCTGACCGACCCGACCGGCTACCCGGTCTGGGTCTCCGACGTCGAACCCGGCTCGGTTCACGACATCACCGCTGCTCGACTCGGCGGAGTCCTCGGCGCCCTCTATGAGGCCGCCACCGGCGGGATGCCCACCCTTGCCGACAAGGGTTACACCGGTGCCGGGATCGGTGTCCACACGCCGACCAAGGGCCGCGACCTCGATGCCGGCACTCGATGCCGCAACACACTTCTGTCCGCGATGCGCGCTCCGGCGGAACGTGCGAATGCCCTGCTGAAGACCCGCTGGAAGGCCTTACAACGAATCAGTCTGTGTCCGTGGAGGATCGGCACGATAACCGCTGCCGCCCTCGTGCTTCTTCACCTACAAGCCCCCGCCTGGCGAGAAAACCTCAGTGTGCGAAACCCCTCGCGGTGTGTCCCCTGCCCACTCCGGCACGCAGATGCTCGACCACATCCTTGATCGACACGGCAAGCTTGTATGCGAGGTCGCGGCTGAAACCCTCCCTCAGGACCACCCTCAACACAGCAATTTCCTCGGCGTCGGCGGGCATGGTGTATGCGGGAACCTGAAAACCACGGGCACGCAGTTCGTGAGAGATGTCGAAGACAGTGAATCCCGGATCCCCCACCAGCCGGAACGAGAGAACGGGTATCGCTGACCCATCGGTGATGATCTCCATGTCGTCGATTCCCGAGATCTCGCGCGACAGCATCAATGCGGTGTCCCGCAGCGATTCCATGATCTGGGTGTAGCCGGCGACCCCCAGCCGGATGAAGTTGTAGTACTGGCCGACCACTTGGTTACCTGATCGAGAGAAATTGAGCGTGAAGGTCGGCATGTCCCCGCCGAGATAATTGACCCGGAACACAAGATCCTCCGGTAGGTGTTCCTTCGACCGCCACACCACGAATCCGATTCCCGGATAAGTCATTCCGTACTTGTGGCCGCTGACATTGATAGAGACGACACGGGGAATACGGAAGTCCCACTCCAGATCCGGATGCAGGAACGGGACCACGAATCCCCCACTTGCCGCATCGACATGCAACGGGACATCCGGTCCGCCGTCCGCAGCAACCTCATCGAGAGTTGCAGCGATATCCGCGACCGGCTCGAGTTCACCGGTGAACGTCGTCCCGAGAATTGCCACCACACCGATGGTGTTCTCGTCGACGGCATCGCGGACCTGTTCCGGAGTGATGACGTACCGACCCTCCTCCATGGGCAGATACTTGGGTTCGACGTCGAAGTACCTGCAGAACTTCTCCCAGACGACCTGGACGTTGCTACCCATGACCAGATTGGGTCTGGCGGAGTCCTGACCCGCCGCGGCGCGCTTCTGCCGCCACCGCCATTTGAGCGCGAGGCCCCCCAACATCACAGCTTCGGACGACCCCACGGTCGAGACGCCGGTCGCCGACATCGGATCGGTCGGGGACAGACCCTCGGCATGAAAGAGTGCCGCCACCATGTTCACGCAGCGGGTCTCGATCTCTGCCGTAGCCGGGTACTCGTCCTTGTCGATCATGTTCTTGTCGAAGGTTTCCGCCATGAGGCGGTCGGCCTGTGGATCCATCCACGTAGTCACGAACGTCGCAAGGTTCAGGCGCGAGCTTCCGTCGAGCATCAACTCGTCGTGGATGAACCGATACGCCGCCTCGGGCTCGGTTTCCGTCGTCGGGAGCCGTAGCGCCGGAATCGGGTCGGTTCCGAGACGCCCTGTGTAGGCAGGCGCGAGCGTCTCCGAAGGGGCGGCAATGTGATCTGACATCTCTTCCTCCGATACTCGGCATCGAATCTCTGTCCGATCCGATTCCTGTTGTGGACTGGATTTCGTCTGAACCGATCACGCTGCGATCAGACCTCGATCGGCGGGTAGAGCCTTTCCATCGTGTAGCGGCGATTACGTCGAACGGAGAGCGCGCTCGCGGACAAGGACACGAGCAGGATCCCTGTGAGGACGGCAGTCGCGATCCACAAGCGCGAATCGATCTGGTCGGCCACCGTGAGCTGGCGCAAGCCGTTGACCGTGTATGTCATCGGGTCGAAGGGATGGATGTACTGGAACGGTGTCGCTGTGGTCGGCACGGGATAGATGCCACCGGCGGACACGAGTTGCAACATCAGGAATGCCAGGGTGACGACACGTCCGACCGCCACTCCGAATACCGCGTTGAACGCCTGGATCATCGCCAAGTAGGTCGCGGACACCAACATCAGGAACAGGATCGTTCCCGCCACGTGCTTCACGTCGAGCCCGACACCGAAATGAACGACCGTGTACATGACCACCACCTGGAGCACACCGACGAGCAACGCGGGCCAGTACGACGCCAGAACCGTCCGGTACAGCCCGACACCCGCGACTGTCGGCCGTGACTGCAGCGGAGTCAGCAGCATCCAGGTGATGATACCGCCGACGAACAGCGCCAGCGAGAGGAAGAACGGAGCAAACCCGGTGCCGAACGTCGATGCTTCGTTGGTCGTGTGCTGCTGCAGCGCGACCGGCGTCGACAATGTGTCCGCCGTCGCGGTGCGTTGTTGATCGGTCCAGCTCGGTACCTGCTGCGCCCCCTTGGCGAGCGCATCAGCAAGTTCATGCGAGCCGGACTGCAGTTCGACCATTCCAGAGGAGAGCTGTCCGGCACCGTCCGACAACTGGAAACTGCCGTCGGTCAGCTGAATCAGGCCCGAATGCAGCGTTGCCGCACCCGAATTCAGCTCGTTCACACCACTGCGCAGCTCGCCGACCTCGGCCGCGAGCCCGCCGCCCTGGAGCATCGCCAGACCGCTCTGGAGGGGACTGTTCGGATCGTTCAGCTCATATTCCAGAGCCCGCGCATCCCCCTGCAGTCGTACGATCTCGGCGCGCAACGCCTCGGTATCGGAGACCACCTCCTGTGCAGTGAACGGCGTCAATGCGGTGATGGCCTGCTGGACGATCGGGTCCGAACTCTGCCCCAGGATGTCGATGACCTGTTGAACCGCGATCCCCGCCGAGGCCTGCGCCGGTTGAGGTATCCGGTCTTCCAGCGCGACGATCGATGCTCGAAGCTGTGAGGCCTGACTTCCAACGTTCGACAACTGCCCGCTGTCGAGAGCGTTCAGGAGTGGACCGGTGACACCGTCGATCGCGGTGGCGAGCTGATCCGCACCGGCAGCCAGCTGAGCCGACCCGTCGCGCGCGGTGACCATGTTGTCGGCGAGTTCGGTGGCGCCCGCGTCGAGCTGATCTGCCCCTTCCGTCGCGGTGTCGACTCCCGAAGCGAGCGTTCCCGCGCCGGTGGCCGCCTGCTTCAGGCCCGAGCCCGCAGTTTCCAGCCCGGTGAGCACCTGCCCGACGCCCTGGGCGCCGATCGTCGAGTTGACCTGGCTGATCACCTGTTCCGACGCATCCTGGCCGATGATGGTCGCGAGGTAGTTGTTGGCATCGTTGAAGGTGAAGGTCAGATTCGCCTTCTCGGGATTGCTGCCGTTCGGCGACTCCACCGCCGCAGTGAAGTTCTCCGGAATGGTGATCGTGTAGTAGTACTTTCCGCTCGCCAGACCGTCGGTCGCATCGCTCTCCGACACCTCGTGCAGATCGAGCTGCCCGGACGCGATGAGCGACTCGACGACCTGATCACCCGCGTCGACCTGCTGACCTGTTGCGGAAAGCCCGGTGTCGTTGTTGACGATCGCGGCCGGAATCTTGTCGACCGCACCGAACGGGTTCCAGAAGGCCCACAGATACATGGCGCCGTACAGAAGCGGCATGAGGATGATCGTTGCAATAGCGATACGCGGCATGGTGCCGCGGAAGTACCGTTTCGAATCACTACCGAGGGAAACTCCTGCCAGCATCGGTCACCTACCTTCGGTCATGACGCCGATGTCGCCCGGTCCGAGGAGTCCGTGCAGGTCGACCACCGCCCGCACCCCCGAATCCGGCTTCTGCGGGTTCACGTCGGCGGTGATCACCGATTGCTGCTCTCCGAGGGCGACGAGTCGCTCCAGCAAGGTCTCGCGCTCCGCATCGTCGGCGATCTTGTCGATCCGTCCCACCACCAGAAGGGGCGGTCGGTGGGTATTGGCCACCGCGATGCGCAGCAGTAACTGCGCAATCTCCGGCAGGTCGTCGACGAACGCGTTGAGCGGTGGAATCGGTACGTCCCCGAAGACCTCCGAGCACATGTCGGCGACGCCCTCCTCGTCGACGCGCGGAACGAACTTGTACCACGGTGAGTTCCAACGTTTCTGCTCGGTCACGAGATCACGCACGGTGACGGACGGCTGGACCTCGTCGAGTTCGTTCATGCAGGCGATGGCAGAACGGGCGAGCACCTTCCTCGGCTGGTTCTCGAAACCGAGGACGGTAAGAGATCCCCGCGTCAGCCGCATCCTCCCGCACAACGCCATCAGCAGCGCCGTGCGCGCGGCGCCGGCCTGCCCCGCCACCACCGTCACACCCCCCTGATCGATATCCAGGTCGAGGGGGCCGAACACGTGCCCCCACGGACCGTGGAGTTCGATGGCTCGCGCGGACACGAGACTGCCCGGAATGTGCGTCCATTCGGACCGGTCCACGTCGAACGCGCCGGGATCGTCGTATTCCTCGGCTCCGGATTCTTCGAGATTCGTTTCGGCCAAAGCTCATCCCACATTCCGAGTCATGTTCATCGATGTCCGGACATCCCCGGCCGTGCACTCACGAAGGGACGTCATATACCGAGACCCCGCTTCAGAGCTGGTTCTTGACGATCCGGCCGTTCTTGACGATCACGGATAGATTCTTCTCGGGATCCGCCAGCAGTGTCAGGTCATCGAGGGGATTTCCGTCCACGAGCAGAACGTCGGCCCACGCGCCCTTTCGGATCACCCCGAACAGGGCCTGCCGATACGGGTCCCTCTCGCCGGCGAGGCGGAACAGTTCCGCGTTCCCCGACGTCAACATCCTCAGGGACTCGAGGTTGGTGTAGTGGTCACCGAGCCGGGCTGCCATCTCGCTCTGCCGAGGAGCGATCTGCGGCTCGAGCAGCAGGTCGGTGCCCCACGCCGTCTTGACACCGTACTTCTTCGCCCACTCGTAGACATGGTCCACTCCGGTGCAGATCTCCCGATCCTTCTCCGCGCGATCAGGGTCGGGATAGTGGTGGTCGCCCAGCGCAAACGGCTGCATCGACAACCACACCTCCTTTTCCGCGATGAGCGCGATGGTCTCTTCGTCCGCGAGGTGGCCGTGCTCGATGGAACGGACGCCCGCCGCGAGCGCCCGCCGGATCCCGGTGACGTTGTAGACGTGGGTCGCTACGTAGGTGCCGTAGTCGGTCGCCGCGTTCACCGCGGCCCGAAGTTCCTTGTCGATGAACTGAACCGTGTACAGGGGGTCGTACATCGAGGCCGCCCCACCACCGACCATCAGTTTGATCTGGGACGCGCCCTTCTTCAGTTGTTCTCGCACGCCGGCGAGAACCTGATCCTCTCCGTCCGCGACCCGCATGAACCCGATCTGCTCGGCGCGGCTCTGATCACCACCGAATACCGTCGGGCATTGGTAGACGAACCCGAAGTCACCGTGCCCGCTGGTCTGAGAAAGCGCCGCCTGGGAGGGGTAGATCCTCGGCCCTTCGAACAAACCGCGGTCGATCACCGACTTGATGCTGGCGGTATCACCGGCCATGTCCCGCACCGCGGTGAAACCTCGGTGCAACATGTTCTTCGCCTCCGCGAGGCCGTTCAAGGCGATATGAGCCTCGGAACCCATCACCATGTCGACGTAGGAGTTGGCGTTGCCGACGAGGTGGACATGAGCATCGCTCATCCCCGGCATCAACACTCGATTCGCCCCATCGACGACGATGGTGTCGCGACCCGGTTCGTCGCCGATCGGCGAGTCGGACACCGCGCTGATGGTGTCTCCGTCGATCAGCACATCGCCACCGAGCAAGTCACCGGAGTGACCGTCGAACACGCGAACATTGCGAAATAGCAGACGATTGTCGAAATCGGGGGTTGCCGTCATGAGCCGGACGCTAATCCGGATATTCCCGGCGCGCGCCCGATCCAACCGACGGACACGGAATTCACCCCACCACTTCACCCTCATCGCCCTCACCGCGGAGAACCTTTCCCGAACAGGGACTTTCGGCCCGGATCGGCCTCCTGATATCCCGCGTGTCGTGCGGAACAGTGTTCTACACTGCCGCCATGCTGATCCGCCCGACATTGCGCGTGCAGTCATGGGGATTCGTTGTCGGCGCTTTCCTGTTCGCGCTCGGTTCCGCGCCGGGAATCTCGAGTGCGCTGGGGACTGCCGGTGCAAATACTTCGTTCTTCGTCGGCTCGTGGTTCTTCACAGGCGCAGCGTTCGTCCAGCTCATGCTCAGCGGCGCCGCGACCGTGTCGGACAAGCAGGGCGTCGGAATTCGCGCCGAGTGGCTCTCGGCGATGATCCAGTTCCTCGGAACTCTTCTGTTCAATGTGAGCACCGGCGCAGCTCTGCACGCGCACACAGTCAAGGGCGAAGAGCATTTGGTGTGGAACCCGAACCTCGAAGGGTCACTGTGCTTTCTCGTCTCGAGCGCGCTCGCCGTACTGATCCTGTGGCGCGAGAAGGGATACTGGTTGCCGCGGTCGAAGGACTGGCAGAGCGTATGGCTCAATATGCTCGGGTCCATCGCCTTCGGTGTGTCGGCGGTCGGCTCGTACGTCCTCGATACCGGTAACACACTCGACCCGAGCCTCGCCAGTATCGGAACGTTTGTCGGTGCCCTGTGTTTCCTTGTTGCGTCGGCGGTCTTTCTGGGCAGCCGGAACGCACCCGAGCCGACCCGATCAGTGGCCACCTGAAGTCTCGCGACCCCGGAGTCAGGCCTCGGCGTCGCCGAGCGAACCGAGGACTGCCCCTGGCCCTTGCTCGAGCAGGACACGGAATGCGTCCTCTTCCAGAATCGGGATGCCCAGATCCGACGCCTTGTCGGCCTTGGATCCAGGATTATCACCGACCACGACGAAGGCGGTCTTCTTCGATACCGAGCCCGCTGCCTTCCCGCCCCGCACGAGAATCGCTTCCTTGGCCTCGTCGCGTGAGAGCCCCGCGAGAGTGCCCGTCACCACGATCGACATTCCCTCCAGGGTGCGCTCGATCGATTCGTCGCGCTCGTCCTCCATGCTGACACCGGCGTCGGCCCATTTGTCGACGATCGCCACGTGCCAGTCGACGGTGAACCATTCGACGACGGCAGCAGCGATGGTTCCGCCGACACCTTCGACCGCGGCGAGTTCGTCGAGGGACGCCGACCGGATTCGGTCGAGACTCCCGAACTCGGTGGCCAGGGCTCGGGCCGCGGTGGGCCCCACGTGCCGAATCGACAGTGCGACGAGGACGCGCCAGAGCGGTTTCTGCTTCGCATTGGCGAGGTTCTGCAGCAGACGCTCGCCGTTCTTGGACAACACACCTTTGCCGGTCTTGAAGATGGATGTGCGCATCAGATCGTCGGCGGTGAGTGAGAACAGGTCGCCTTCGTCTCCGATCGCCTCGGACTCGAGCAAGGCTGTTGCCGCTTCGTACCCGAGAGCCTCGATGTCGAAGGCACCGCGGCCGGCCACATGGAAGACCCGCTCGCGCAGCTGGGCCGGGCAATACTGCTGGTTCGGGCAGCGAAGGTCGACGTCGCCCTCCTTCGCCGGGGCCAGAGGAGTCGAGCATTCGGGGCACTCACTGGGCATCACGAACGGGCGTTCGCTGCCGTCGCGCAGGTCGACCACAGGCCCGAGGACCTCCGGGATCACATCACCGGCCTTGCGCAGCACGACGGTGTCGCCGATCAGGACACCTTTGCGTCGGACTTCGGACGCATTGTGCAGAGTCGCGAGCGACACCGTGGATCCGGCGACCGTGACCGGCTCCATATACGCAAAAGGTGTCACGCGGCCGGTGCGCCCGACACTGACCCGGACGTCGAGCAATTTGGTGGTGACTTCCTCGGGCGGGTACTTGTAGGCGATCGCCCAGCGTGGAGCACGTGATGTCGACCCGAAGCGACGGTGCAGTGCCATCTCGTCGATCTTCACGACGAGACCGTCGATCTCATGTTCGACGTCGTGGCGGTGCTCGCCCCAGTACTTCATCCGGTCGATCACCGCGTCGGCGCCGGTGACCCGCAAGGTGTGCGGTGAAACAGGTAGGCCCCAGGCCGCGAGCGCATCGTAGGCATCGGATTGAGATTCGGGACGGAACCCTTCGATCCGGCCGAGGCCGTGGCAGATCATGCCGAGTCGGCGCTTCGCCGTCACCGCCGGGTTCTTCTGTCGCAACGACCCCGCAGCCGAGTTCCGGGGGTTGGCGAACGGCGGCTTTCCCTCGGCTACGAGGCCGGCGTTGAGGGCCTGGAAATCCTCGAGCCGGAAGAACACCTCGCCGCGCACTTCGAGGACCGAAGGAATCGGGTATTCGTCTGTACCGGTGAGTCGTTCCGGGACGGAGTCGATCGTCATGGCGTTGAGGGTGACCAGTTCGCCGGTGCGCCCATCTCCACGCGTGGCTGCACGAACGAGCCGTCCGTCCTCGTAGACGAGGTTCAGTGCGACGCCGTCGATCTTGACCTCGCACAGGTAGTGCAGATTCGATCCCGCCTCGGATTCGACGCGTGAGAGCCAGGCGCGCAGTTCGTCCTCGTCGAAGACGTTGTCGAGGCTGAGCATGCGTTCGAGATGATCGACCGCCGTGAAGTCGGTGGCGAAACCGCCACCGACAAGCTGGGTGGGCGACTCGGGGGTGCGCAGGTCCGAGTACTCGTCTTCGAGCGCGTCGAGTTGCCCGAGCAGCTGATCGAATGCACCGTCGGAGATGATCGGAGCGTCGCGCACGTAGTAGCGGAACTGGTGCTCACGCACTTCCTCTGCGAGCTGCTGCCAGCGCTCGCGCACTTCGGGTGGAGCTGTGTGGGCCACGTCCGTCGGTTCACTCACAGCTTGTAAGCCTAGTCGAGGGGACCGACGATCCCGTCAGAGCGATTCGGGATCTTCGGAGAATGCTGCGGAGATGTCGCTCGCCATCCGGAGCGCCGTGCGGGCCCACGCGGGGTCGGCGCCGGCGAGACCGCACGCCGGCGTCGCCGACACCGACCGCAGCGTCGTGCGCGAGAAACCCAGCCGGTCGATCAACGCGACTGCGGGCTCGGCAAGTTCCCTCCAGGTCGGAATCTTCTCCGGGGCGACCGTCGGAACGAGGCCCATCAACAGAATCGTGCCCGAGTCGAGCAGTTCTCCTACCGGGTCGAGCTCGGCCCGTGTGAGCTGCGCGAAGTCGAACGAAACGGCTGCTGCCTCGCTGCGCCGGAACAGGTCTGCGGGAAGTCCGCCCGAACAGCAATGCACCGCCGCCGGGGAGCCGAGGCCACCGAGTGTCGTATCGAGAACCTGCTGAATCTCTGGTTCGGGCACGGCAGGTACGGTTTCGAGCATCGTGCGCCCCTGCAGTGTGCCCGCGAGGACCGCGGGCAAGGCAGGCTCGTCGATCTGAACGACGACGGAGACGCCCAGACGCCGGTGGAGCTCCGCCGAGTGCCGCGATATACCTTCGGCCAAGGACTCCGACAGGTCTCGTACGGCGCCCCGGTCGACGAGAGCACGTCGACCTGTCGCCAGTTCGGCGTGCGCGGCAAGAGTCCACGGGCCGATCGACTGCACCTTGACGGTGCGATCGGCGCCGGCGCCCGCGAGTTCCCATGCTTCTTCGAACGCGTCGAGATCCTGCTTCAGCAGGTCTTCGGCGATACGTGCGACCGCACCACGCCCGGCGCGCAGGCGGTAGCCAGTGGTCGTGGTGTCGAGGTGCATGTCGACGAGCAGAGCACTCGCACGACCGATCATGTCGGCACCGAGTCCCCGCGCGGGCAGTTCCACCAGGTGCGGCAGTGCAGGGAGTTCCCCGACGATCACCGCGGCGGCCTCACGAGCGTCGGTGCCCGGCCATGAGCCGATTCCGGTGGCCAGGCCCGCCCAGGGGTTCACGTGTTCCCGCTCTGTCGTCACTGGTCTCCGGTCGCTCGGGTCGCCGCGATCGTGCCGCTCCCGAGGACGATGTCGCCGGCCGGGTCCGGTCGATAGAGAACTGCGGCCTGGCCTGCCGCGACACCGGTCAGGGGTTCGCGAAGCGAAATGTCGATTCCGCCGGCGACGTCTTCGGCGACCGCTGCCGCGAGACCGCCGTGCGCACGTACCTGCACGACGCATTCGATCGGCCCGGCCGGCGCGGAACCCGCTGTCCACACTGCCCGTTCGGCCCGGATCGACGACACCTGCAGGCGTTCGGCACTTCCCACCTTCACGGTGCCGGTCTCGGGTTCGATCTCGGTGACGTAGCGAGGGCGACCGTCAGCACCGGGGCCCGCGATCCCGAGGCCCTTACGCTGGCCGATCGTGAAGCCGTGCACCCCTTCGTGTTCGGCGAGAACGTCGCCCGAGTCGGCGTCGACCACCGCACCCGGTCGGACACCGATCCGCGCCCCGAGGAAGGCGCGGGTGTCGCCGGAGGGAATGAAGCAGATGTCGTGGCTGTCCGGCTTGTTCGCCACCGCCAGGCCACGCTCCGCGGCCTCTTCACGGATCTGCTCTTTCGGGGTGTCTCCGACGGGGAACATTGCACGCGAGAGCTGTCCGGCGGTCAGCACTGCCAGTACATACGACTGGTCCTTGTCTGCGTCGACTGCGCGACGCAGGACACCGTCGGCGAGTTGCGCGTAGTGACCGGTCGCGACCGCATCGAAGCCCAGGGCGACAGCGCGATCCGCCAAAGCCGAGAACTTGATCTTCTCGTTGCAGCGCAGGCACGGGTTCGGGGTCTGCCCCGCGGCGTAGGCGGCAACGAAATCGTCGATCACGTCCTCTTTGAAGCGATCGGCGAAATCCCATACATAGAAAGGGATTCCGAGCACATCAGCAGCGCGGCGCGCATCGCCCGCGTCTTCCTTCGAGCAGCACCCGCGCGAGCCCGTACGCAGCGTGCCCGGCGCCGCGGACAGCGCCAGGTGCACACCGACCACGTCGTGTCCGGCATCGACAGCACGGGCCGCGGCAACCGCCGAATCCACACCGCCGCTCATTGCCGCAAGAATCCTCATTCTCGGTCACCTCCTCGTCTGCCGACGCTCGCCATCCCGGCGGCGCGCGCCCGCTCCACCACCTGCGGCAGCGCCGCGAGCAGAGCATCGATATCATCTTGGGTTGTAGTGTGCCCCAACGAGAAACGTAAGGATCCGCGCGATACGACAGGGTCACACCCCATCGCTACCAGCACATGACTCGCCCGCGCCACGCCAGCGGTGCATGCCGAACCCGTCGAACATTCGATCCCGGCGGCGTCCAGCAACATCAACAGCGAATCGCCTTCACACCCGGCGAAGGTGAAATGCGCATTACCCGACAACCGATCGGCGCCGACGGGACCGTTGAGCGCCGCGCCGGGAACCACTCGCTCGACACCGGAAATGAGCGCATCCCGTAGGGATTCGAGTTCTGCAGTACGCGAGGATAATTCGGCAGTCGCGTATCGAAGGGCGGCGGCCATGCCCACGATCGACGCGGCGTCCTGTGTCCCGGACCGCACGTCTCGTTCGTGGCCGCCACCGTGCGCAAGCGGCACACACGGCACTTGCCTGCCGAGCAGCAGCGCACCGACGCCCTGAGGACCGCCGAACTTGTGCGCAGCCACGGTCAGGGCCGACAACCCGCTCGCTGCGAAGTCGACGGGCAGGTGCGCGACCGCCTGGACCGCATCGCTGTGGATCGGGACACCGAACTCTGCGGCCACCGCAGCGAGCCCGGCGATCGGCATCACGGTGCCGACCTCGTTGTTCGCCCACATGACCGTGACGAGCGCGACCTCGTCGGCGTGGGCCTCGAGCGCTTCCCGTAATGTGCGCGGATCCACGCGCCCGACTTCGTCGACGGGCAGCCAGGTCACGTCCGCACCCTCGTGTTCGACGAGCCATTCGACGGCGTCGAGCACGGCGTGGTGCTCCACGGCGCTCGCGATGATGCGGCGGCGCCGCGCGTCCTGCGCACGCCGGCCCCAGTAGATGCCCTTGACGGCGAGATTGTCGCCCTCGGTACCGCCCGAGACGAAGATCACCTCGGACGGACGCGCACCGAGATCCGCCGCGATCGACTCGCGGGCCTCCTCGATACGGCGCCTGGCGGCACGTCCGGAACCGTGCAGGGACGATGCGTTTCCGACCGTCGCGAACACTTCCGTCATCGCCTCGATCGCCGCGGGCAGCATGGGCGTGGTCGCGGCGTGGTCGAGATAGACGGTGGTCTTCGAGGTGCCGGACGGACCGGCGGCGGGCAAGGTCATGACCGATCCAGGATAGCCGGTGGATCGGGCGACTGTTGCGGTCACCTGGGTGACGGTGCGCTCACCTCCGTGTCCGCGCTCGGCGCCTGTTCGGGCACTGCTGCCCGGACCAGGTGCGGGACGCCGTCCCGTCCGGACGACCGTACCGCCCGTTCACACCGGGCAGCGAGGTCGCGGCGATCGGAACCCGGCCACTCGAGCGGTGCCACCGTCACCGACGCGACCAACCCGCGCGAGCGCACGAGCCGGGCGATCGAGGCTCCGATCGTCTCCTCACCCACAAACGCAGGCGCGGCGGTCCGCACGCCGGTGTGGTCCAGGTACGCGAACCCGATCGGCTGCACCGGGCACTCCGCATCGATCGCGGCTTCGAAGAGCGCTGAGCGAAACCCTCCGTAGGCGCGACCGCACCAGGTCGTCCCCTCGGGGAAGACCGCGACACGCTCACCGGCTTCCAGTCGCGTGCGGACGACGTCGACGACACCGGGCAGAGCACGCAGGCGTTCACGTTCGATGGGAATCACGCGCATTCGCCGCGCCAGCGACCCGAGGGTGCCCCAGTCCAGCAGGTCGGCGCGCGCCACGAACCCGGCTGGAGAGACGGTCATGATCACCAGCACGTCGATCCACGACACGTGAGGGGCCACGACGAGGAGTCCCCCCTCGTATCCGCGCCTGTCGCGTTGGTCCGTGACGGTCACGCGCATTCCCACGCACCGCAGCAGGCCGCGAGCGCCCGCGCGCAGGATCGCCTCTCGTGCAGAGGCCGGGGCGAGCCGGGTCGCTGCGAGAATCGGGGCGCAGGCCAGGAGCACCACGACGCTGAACGCACGCATGACGACGATCGGCCACGCGACGCGACGTGACGCCGCGGGAAGACAACCCTCGCCGCAGGGGCTCGCCGGCATCCACGCGTGCGCGCGTGTGGTCATGCTTCGCTGCTTTCCGCGGCGCTCCGAAGGCGCTCGAGGTAGCGGATGTTCGCGTCGTGCAGGCTCAGCATTGCGACGAAGTCCGCTACGCCGAAGCCGGGATCGTGTGCGGGTTCACCACAGATCCGGGCGCCGAGTCGTAGATATCCGCGCATGAGCGGCGGAACGGTCACCCGCGCGGGCTCGTCGACTTCGTCCAGGCATCGACCGTCGACGGTCACCGGGTTCAAGGGACGGACCCGTCGTTCGGGCTCGATGCCGTGACGTGCGAGCACCATGTCGCGCACACCCCGCACGTTTGTTCCCACAGCCTCGCCGGGGTGGAGCTGCATCGGCACCGAGACGCAGCCGATGACCCGATCGTGGCCCGTCAGCTCCAGGTAGCGAAGAATCCCGGCCCACATGAGCGTCAGGACGGATCCGGAACGGTGGGCTGCATCGACGCACGCGCGACCCATCTCGACAGCACGCAGACCGTGAGGGTCGAGGGCTGTGAGGTCGAACTCGGTGGCGGTGTAGTAGCCGCCTGCCTCGAACGCGGCGCGCGGCGGCAGCATCCGGTAGCAACCGACGAGTTCGCCGGTGCCGTTCTCGTGCGCGAGCAGGTGGTCGCAGAAGTCGTCGAACGGGTCGGCGTCGAGGTCGCTGCCGTCCGCGGGTAGTGCGAAACCGGGTTCGGCGGCGAACACTCGGCGCCGTAGCCGCTGCGCGGCTTCCCGGTGGTGTCCCTCGGTGGAAATACTCAGGGAGTATCGCGGACCGGACAGCACCGGAACCGTGGATTCTCGCGTGTGTGACAGCACCGCTGTTGTGGTCATGGTGCAGGTGTAGCGCGGCGGTGCGGCACGTCGGCAGCGGTGCGGTGTCTCGTTCGTGAACAGGGTGGAACAACCACGCGGCCCCGCCCCGGGAGTCCGGGAGGGGCCGCGTGGAGTACTACGCGAAGGACCTTCTCAGCCCTTGTGCTTCTTGATTGCCTCGGTCAGCTGCGGTGCGACGTTGAAGAGGTCGCCCACGACGCCGTAGTCCGCGATCTCGAAGATCGGGGCCTCTTCGTCCTTGTTGACCGCGACGATGGTCTTCGAGGTCTGCATACCTGCGCGGTGCTGGATGGCACCGGAGATGCCGAGCGCCACGTACAGCTGCGGCGAGACGGTCTTGCCGGTCTGGCCGACCTGGAACTGGCCCGGGTAGTAGCCGGAGTCGACAGCGGCGCGCGAGGCACCGACTGCGGCACCGAGCGAATCGGCGAGCTCCTCGACGACCGAGAACTTGTCGGCACTGCCGACGCCGCGGCCACCGGACACGACGATGGACGCCTCGGTGAGCTCGGGACGGTCGCCACCGACGACGGGCTCACGCGAGGTGACCTTGACGGCGTTCTCTTCCTGCGCCGGAACCTCGACGTCGACGCGCTCTGCGGCACCGGCCTGCGGAGCGGACTCGATGGCACCCGGGCGAACCGAGATGACCGGAACCTCGCCGTTGGCCTTGGCGTCCACGGTGAACGCGCCACCGAAGATCGAGTGGACTGCCGAACCGTCGGCCTTGACGTCGACGACATCGACGAGCAGGCCCGAGCCGATACGCGCGGCGAGACGGCCGGACACCTCCTTGCCCTCGACCGATGCTGCGGTGAGGACGGCGGCGGGGCTGGTGGACTCGACGAGGGCGGCGAGAACGTCGACCTTCGGGGTCACCAGGTAGCCGTCGACGAGGTCGGACTCGGCGGCGTAGACCTTGGCGGCACCGGCCGCGGCGAGCGCTTCCTGCAGCTTGTCTGCGGTGCCCGCAGGGCCTGCGACGACGGCGGACGGCTCACCGAGTGCGCGTGCGGCGGTGATGAGCTCGACGCTGACCTTCTTCAGTGCACCCTCGGCGTGCTCGACGAGCACGAGTACTTCTGCCATTGCTTGCTTCTCTCCCTAGATATGTCTGCTGTGTGCCGTGGGGCGCGATCAGATGATCTTCTGGCCGACCAGGTACGTGGCGATCTGGTTGCCACCCTCGCCCTCGTCCGCGACGCGCTCACCCGCGGTGCGCGCGGGCTTCGGCGTGACACCGGTGACGGTGGTGGCAGCGTTGGCGACACCGAAGATCTCCGGGTCGAGACCGATCTCGGCGAGCGTGAGGGTCTGCACTTCCTTCTTCTTCGCGGCCATGATGCCCTTGAAGGACGGGAAGCGCGGCTCGTTGATCTTCTCGGTGACCGAGATGATGGCGGGCAGCGGAGCCTCGATGCCGAAGAGGCCCTCGTCGGTCTCGCGCTCGCCGGAAGCCTTGCCGTCGGCGACGGTCAGCTTGCGCAGGTGGGTGAGGTGGGGCAGGCCCAGGTACTCGGCGATGATCGCCGGCACAGCACCAGCCCGGCCGTCGGTGGCTTCGTTACCTGCGATGACCAGCTCGACGCCCTCGATCTGACCGAGCGCAGCAGCAAGCGCGTACGAGGTCTGGATGGCGTCCGATCCGTGGAGAGCGGGATCGTTGAGGTGGATGGCCTTGTCAGCACCCATCGACAGCGCCTTGCGGATCGCATCGGTGGCGCGGTCGGGTCCGGCCGTGAGGACGGTCACCTCGCCGCCGTCGCGCTCCTTGATGAGCAGGGCTTCTTCGACGGCCCGCTCGTTGATCTCATCGAGCACGGCATCGGCTGCTTCACGGTCGAGGGTGAAGTCGCCGTCGGTGAGCTTGCGCTCGGACCACGTGTCGGGGACCTGCTTGATCAAAACGACGATGTTCGTCATGGGTCTACGTCGACCTCCTGTGTAGCTGCTTCGGATCGGAGAGGCGATGCCTGAACCGACTACTCGTGCCTGTCGCACGCTGCGTGCGTCAGGTTACCAAACGCTAAGTTACCGGGTGGTAACTTAGCAGAATTCACGGTTCACCATAACTGCAGACGAGGAGCGAGATGGCTGTGATCTGGACCACCGAGTCCGACGCCACACACGGTGGGTCTACTCTCGGGGCGGTGAGCGACTCCACCGTCCGCGCCGACGGCGCGCAACAGCTGCCACTGACCGGCGAACGGACCGTCCCCGGCATCGCCGAAGAGAACTATTGGTTCCGCCGCCACGAAGTGGTCTACTGCGACCTGCTTCCGCGATGCGCCGGCCGCACCGTCCTCGAAGCCGGTGCAGGCGAGGGGTACGGAGCCGACATGATCGCCGACGTCGCCACACGTGTCATCGGACTCGACTACGACGAGAGCGCTGTCGCGCACATACGCGCCCGCTACCCGCGCGTCGACATCCGCCAGGGCAACCTCGCGGACCTCCCCCTCGACGACGCCTCCGTCGACACTATCGTGAATTTCCAAGTCATCGAACACCTTTGGGACCAGGATCAATTCCTCCGCGAATGCCACCGCGTCCTGACGCCCGGAGGCGAGCTGCTCATCAGCACCCCCAACCGCATCACCTTCTCCCCCGGGCGCGACACCCCGCTCAACCCCTTCCACACCCGCGAACTCGACGCCACCGAGCTCACCGAACTCCTCGTGGACGCGGGCTTCCGCGTCGAACTCGTCACCGGGGTCCACCACGGCAGCACTCTGCGCGCACTCGACGCCAAATACGGCGGCTCGTTCATCGATGCGCAGATCGAACGCGCCCTCGCCGGTGAGCCGTGGCCCGACGAACTCACCACCGACGTCGCGGCCATCACCTCCGACGACTTCGCGCTCTACTCCGAGAACATCGACGACAGCCTCGACCTGGTCGCGATCGCGGTGAAAGATCCCGCCCCATGAGATCCGCACGCGAACCCGGGATGTTCGCCCTGGTCCTCCACTCTCATCTGCCCTGGCTCGCAAACCACGGCCGGTGGCCGGTCGGCGAAGAATGGCTGTACCAGTCCTGGGCAGCGACCTACCTTCCCGTTGTCGACGTCCTGCGCCGCCTCGCCGACGAGGGACGCACGCGGCTGCTGACCCTCGGCATCACACCCGTGCTCGCCGCGCAGCTCGACGATCCACACAGCCTCACCGGAATGCACCACTGGCTCGGCAACTGGAAGCTGCGAGCACACGAGGCGGCCGCAATGGCCGAACAGTCCTATCGCGCACTCGGCGCGCGAGAACATCGGGCTGCCGACCAGGCACTCGAAACCTTCGAAACCCAGTGGCGCCACGGCGGATCACCCGTCATCCGCAGCCTCATCGACGCCGACACGATCGAACTCCTCGGCGGACCGCTCGCGCATCCGTTCCAGCCGCTGCTCGATCCCCGACTCCGGGCGTTCTCGTTGTCCGAAGGGCTGGAGGACGCACGCCGACGGTGGCAACACACCCCACGCGGAATCTGGGGGCCCGAATGCGGATTCACCCCCGGCATGGAAGAAGGCTACGCAGCAGCGGGTGTCGAGCACTTCATGGTCGACGGGCCCGCACTGCACGGCGACACCGCACTCGGACGGACCGTCCGCGAGTCCGAGGTCGTGTGCTTCGGCCGTGATCTGCAGGTCTCCTACCGGGTGTGGTCTCCGAAATCCGGATACCCCGGGCATTCGGCGTACCGCGACTTCCACACCTACTGCCACGACACGGGTCTCAAGCCCTCACGCGTGACCGGACGTACTGTCGCATCGGAGGACAAAGCCCCCTACGACCCCGACCTCGCATCGGCGGCCCTCGATCGTCACGTCGCGGATTTCGTCGACACCATCCGAAAGCGCCTGCGCAGCGAATCTGCCCGAATCGGACGCGACGCCCTCGTCGTCGCCGCGTTCGACACCGAACTGTTCGGGCACTGGTGGTACGAAGGACCAATCTTCCTGGAACGACTACTGCGCGCCCTTCCCGAAGCCGGGATCGACGTCGGCACCCTCGGCGATGCACGCGACCGCGGATACGTCGGCGGACCGGTCGATCTCGAGGACTCGTCGTGGGGATCGGGAAAGGACTGGCGGGTGTGGGCCGGGGATCAGGTCTCCGATCTCGTCCACCTCAACGACGAGGTCGTCGCCACGGCACTCGACACCATCGACAAGTCTCGCGACGCACTCGGATCGAACGCCCCGGCCTTACGGAACCGGGTGCACGACCAGATTCTGCGTGAAGCACTGATGACCGTTTCGAGCGACTGGGCATTCATGGTCAGCAAGGACACCGCTGCCGGCTACGCGCGCGACCGCGCCCACAAGCACGCCCATGCCACACGTGAGATCGCGGCCGCGGTCGCGGAAGGCCGTACTGCCGCCGCGACCCGACTCGCCGACGCATGGAACAGAGCAGACAATCTGTTTCCCGGACTCGACGCGCGGCGCCTTCCCGGACGACACGGAGGTCCCCTGTGACAACGACGAACGCTCGCCGGCTCAAGATCCTCCTCGTGTCATGGGAATACCCCCCGGTCGTGGTGGGCGGACTCGGCAGACACGTGCATCATCTGGCGACCGAACTTGCCGCAGTCGGACACGAGGTGGTGGTGCTGTCACGCCGCCCCACGGGCACCGACGCATCGACCCATCCGACGATCACACACATCTCCGAGGGCGTCCTCGTCGTCGCCGTGGCCGAGGACGCGCCGCACTTCGAGTTCGGCACCGACATGCTCGCCTGGACACTCGCGATGGGCCACGCGATGGTCCGCGCAGGAGTCGGGCTCAGCCGCGGTGGCATCGGCGACGGCTGGCAACCCGACGTCGTGCACGCGCACGACTGGCTCGTAGCGCACCCCGCAATCGCCCTTGCCGAATACTTCGACGTTCCATTGGTTTCCACCCTCCACGCCACCGAAGCGGGCCGGCACAGCGGATGGCTGTCGGGTCGCATCAACCGGCAAGTGCACTCGGTGGAATGGTGGCTGGCCAACGAATCGGATGCGCTTATCACGTGTTCGGCATCGATGCGGGACGAAGTCACCGAACTGTACGGTCCCTCGCTGCCCAAGATCTCGGTGATCCGCAACGGCATCGATATCACCACCTGGTCCTACCGGGAACGGCAACCCCGGACCGTTCCGGCACAACTGTTGTACGTCGGCCGACTCGAGTACGAGAAAGGTGTGCAGGACGCGATCGCGGCGTTGCCGAAGATCCGGCGCTCACATCCGGGCACCACGCTCGTCGTCGCCGGTGAGGGGACCCAGTTCGAGTGGCTGCGTGAACAGGCACGCCTGCACCGGGTGGCGCGGTCGGTGTCCTTCGTCGGCAACCTCGACCACACCGAACTGCTCGGCTGGTTGCACGGCGCCGACGCCATCGTCCTGCCGAGCCGCTACGAGCCGTTCGGCATCATCGCCCTCGAAGCGGCAGCAGCGGGCACTCCGCTCGTCGCGTCCACCGCAGGCGGCCTCGGTGAAGCGGTGGTCGACGGCGCGACGGGATTGTCGTTCCAGCCCGGCGATGTCGCAGGTCTGGTGTCCGCGGTACGTGAGACCCTCGACGATCCGGTCGCAGCGCAGGAGCGGGCGCGTGCAGCACGTGAACGACTCACCGACGACTTCGACTGGGGCGTGGTCGCCGAGGAGACCGTCGAGGTCTACGCCGCCGCGAAGCGCCGGGTCCGGCATCCGATCGCGCGGCCGACGATCCCGCAGCGTCCCCTGCCCGATCGCGGCTGAGCTACACGCCGTCCTCGTCGAGGCGCAGATCCCTGCGGTAGGTATCGACCTCGCAGGGTACGGCGAGCATGGCGACGAGTTCCGGGTGCGCCGCGTCGACGGGGCCGGTGTGGACCGGCCGGTATCCGAGCGCGGTGTACCACCGCGCCAGAAACCGCTTCGACGGCAACTCGGTGTCGCGGGGACGGATGATCTCGAGTTGCATCACGTCGCAACCCGCTGCTGCACAACGCTGCTCGGCGAAATCGATGAGTCTGCGCCCGATGCCGTGCCCGCGGAAGCGGGGCGCGGCGGCGAGCATCCCGAACTCCGCAGTCGCAGCGTCGAGCCGGACCACCCGTATGCACCCGACGAGCGTGTCGCCGAGCCACGCCGCGATCATCTCACCGGCCCGGATCATCCCGTCGACCTCCGAGCTACTCGTACGGGTCGTCCCGCTCGTCCACATCCCGTCTTCCGCGACCGCGTAGACGGAATTGACGAGGTCCGCGACCGTTGCAGACACTTCGGTACCCGCACCGGCATGCAACTCGGTGATCCGCACCGCCTGCATCGTCACCTTCTTCACCACACCTCGATTCCGCTGGCCCGTTCGGACTATTTCGGGGACACATCCGGCGCAGGCAACAACGGTGGCTGCCTGTCGAACCACGACTCGGCCTGTTCGAGTTCACCGGCGAGTGCGAGCAGCAGCGCCTCGCCGCCGAGCGGGCCGACGAACTGCACCCCCAGCGGCACTCCCTCACTCGTCCAGTGCAGCGGCACGGAGATGGCCGGACGGCCGGTGATGTTGGCCAGCTGTGTATAGGGGGTGCGGCCGAGGTTGTCGTCGATCACCTTGTCGATCAACCCACTCCAGCGCGCGAGTCGTCCCATCCGGGTCGCCATGAGGGCTGAGCCGAGTGCTCGCATCCACCTCGGCGTTGCCAGTTCGCCGACCCGAGCCGGCGGATACGCCAGTGTCGGTGTGAGCAGCAGGTCGTAGCGTTCGTGGAACGCGGCGAGGTCGCGAATGTAGCCTGCCCAGCGGGCATGTGCGGCAAGATAATCCGGCGCCGACACCGTTCGGCCGAGTTCGGCGAGAAAACGGGTGTCGAACTCGAACCCATCCGGCCCACAACCGGTGCGGCGCCTGGCCTCGTCGACCTCGAGCGCGAGCGACGCGAACCACATGGTCAGGAAGTCGGCGGCGAGGCGGCGCTCGTCGATCCCGGTCTCTGCAGGTTCCACGTGGTGTCCGAGTTCGTCGAGCAGCACCACCGCGCGATCGACTGCGGCGATGGCCTCGGTGTGGACGCCGGTACCGATCGGAGAGTCTGTCGCGTAACCGATCCGTAGACGCCGGGGTGGTGTCTCCAACGCCGCCGCATAGGAACCGGGAATACCACCGGTGGTATACGGTGCCGCCGGATATGCCCCGGCCATCACGTCGAGCATCGCGGCCGAGTCGCGGACCGTTCGGCTGATCACTCCGTTCGACACGGCGCCGTGCAACGGTTCGCCCCCGACCGGCCCCGTGGGTACCACGCCCCGGCCGGGTTTGAGACCGACGAGACCACAGCAGGCCGCTGGGATACGGATGGAGCCGCCGCCGTCGTTCGCACCCGCCACCGGAACGACACCGGCGGCCACGGCAGCCGCGGAACCACCCGAAGAGCCGCCGGGAGTAAGCGCACGATCCCACGGATTACGGGTTACCCCACCGGATTCCGGCTCGGTGATGCCCTTCGCACCGAACTCCGGTGTGTTGGTCTTGCCGAAGATGACGAGGCCGGCGTCGATCCAGCGGTCCACCACCACAGCGTTCTGTGCCGCCGGAAGATCGGTGAGGGCTCGGGAGCCACTTCCGGTGGGCGTTCCGATCACGTCCTGCAGGAGGTCCTTGACCAGGAACGGCACGCCCGCGAACGGCCCCGTCAGTGGGCCGTCCGCGCGCACCCGGGCCCGATCGTCGAGTCGCTGCACGACCGTGTTCAGGGTCGGGTCGACGGCGTCCAGGCGCGCGAGCGCCGCGTCGAGCAACTCGACCGGCGACACCTCGCCCCCGGCCACGAGTCCCGCGAGCCCCACCGCGTCGTAGCGGCGATACTCGGCATACTCCACCGTCGTTTCCTTCCAGAGGTCCGTCAGGTTCCAGTGTTCGCGTCGACGGGGGGGTCGCCTGCCTTCTTGCGTGCGATGTCCTCGAGTGCCGCAACATAGGCTGCGCGATCGGCCGCGCCGGCGTCCCAGGCGTCCTTGCGATTCTTCACGACCCGGGCGGGAGACCCGACGGCGATGCCGTAGTCGGGGACGTCGCCCTTGACGACAGCGTGGGCACCGAGCACGCACCCCCGACCGACCCGGGTACCGCGCAGCACCGAAACCTTCGCCGCGATCCAGGTGTCGGGGCCGATCCGGACGGGGCTCTTCACGATGCCCTGGTCCTTGATCGGATAGGTGATGTCCTCGGTGCGGTGGTCGAAGTCGCAGATGTAGCACCAGTCGGCGACCAAGGTCGACGCGCCGATCTCGATATCGAGGTAGGTGTTCACCACATTGTCCTTGCCGAAGACGACCTTATCGCCGATGCGCAGGGATCCTTCGTGGCACCGGATGGCGTTGCCGTCGCCGATGTGGACCCACTTACCGATCTCGAGCCGCGCCAGTTCCGGTGTCGCGTGGATCTCCACATTCTTCCCCAGGAACACCATCCCGCGCAGCACCACATGCGGATTCGCCAACTTGAACTTCGCCAGCCGGTAGTACCGCACGAGGTACCACGGGGTATACGCCTTGTTGGCCATCACCCACCGCAGCGAGGACGGTGTCAAGAATCGGGCCTGGTCCGGATCACGACGCCGCGAACCGCGCCACCTGGTGCTCAACGGTGCACCCCACATGCTCGTCATAGCACGCAAGCCTACGGCGTCGAGACACGCCGTCTGCGGTCTGCCTCGCCCGTTACGTGAAACACCCGGCCCGATACGCTGGCGACTCGAATCCGAAAGTCCTGAAGGAGTTGAGCGATGCGGGGTGCCCTGCGAGCTGCAGTGCTGACGGCAACGGCAGCACTGGCGTTGAGCGGGTGCGGTGGCGGCGACAACGGTGGACCGTACTCGGCGGGCGCGTGGCCGGGACGCCACTCGGACGCGCGCAACAGCAACACGACTGTCAGCGACGGGCTCGACGACATCACGTCGTCGTGGTCGCGGGCGACCGGTGGCGCTGTCGGGTCCCCAGCGACGGTGGCACCGAACGGCCAGGTCACCATCACGTCGGCTACCGATGCAGGATGCAACATCTTCTCGTACCAGATGGACAACGGACGCAAACGCTGGTGTACACGACTCGGTCCGGGAGTGGCGGACATCAGCCCGGTCGCTGACGATGTCGCCAACGTGTACGTCGGTGAGGCCGGTGGTCTGCTCTCGTTCACCGAGAACGGCCAGCGCCGTTGGCGGATCCCGGTGAGCGGCACTCCCCGCACCGTGCAGTTCGCCGGTGACGGAAGCCTGGTCGTGATCACCCATTTCGGTCAGGTCAACATCGTCGATCCACAGACCGGAATGCTCCGTGCACCGCTGTTCGATCTGGTCCCGATCCCCGGGGTCGAGGACGGTAGCAATATTCCGCGCCGGCAACCCGACCACGGATTGGCCGGTTGCTTCGGTGGCTCCCCGGATTGCCCCGTCGCGACCACCCCCGCCGTCGACCAGGGCACCGGCCGCATCTTCACCACGGTGTGGCGTCCCGCCGCCGACCGCGCCGCACTGGTCGCCCTGCGGTACCCGGGGGGCGAGGCCCCCGTCGTCACCGAGGAATGGTCGAACGTCGATCTTCCGGGCGGTGCCACGACAAGTCCGGTGCTCTCGGCCGATGGCACCACGGTGTACGTCCACGACGGCGAAGGCGCACTGTGGGCAATCGACGCCGAGACCGGACAGGCTCGATGGAGTCACGACCTCGGATACACGCCGGCGACCGGTCCTGCCGTCACCGATGACGGCCTGCTCGTGCTGTCGGCAGGTGGCCCCGGCGCGCTCACCGCCCTGCGCGACACCGGCGACGCCGCGGAGGCAGCCTGGGAACGCGACGACCTCCGGCAGGCCGGTGTCCCGGCACTCACGGCGAACGGTCGCGGCTACACGATCATTTCGGGCGACGACGGCCTCACTGCGCTCGTGTTCGACGCGTCCGACGGACGGACTCTCGACGAGGAGATACTCCCCGGGACGACCGGGTTCTCAGTAGGGACGGCTGTCGGTCCGGACGGTCAGCTCGTCGCCACGACCGTGAACGGAGAGTTGCACGTGCTGGACGGCGCCGAGGACTGAGCCGCACCTGCCGGACAGCGGGGTGTCAGCGGCTCGCGCGGCACACGAAAGCCACGGGCGTCCGACCCACACGGGTGAGCACAATGCTCAGGGCGTCGGTGCCGCGCAGCTTCAGTCGCGGGCGCAGCCGGGCGGGGTCGACGTCGACCCCGCGCACCAGGATCTCGGCCGAACCACAGTCGAGTCGAGCGAGGGCCTGTCGCAGGTTCTTCTCGGAATACTTCAGCTGCTCGAGTATCCGGAAACCACGCACACCGTCGGGAAGTACATCACCGGTGAGATAGGCGATGCGCGGATCGAGTTGCCACAGACCATGTCTCGCGGCGTAATGCCGCACGAGGCCTGCACGCACGATCGCGCCATCCGGGTCGATGATCCATTCGCCGGGAGCCTGCTCCGGGATCTCGTCGTCCATCGCATCGGTGATCTCGACAGCCGGCCCGTCCGACCTCAGAACGGTGGCGCGACGACGGATTCCCGCCTCGGTCAGGCCGGGCGAGTAGAGGCAGGCCTCACGAACACCCGAGTCGAGCGAGACGACCTCGACCTCGCCGTCCCATGCAAGTTTGTCGAAATCGAGGCCAGGAGCGCACTTCACGGCGAGATCGCGACCGGAGTAGACGTCGAGCAGGTCCGGAAGCGGAGGCTGCAGCGCGGCCGGATCGTGGGTACGCCGGCCACCGGATCTGCGCGCCGGATCGGCGATCACCGTGGTTCCGCGTGTCACCGGCCGCAATGCATCGGCCCGAACCACGTGGGCGCCGGGGACATTGTGGACCGCCATCGCTAGACGCACCTCGTCGAGATCGCTCCCGACGACGGTGTCGGCCACACCGACCAACGCGGCCAGTTCTGCGCCCACCGAACAGGTCACGTCGTGAACCTGTCGACCTGCGAGGCGGCGCGCTCGGTGCGCTGCGACCGGCGACGGGGTCGCCTGTTGCGCCGCGTCGTCGGTGAGCAACCACACGTGCGCGCCCCACAGCTTGGTTGCGGCCTTGCGACGCGCCAGTACCGTCTCGACGAGTGGTGCTGCGTGGTCACCGAAACGCGTACGCGCCCAGTCGATATCCGACAGGCGCGTACGCGTCGACAGCTCCCGGGCGTCGACATCGGACAGTGCTGCAACGCCGGGACCCGACGTCAGATACTCGACGTCGGTGAGCGTGAACTCGTAGCCCAACTATTTGCCGGGCTTCACGCCGGTGATCATCACGTTGTAGAAGAAGTTGCGCGGCACCACATGCTTGAGCACATTCTCGTCGACCCAGCTGAGGGTCTTCCAGCCGCCGAATGCGAACTTGGCCCAATTCCAGCCGAGCTTCTCCTCCGGGACCGCCGCCTCGAACGTGCGAACCGGCCAACCGAGCAGTGCAGCCGCGAACTCTTCGCTCGAAGCTTCGACCTCGACCGCACCCGCCGAAGTGGCAAGTTTCTCGAGATCCGCGGGGTCGAACGTGTGCAGGTCGACGACCGCTTCGAGCGCAGCGGCGCGCGAGGACTCGTCGAGTTCGGTCTGCGGGCGGCGCCAGTCGCTCAGGAACGGCAGCTTGGTAATGGTCGTGGTCGCCTCCCACGTGATGCGACCGAGCCACCGCGCGTAGAAATTGCCGACGGTGCTGGGCTCGCCCGCGAAGACGAAACGTCCGCCCGGCTTGAGCACACGCAGCACCTCGCGCAGCGACTGCTCGACGTCGGGGATGTGGTGCAGCACCGCGTGACCGACGACGAGGTCGAAGGTGTCGTCCTCGTAGGGAATGGTTTCGGCATCGGCAACGCGACCGTCGACGTCGAGGCCCAGGTTCTCCGCGTTGCGCAGCGCAACCTTGACCATGCCGGGCGACAGATCGGTCACCGACCCGCTCTTCGCGACCCCGCCCTGCATGAGATTGAGCAGGAAGAAGCCGGTGCCGCACCCGAGTTCCAGTGCGCGCTCGTACGGCAATTGCTGCTCACCGGCCGCAAGGTCGAAGCGACCGCGAGCGTAGTCGATGCATCGTTCGTCGTAGGAGATCGACCATTTCTCGTCGTAGGTCTCGGCTTCCCAGTCGTGATAGAGCACCTGAGCGAGCTTGGAGTCCTCGAGAGCAGCCGCGACCTGCTCGGCGGTGGCGTGCGGGTTCGGCGCGGGATCGGTCCCGTCGGTCCTGCTTGCAGTCATGACGCAGATCCTACCCGGCAGTAAGCTCTCGACAAGTGGTCCGTCCCAGCACTTTACTTACCGAGGAACTCGGCCTTACCCGGCCCGTTCTCGATGAACGACTTCATACCGATCGTACGGTCTTCGGTGGCGAACAGGCCCGCGAAGACGTGCTGCTCGATCTTCAGACCGGTGTCGAGATCGGTCTCCAATCCCTGATCGATCGCAGCTTTCGCTGCAGCAAGCGCGCGGCCTGCGCCCTTGGTGAACTGCGCGGCCCACGTGCGTGCGGCATCGTAGACGGCATCGGGTGCAACGACCTCGTCGACGAGCCCCATCGAGAGGGCCTCGTCGGCTCCTACGAAGCGGCCGGTGAAGACGATGTCCTTGGCCTTCGACGGTCCGACGAGACGCGCCAGTCGCTGGGTTCCACCGCCGCCCGGGATGATTCCGAGCAGCACCTCGGGGGTGCCGACCTTGACGTTGTCGCCGGCGATACGGCGATCCGCGCCGAGTGCCAGCTCGAGTCCGCCACCGAGTGCGTACCCGGTGAGCGCCGCGACCGTTGGTTTGGGGATGTCGGCGACGGCCCCGAGCGCGGACTGCAGATCCTCGATGATCTTGCTCATCTGCACGTAACTCAGGTCGGCCATCTCCTTGATGTCGGCGCCGGCGGCGAAGACCTTCTCGCCGCCGTACACGATCACGGCCTTGACGTCGTCGCGCACGGTAGCTTCGCGCGCGGCGTCCCGGATCTCCTCCTGGACCTGCCGGTTCAGGGCATTCATCGGGGGGCGGTCCAGTCGGATCGTGCCGATGCCGTCGGAAACCTCGAGTGTCACGAATTCAGCCATGTGCCCCAGCCTAGAGGTCGTCGCAGGCGCCGTCTCGGCGAGCCGAGTCAGATGTCGTCCTCGGCGAGCCGACTCAGATGTCACTGCGATTCGCCCAGGGGTGCGGGCCGCCTCCCTCGTAGTAGCCCTCATCGCCGTCGAACGCGATGTGGATTCCGGCGTCGGTCCGGCTCATGACAGGCAGGATCGTGGGAATCTCCGGTTCGGCCGCCAGGATCTCGGCGACCGTCGCGTACTTCGACAACTCGGTGAGCTGAGCCCAGGTGGGGGGAAGCAGCACCGACCGACCGGACCTCCAGTGTTCGAGTGATTCTGCCGGCGTCTGCCAGAGCACGTGTTCCGCCTCGCTGGTCTCGCCGTCGGCGTCCTGTCCGTCCGGGGCGGCAGCCACGAAGAAATGCGTGTCGTAGCGTCGCCGCTCACCGAGCGGAGTGATCCACCGGGCCCACGGGCGGAGGAGATCCGCACGCAGTACGAGCTTTTCGCGAGTCAGGAAGTCGCCGAACGACAGCTCGCGTGCTTCGAGCTGCCTGCGGTCCTGCGCGTGGGATGCGGTGTCGGCGAGCACCGATTCGGGGTCCGGGCCGGCGAGCAACACCCCGCATTCTTCGAAGGTCTCGCGCACCGCAGCCAGCACCAACGCCTGTGCCCGGGCCGTTGTGACATCGAAACGCTGCGCCCACCAGTCGACGTCACGCCCGGTCCACCGCACCGACGCCTCACTGTCACTGCGGTCGACACCGCCGCCCGGGAACACGGTCATGCCGCCTGCGAAGTCCATACCCACGACTCGCTGGAGGAGGAAGACTTCGACCCCCCGTGCCGAGTCACGGACGAGCATGACGGTGGACGCGTCCTTCACCGGCACGGATGTGGGGTCGAAGGTGGTTGCCGAGCGTTCGTTAGCCATGCTCGGAGCCTAATCGATCAGGCCTGTACGAACCCGCCCTGTCTCACCCGCGGCGGTGCCGCCCCGGTTCGCTCGTGCGGCGAGCGAAGAAGCGGTCGTCGGCCTTGTCCAAAGTGATCGACTGGCTGAAGGCAGCGCTCAGATTCTCCGCAGTGATCACATCGTCGATCAGGCCCTGCGCGACCACACCGCCCTCCTTGAGCAGCATCGCGTGGGTGAAGCCCGGCGGGATCTCCTCGACATGGTGGGTGATCAGGACTGTCGCAGGCGCGTCCGGGTCGGCGGCGAGTGTCGCGAGCCGCGCCACCAGTTCCTCACGTCCGCCGAGGTCCAGGCCTGCGGCAGGTTCGTCGAGCAGCAGCAGTTCCGGATCGGTCATGAGCGCCCGCGCGATCAGCACCCGCTTGCGCTCCCCCTCGGAGAGGGTTCCGTATGTGCGCTGAGCCAGATGCTCGGCGCCGAGGCTCTCGAGCATTTCGACCGCACGCGAGGTGTCGATGTCGTCGTACTTCTCCCGCCACCGGCCGAGCACACCGTATCCGGCGGAGATCACCAGATCGACCACCAACTCGTCGCGAGGGACGCGATTGGCGAGTGCCGACGACGACAGTCCGATGCGAGGCCGCAGCTCCGACAGGTCGGTGCGGCCGAATGTCTCGGCCAGCACGTGCGCGGTACCGGAGGTCGGGAAGTCCTCGGCAGCGGCGACACGCAGCAATGATGTCTTACCTGCGCCGTTCGGACCGAGCACCACCCAACGCTCGTCGAGTTCCACCTTCCAGGTCACGGGGCCGACGAGGACGTTTCCTCCTCGCCGCACCAAAACATCTTCGAATTCGATGAGCAGATCGGGATCAGGTTGTGCCACGCCGTCCATCTTCGCTCACGTCCCCGGTCGGGACACGGCAGGATCTCCTTCGTGTCGTCATCCACTCGTGTGCACACCTCTGCCGATCGCACGGCCGAGGCCGATCGATCACCGTTTCCCCTCGGCGCAACACCGGGCGACGGGGGTACTCACTTCGCTGTCCACGCTCCGCAGTGCGACCGCGTGCAGGTCTGTCTGATCGGCGACGACGGTCGGGAACGTCGCGTCGACCTGCCCGACCGCACATTCGGTATCTGGCACGGCACGATCCCCGATGCCGGTCCGGGCTCCAGGTACGGCTATCGCGCGCACGGGCCCTGGAACCCCCGCGACGGCCTGCGAACCAATCCGCACAAGATCCTTCTCGACCCGTGGGGCCGACAGGTCACCGGAAGCGATGTCGGCGACACCGGGCGATTGCTCGCGTACGACGACGAGCCGTTCGGCTCGATGTCCTGTGTCGATTCGCTCGGGCACACACCCTTGTCGGTCGTCACCTCGGCTGCCTCGCCCGGGACGGCACAGCATCGCCGACCGCGCATCCCGTGGGAGGACACCGTCATCTACGAATTGCACGTCGGTTCGTATTCGGCCGCGCATCCCGGCGTACCGGACGCGCTACGGGGTACCTATCTCGGGTTCGCGCACCCGGCGGTGATCGGCCACCTCGTACACCTGGGTGTCACCGCGGTCGAACTCCTGCCAGTGCATGCATTCGTCACCGAACCTCCGGTGCGGGCCAGGGGAATGCGCAATCACTGGGGGTATTCGACCGCGTCGTTCTTCGCGCCGCACCCCGGTTATGCCGCAGTACCAGGCAATGAGATCGCAGAGTTCCGCACGATGGTCACGGCGCTGCACGACGCCGGGATCGAGGTGATCCTCGACGTCGTCTTCAACCACACGTGCGAGTGGTCGGTGGCGGGACCGAGCTTGTCGTGGCGCGGGCTCGATGCTCCCGGGTACTACCTTTTGAACGACACCGGCCACGATATCGATCTGACCGGCTGCGGCAACACCGTCGACGGCGCGTCGCCGATCACGGTGCGGATGATCTGCGACAGCCTTCGCTATTGGGCAGCGGACATGGGCGTGGACGGTTTCCGGTTCGATCTCGCGAGTGCCCTGGGCCGCCGGCACGGCGGTGCATTCGATGCCCGCGCCGCATTGTTCACCGCCATCACCACCGACCCGGTGCTCACCGAATGCAAACTCATCGCGGAACCGTGGGATGCGACGTCCGAGGGCTATCAGCTCGGCCGGTTCGGTGTCCAATGGTCCGAGTGGAACGATCGCTACCGCGACGCAACCCGACGCTTCTGGGCGCGACGTTCCGGAGTGCGTGAGATCGCCACTCGCCTGACGGGCTCGGAGGACCTGTATCGGCATTCCGGCCGCCGGCCGTCGTCGTCGATCAATTTCGTCACCGCCCACGACGGGTTCACCGTCGCCGACGCAGTCTCGTTCACTCGCAAACACAATGCCGCGAACGGTGAGGAGGGCCGGGACGGTTCCGACCACAACGAGTCGGTGAACCACGGCATCGAAGGACCGACCGACAACCGCGCGATCCTCACCGCGCGCGCTCGACACGTCCGTGCCCTGCTCGCCACATTGCTGCTGTCGGCAGGCACTCCCCTGCTCCTCGCGGGCGACGAGTTCGGCCACACCCAGCGAGGCAACAACAACGCGTACTGTGTCCCCGCCGGGACGCCGGTGTCCGAGGCGTGGCCGCTCGACTGGGAACGCGCCGACCACGAACGCATCGAGTTCGTCCGCTTCCTGCTGGAACTACGCCGCAGAGTGCCCGTGCTCCGGCAACGTCGATTCTTCGAAGGCCGGGCCCGCACGGTCGGTTATCCCGACCTCGTGTGGTTCGGGGGCGATGGCAACGAACTACAGGATGCCGACTGGCACGACGACGACCGCCACACAGTGCAGGCGTGGCTGGACGGATCGGGCCTGGCGACGATGTCGTCGACGGGCAGACCTCCTCCAGACACCAGCGGCCTGTTCGTCCTGCACGCCGGCGACTCGATGGCGGTGACGTTGGCAAGCCCCGAGTGGTACCACGGCGACATCCGGTGTGTGTTCGATTCCTCCACGTCCGATGGCCGTCCGATCGATTCGGCCGCGTACCGCGTGGGGTCGTCGTTCTCGCTGACGGGACCGACCGTACTGGTGTTCCGGGCCGAGAACTGACCAGCGAGGCAGCGAGGGTTTCGGGCAGGACGGTGACTGGTCAGGACACGGTGGCGATCACGGTCATCGAGCCCGGTTCGACCTCCGTGAAACCGGCGTCACGCACTGCGACGCCCGCACCTTCCTCGACTCCGACTGCGAGCTCACTCCACCGGCCGGGGTCGGCGTCACGAACCGCGCACCGAAAGCCGGTCGCCGCCCATGCGCGCGCCGAGTCGACGTCGAGGGCCCCGGCCAGCAGCATCGAGGCGTGACCGACCTGAGCGGCAGCTTTTCCGACCGTCATTCCGAGTGCCGCGTTCACCCACAGCACAGGCACGCCGGCGGGAGCATCGACAGGATCGTCGTGAGGCAGATCCGTACCACCGATCTGCAGTCGCGCGATACGAGGATCGAGGTCGCCCACCGGGCCGGGGACGAGCGCACGGGCCTGCGCTCCACCGCGGTCGACGGTCACCCCATCGATCTCCTGCACGGCACGCCACTGCGCCCCGCGGGCACGACGGCTCACCTTGCGGATCCGGGCGTCGTTCCACGCGAGGAACGCGTCCTGCCACTCGCCTGGTCCACCGTCTTCTCCGGCGCCGACCCGAGGGTCCAGACACAGCGCCACTGTCGCGACGGCCACGGCCTCGAGCAGCGCGCTGCGGGCAGGAGGTTCGGCTTTCGGGATGTGCAGGACGAGCGGCATCGCGAGCACAGCGGACGGATCGTCCGGGTCGTCGCGGTGTCCGTAGCCGCCCGCGAGTACCCCGTGCCTGGATCGGAATCCGGGATCGGCGAAAACCGGGTGCGGCTCAGGCACCGTGCTCGAGTGGGACGCGCCGGAGCGTTCCGTCGCCGCGGTCTGCTGCCTCGATCTCCTCCCGCGTCACGCCCAGGACGAACAGGACGGCGTCGAGATACGGGTAGGACAGCGCGGTGTCGGCGACCTCACGCAGCGCGGGCTTCGCGTTGAAGGCGATACCGAGACCGGCTGCGCTGAGCATGTCGATGTCGTTGGCGCCGTCGCCCACCGCGACGGTCTGCTCGATCGGGACGCCGGCGTCGTCGGCGAACTCCCGGAGCGCGCGTGCTTTCGCCGCGCGGTCCACGACGTCTCCGACGACCCTGCCGGTGAGCTTTCCGTCGACGATCTCCAGCGTGTTGGCGCGTACGAAGTCGAGTTCGAGGTCGTGCGCGAGGCCTTCGATGACCTGACGGAAGCCACCCGAGACGACTCCGCACCGGAATCCGAGACGACGCAGCGTCCGGATGGTGGTGCGCGCACCGGGCGTCAGTTCGATCTGCTCGGCCACCTCGTCGATCACGCTGGCGGGCAAGCCCGCGAGGGTGGCCACTCGCTGCTCGAGCGATTCGGTGAAATCGAGTTCCCCGCGCATCGCGGCCTCGGTGACGGCGCGGACCTTGTCCTCGACACCGGCGTGTGCGGCGAGCATCTCGATGACCTCACCCTGGACGAGCGTCGAATCGACATCGAACACGATCAGGCGCTTCGATCGGCGGGCGAGACCACCACGCTCGACGGCGATGTCGACGTCCAGACCCGCCGCGAGTTCTGCGAGTGCCTTGCGCAGGGCTTCGTCGGCGACGGCGCCCTGGTCGGTGGCTGTGACCATCAACTCGAGGCCGGTGAGCGGGTAGTCGGCGATGCCGCGGATCGAGTCGATGTTCGCTCCGAGCGAGGCGAGCGTACGGCCGACAGAGCGCATGGCGCGGGCGCTGACGGGGCTACCGAGCACGACAACCGCATGGGTGGAGACAGCGCGGCCGTTCACCGGCCGGGCGCCGACCTCGACGTCGGCGTTCATACCGATGGTGGCCATCGCTGCCTCGACCTCGTCCTGCAGGGCCTCGGGATCGCCGGGGCACACCACGACGACGCCGAGCGTGAGCCGCCCTTTGATGACAACCTGCTCGACATCGAGCAGGTCCACGTCGTGGCGGCTCAACGCGGCGAACAGCACCGAGGTCACACCGGGATGGTCCGGGCCCGTCACCGTCACGAGCACAGTGGTCTCAGACGCCACTACGTCTCCGATCTTCGTCAGTCGAATCGTGCACGGCCGAAACACGTGCCCGTCCATTGTTGCAGTCGCGTGTGTCCCTGACGTGCGGGGGTTCTGGCCCTGCGAATCGACTCGGGCCGCAGAAGGCGAAGACCCCGCCGGTGGGGCGGGGTCTTCGTTACAGCTCTTCAGGGGTGGCGTGTCTAGTCTTCGCCGGCTCGCGGATGGTCGCCGGGAGTGCGATCCGCACCCTCGAGCACGTTCACGTTGTGCTTGTGGCTGCCCGGTCCGACATGCGCTTCGGCGCGCATCCGCTCCACCATGTGCGGGTAGTGCAGTTCGAATGCGGGACGCTCCGAGCGAATGCGCGGCAGTTCCGTGAAGTTGTGGCGCGGCGGCGGGCAGGTGGTAGCCCACTCGAGCGAGTTGCCGTAGCCCCACGGATCGTCGACCGTGACGACCTGGCCGTAGCGGTAGCTCTTGAAGACGTTCCACATGAACGGCAGCGTCGAGGCGCCGAGGATGAAGGCACCGATCGTCGACACGATGTTCAGGTTGGTGAAACCGTCGGTCGGGAGGTAGTCCGCGTAGCGACGGGGCATGCCCTCGTTGCCGAGCCAGTGCTGCACCAGGAACGTCAGGTGGAAGCCGACGAAGGTCAGCCAGAAATGCCACTTTCCGAGACGCTCGTCCATCATCCGGCCCGTCATCTTCGGGAACCAGAAGTAGATGCCGGCGTAGGTGGCGAACACGACCGTACCGAACACGACGTAGTGGAAGTGCGCGACGACGAAGTAGGTGTCGTGCAGGTGGAAGTCCAGCGGCGGGCTCGCGAGGATGACGCCGGACAGACCGCCGAACAGGAAGGTGATCAGGAAGCCGACCGAGAACAACATCGGTGTCTCGAACGTCATCTGGCCTCGCCACATGGTGCCGATCCAGTTGAAGAACTTCACGCCCGTCGGCACAGCGATCAGGAACGTCATGAACGAGAAGTACGGGAGCAGCACGGCGCCGGTTGCGTACATGTGGTGAGCCCACACGGCGATGGAGAGCGCAGCGATACCGATCGTCGCGTAGACGAGGCCGGTGTAACCGAAGATCGGCTTACGGCTGAAGACCGGGAAGATCTCGGACACGATGCCGAAGAACGGCAGCGCGATGATGTAAACCTCGGGGTGGCCGAAGAACCAGAACAGGTGCTGCCACAGGAGCACACCACCGGTGGCCGGGTCGTAGATGTGGCCACCGAGGTGACGATCGACGAACAGGCCCATGAAAGCGGCGGTCAGCAGCGGGAAGACCAGCAGGATCAGGATGCTGGTGATCAGGATGTTCCAGGTGAAGATCGGCATCCGGAACATCGTCATGCCGGGAGCACGGAGGCACACGACGGTGGTGATGAAGTTGACGCCACCGAGGATGGTGCCCAGACCCATGACACCGAGGCCGAGGATCCAGAAGTCCGCACCGACGCCCGGGGAGTGCAACTCACTGGTGAGTGGCGTATATGCCGTCCAACCGAAGTCGGCAGCGCCGCCGGGGGTCACGAAGCCGAGCATCACGATCGTCGCGCCGAACAGGTACAGCCAGTAGCTGAACGCGTTCAGTCGCGGGAACGCCACGTCCGGCGCACCGATCTGCAGCGGCAGGATGTAGTTCGCGAACGCGAACACGACCGGGGTCGCGTACATGAGCAGCATGATCGTGCCGTGCATGGTGAACAGCTGGTTGAACTGCTCGTTCGACAGGAACTGCAGCCCCGGAACCGCGAGTTCGGTGCGCATCAGGAGGGCCATGAGGCCACCGATGAGGAAGAACGACACCGAGGTGATCAAGTACATGATCCCCAGATCCTTGGGATCTGTGGTGGTGATCATCTTGTAGATGAACGAACCCTTTGGTCCCTGCCGCGGCGGGTATGGCCTTGCTGCAGCTATCTCTGGGACTGGCTGGGGCGCTACGGCAGTCACTAATCCTCCTGAATGCGCGCTCGACTCGGGCTGGAGGCGAACGGTCTCTCTGGCTTGCGCTCATCGAATCGTAGACCGTGCGCGCACCACTCGTTAACCGGGTCCTACTCGCTGTCGTACTCGGCCGCCACACTACCGCTGAACCCGCGATTCGCACACGAGCGAATCGCCGCGTCCAGCACGCGATGCACCCCGAGTGACGCACATCACTTCCTGGGGGAGTGCCCGCGTAGAGCACCGTTCTCGACGCGGCCCACTGTGGCAGGATCGCCGGGGCCGATCTGCACAAGCGATAGCCTGATTCGTCCCCTCTACAGGAAGTGGTGGAATTGCCCGCGCATCGTGTCCGCATCGTCGCTCTCGCCGCCGCCACGGCTGCCCTCACGGTCGCCGGCTGTTCGGCTCCGGCCGACGACCCGGCCTCCGAGATCGTGCGCACCACCACTCGCATCGCGGGCGCCGCCGTGGTGGGTATCGAACGCGACACGACGACGGCGTGTGCACTACCGAGCCCCCCCGATCCGGGCCTGCCCGCCGATGGCACACACGCGGTCATCCACACGGCCGGTGTGTCCGAGGTCCCGAACGATCCGCGGCGGATCGTCGTTCTCGATGCAGCTTCGCTCGATGCCGTGTGCGCGCTGGGTCTGTGGGAACGTGTCGTGGGCGTGAGTAGCGCCTCGGACGAGCGCCCCGACTACCTCGGAACCGGTGTCGCGGAGATTCCTGCGGTCGGTTCGCCCGGCTCCCCCGATCTCGCTGCGGTCGAGCAGGCTCAACCGGATCTCATCCTCGGCGCATCGGCCGACACCGGGCTCTACGAATCGTTGTCGTCCGTCGCGCCGACCGTAATAGTCGGGGCCGACCAGGTGTTCTGGCGGCAACAGTTCGAGCGCGTCGGCGAATCACTCGGCCGGTCGGGCGCGGCACGCCAGGTGCTCGAGGAATATTCGGTGGCGGCGCGTGAACTCGGCAACGAACTCACTTCCTCGCAGACACAAGCATCTCTCGTCCGCTTCACCAGCGACGGACCCACCATCGACGGCACCGCATCCTTCCCCGGTCAGGTCCTTGCCGATCTGGGAGCCGAGAGACCGGCCCCCCAGCGGTTCGGAGTCGAGGACGGCCGCGCATACCGACCGGTCGACACCGAGGACCCTTCGCCCGCCGACGGAGATGTGATTTTCGTCCGATTCGACGGACAGGACGGCCTCGATCGGGGTACGGAATACATGAAGCGGGACGAGTGGCTCGATCTCGGTGCTGTCACCGACAACCGGCTGTTCTCCGTCTCGGACGAGGTGTGGTCCACGGCCGGCCCGGTCGCGGCCCACGCAGTACTGACAGATCTGAGGCACTCACTCAATGGCTATTCGAACTGACAACACTGCAGGTCGAACTGACAACACTGCAGGTATCCACCGGATCGGGATCACCCTGGCGGGCGCACTGACCCTCGGCATGCTGGGTATCACGCCGGCAACAGCCCAGCCTGCCGTCCGAGCAGACATCGAGGTATTCGCTGCCGACGGGATCACTCCGCTCGGCGACACTCCCGTCCACGAGGGCGACACGGTGGTGGTTCGCGGTATCGGGTTCGACCCCGAGGCCAACCGCACCGGCGGGCTGCCGGTGCCGGTGCCGCCCGGTGTGCCGCACGGTACGTTCGTCTCGTTCGGCGGTTTCTCCGAGCACTGGCGGCCGTCCGAGGCCGCTCCCACCGAGAATCGCGCCACGGTGCGCTCCACCAACGCGTGGGTGTTGTCGGAGCGTGCACTGAACCAGGTCCCGGATCGTCCGTTCGACATGCGCCGCACGGTGCGGCAGCAATGGGTTCCGCTCGCCGACGACGGATCGTTCACGGCCACGATCACCATCGACGCCCCCGAGACCGTTCCCGACGACGCCCGGTACGGCATCTACACCTTCGGAGCGGCCGACGCTGTCAACGCCGAGCAGGAGCTTGCGGTGCCGGTGAACTTCGACCCCTCCCCCGGGCCGAATGCCCCGGTTGCGCCGTCCCCGGATCTCGTGTGGGGATTCGCACCCGGATACAGCGATCTCGTCACCGGAACCACGCAGGGTTCGGTCGTCGGCAGCGACGGCGCCTCGGTCCGCGACGACGGGACGATGACCTTCGAACTCTCCGACGCACGGATCGATACCGCCACGGGCCTCGGCCGCATCGAGTACCGCGGCACCGTTGTGTCGTTCACGCGCTTCCATCTACTCGAGATCGCGCTCGCGAATCCGTGGATCGAGTTCACCACCGACGGCACCTACCTCACCGCGGAGTCCTCGACCGGCGATCAGGTCGGCACCGACTCGATGAGCCGGATCACGCTGGCCCGCCTCGATACGCCGGCCGAGGGCGGACGCACCCAGTGGAGCGATGTTCCCGCCCAGTTCGCGGTGCCGCTGCAGCCGACCGTCCTGCTGCCGCACTCGGGGCAGACCGCCTCCCCAGTGTCGTTCCACTTCTGAGGCGTTCGGATAGACACGCATGCCCATCCCTGATTTCGTCGCTGCCCTCCGCACTCACGTCGGCCATGACCCGCTGTGGTTGTCTGGGGTGAGCGCAATCGTCCTCGACGATGACGGGCGCGTCCTGCTCACCTGCCGCGCCGACAACGGCAAGTGGGCGGTGGTGTCGGGCATTCTCGAGCCCGGTGAGGAGCCGGCCGCTGCGGCGGTCCGCGAAGTGGCGGAGGAAACCGGGGTCGACGCCGAGATTCTCCGGCTCACGAGCGTCGACGTCACCGAGCCGATCACCTATCCCAACGGAGACGTCGCGCAATATCTGGACGTCTCGTTCGTGATGCGCGCGACCGGTGGGTCGGCCCGGGTCGCCGACGACGAGAATCTCGAGGTGGCGTGGTTCGCGCCGGACGAGTTGCCGACGCCTCTCGCTACAACGTCAGCCCTGCGCCTGGAGAAAGCGCTCGCGGACCGCAGGGAAGCGTGGTTCCGCTCCCCCTGACAGCCCCCTCGGGACTCCTGCAACCGTTACAGACATGCACCCGCTTCCAGGCGGAAGGGGGTGCATGTCGGTATGTGGGGCTTCTACACGGGAATCAGAAGTCCCAGTCCTCGTCTTCGGTGACGACAGCTTTGCCGATCACGTACGAGCTTCCCGACCCCGAGAAGAAATCGTGGTTCTCGTCGGCGTTCGGGGACAATGCCGACAGGATCGCCGGGTTCACGTCCGCCTCGTCCTTCGGGAACAGCGCCTCGTAGCCGAGGTTCATCAGCGCCTTGTTGGCGTTGTAGCGCAGGAACTTCTTGACGTCCTCGGTCAGCCCCGCTTCGTCGTACAGGTCCGAGGTGTAGTGGGTCTCGTTGTCGTACAGCTCCAGCAGCAGATCGAAGACCCACTCCTTGAGTTCGTCACGCTCTGCCTGCGAAACCTTTTCGAGGCCCTTCTGGTACTTGTAACCGATGTAGTAGCCGTGCACCGCCTCGTCTCGGATGATCAGGCGGATCACGTCGGCGGTGTTGGTGAGCTTGGCCCGCGAGGACCAGTACATCGGCAGGTAGAAGCCCGAGTAGAACAGGAAGGACTCGAGCAGCGTCGAGGCGGCTTTGCGCTTGAGCGGATCGTCGCCCTGGTAGTAGTCGAGAATGATCTGCGCCTTGCGCTGCAGGTTCTCGTTCTCCTCCGACCACCGGAACGCATCGTCGATCTGGCGAGTCGAGCAGAGCGTGGAGAAGATCTGCGAGTAGCTCTTGGCGTGCACCGACTCCATGAACGCGATGTTCGTCAACACCGCTTCCTCGTGCGGCGTGACCGCGTCGGGGATCAGCGAGACGGCACCGACGGTGCCCTGGATCGTGTCGAGCAGAGTCAGGCCGGTGAACACCCGCATGGTGAGCTGCTGCTCGTATTCGGTGAGCGTGCCCCACGACGGAATGTCGTTGGACACCGGCACCTTCTCGGGCAGCCAGAAGTTACCGGTGAGGCGGTCCCACACCTCGGCGTCCTTCTCGTCGGGGACGCGGTTCCAATTGATCGCGGAGACGCGGTCGATCAGCTTGACGCGTGTGCCGTCGGCCGGCGTGTGCGCTGCTGCAGTCATCGGTTACCTACCTGAATTGTGTGCTGGTGCAAGGACTGTCTCGACAGAGGTCACAACATGCAGGAGACGCAGTTGTCCACCTCGGTCCCTTCGAGGGCCATCTGACGCAGGCGGATGTAGTACAACGTCTTGATTCCCTTTCGCCACGCGTAGATCTGGGCCTTGTTCACATCGCGGGTGGAGACCGTGTCCTTGAAGAACAGAGTCAGCGACAGGCCCTGGTCGACGTGCTGCGTGGCCGCCGCGTAGGTGTCGATGATCTTCTCGTACCCGATCTCGTACGCGTCCTGGTAGTAGTCCAGATTGTCGTTGGTCAGGTACGGCGCGGGGTAGTAGACGCGACCGATCTTGCCTTCCTTGCGGATCTCGACCTTCGACGCCACCGGGTGGATGGAGCTGGTGGAGTTGTTGATGTACGAGATCGATCCGGTCGGGGGAACGGCCTGGAGGTTCTGGTTGTAGATGCCGTGCTCCTGCACGGACGCCTTCAGCTCGCGCCAATCGCTCTGGGTGGGGATGGTTACGCCTGCGTCGGCGAACAGGGCGCGCACGCGATCCGTCTCCGGCTCCCAGGCCTGCTCGGTGTACTTGTCGAAGAACTCACCCGACGCGTACTTCGACTCCGGGAACCCCTTGAAATGGGTGCCGCGTTCGATGGCGATGCGGTTCGATGCGCGCAGCGCGTGGAACAGCACCGTGTAGAAGTAGATGTTCGTGAAGTCGATACCCTCGGCCGAGCCGTAGAAGATGCGCTCGCGCGCCAGGTAGCCGTGCAGGTTCATCTGGCCGAGGCCGATGGCGTGGGACTCGTTGTTACCCTTCTCGATCGACGGCACCGACGCGATGCTCGTCTGGTCGGAAACCGCGGTCAGGCCACGGATCGCGACCTCAATGGTCTGCGAGAAGTCAGGTGAGTCCATGGTCTTCGCGATGTTGAGCGAGCCGAGGTTGCACGAGATGTCCTTGCCCACATGGCTGTAGGACAGGTCGTCGTTGAACTCCGACGGCGTCGAGACCTGGAGGATCTCGGAGCACAGGTTCGAATGGGTGATCTTGCCCGCGATGGGATTCGCGCGGTTGACAGTGTCCTCGAACATGACGTACGGGTAACCGGACTCGAACTGCAGCTCCGCGACCGTCTGGAAGAATTCGCGTGCCTTGATCTTCGACTTGCGGATGCGCTTGTCGTCGACCATCTCGTAGTACTTCTCAGTGACATCGATGTCGGCGAACGGCACACCGTAGACGCGCTCGACGTCGTACGGCGAGAAGAGGTACATGTCCTCGTTCCGCTTCGCCAGCTCGAACGTGATGTCGGGGATCACGACACCGAGCGACAACGTCTTGATGCGGATCTTCTCGTCGGCGTTCTCACGCTTGGTGTCGAGGAAGCGGTAGATGTCGGGGTGGTGCGCATGCAGGTACACCGCACCGGCACCCTGACGGGCACCGAGCTGGTTGGCGTACGAGAACGAATCCTCGAGCAGCTTCATGATCGGGATGACACCCGACGACTGGTTCTCGATCTTCTTGATCGGCGCACCGTGCTCACGGATATTGGTGAGCAGCAAGGCAACTCCACCACCGCGCTTCGACAGCTGCAACGCCGAGTTGATCGAGCGACCGATCGACTCCATGTTGTCCTCGATGCGCAACAGGAAGCACGACACGGGCTCGCCGCGCTGCATCTTGCCGGAGTTGAGGAAGGTCGGGGTCGCCGGCTGGAAACGGCCGGAGATGATCTCGTCGACGAGGTGCCGGGCGAGGATCTCGTCGCCGTCGGCCAAGGTCAGCGCCACCATGCACACGCGGTCCTCGAAACGCTCGAGGTATCGCTTGCCGTCGAACGTCTTGAGCGTGTACGAGGTGTAGTACTTGAATGCACCGAGGAACGTCGGGAAGCGGAACTTCTTCGAATACGCCTGCTGGAACAGTGATTTGACAAAGTCGCGCGAGTATTTGTCCAGAACCTCGGGCTCGTAGTACTTCTCCTCTACGAGGTAGTCGAGCTTCTCGTCGAGGTTGTGGAAGAAGACTGTGTTCTGGTTGACATGCTGCAGGAAGTACTGGCGTGCGGCGGCCACATCCTTGTCGAACTGGATCTCGCCGTTCGGGCCGTACAGGTTCAACATCGCGTTGAGTGCGTGGTAGTCGAGCGACTCGTCTGCCGCTGCGCTCGTCGTCCGAGCAGGATCGGTAATGGTCACAGTGCTGCCCCTACATATCGGAAGGTATGAAATCAGCCGCGCAGCCGGCGGGCGCGCGGTACTCGAGAACTGCGGGCCGCAGCCCGCCTGTGCGTTATGCCGTCCGGAGGCTCTGCCCCCAGAATTGCGCGAGACCATCTCGAACGCGCTCGACGTCGTCGGCTGTGCCCATCAATTCGAACCGATACAGATACGGCACCTTGCACTTTCGCGAGACGATGTCGCCCGCGAAACAGAACGATTCACCGAAATTGGTGTTTCCTGCCGCGATCACCCCGCGAATAAGACTCCGGTTGTGCTCGTTGTTCAAGAATCGGATCACCTGTTTGGGCACGAAATTCGTGTCGCGACCCGTGATGTTGGTGCCGCCCCCGTACGTAGGCAGGATCAATACGTACGGAGTGTGAACTTCGAACGCGACCCCGCGGTCGTGCAGCGGGATCCGGATTGCCGGGATCCCGAGTTTCTGCACGAACCGGTGGGTGTTCTCGGATGCGCTCGAGAAGTAGACCAGAGACGTCCCCGGGGTTGATCCCTGCGAGGTCATCGGTACTCACCAACTTTTCGGTCGATTGTGAAGACCGGTCCGGATTGCGGTGGTCGTACTGCCGCGGCGGGCCGCGTGGGGTCAGGCTGCGACCGCAAGCGCCTTGATGCGATCGGGACGGAACCCCGACCAGTGATCCTCGCCGGCCACCACAACGGGCGCCTGGAGGTAGCCCAGCGCCATCACGTAATCGCGGGCTTCGGGGTCCTCGGAGATGTCGACGACCGAGTAGTCGATACCGGCCTTGTCGAGGGCACGATAGGTGGCATTGCACTGGACGCAAGCAGGCTTGGTGTAGACGGTGATGCTCATGAAAACCCCTCTTTCACACGGCCCTGACCGGCCGGAAGACTGACTGCTGCGCGACGGAGGAACGCCCATCGAACCAACTCGATCCCACTTCCCCGAGGGATCGATCACGTTGTGGGCTTCCAACGGTCTAGACACTACACCTTGTGCCCGACGGATACATAGAACCCAGGATGTTGTGAGTTACATTCTTGATATTCGCAGGTCGCCTGACTTTCCCGCCTTCGGATCAGGTGCTCGAGCGGCGTGTCGGCACCGCCTTTCACGGGCGTTTCCACACAGTGTGACGCGATCCACCGACAAGTGCGGTGGGACGCGTCACCGTTGCGGTCAGGGCAGCGCCTGGAACACGTCCTCGAGGCGTGCGGGCAGATCTCTCACCCGAACTCCCGTCGCGTGCCACAACGCGTTGACGACAGCAGCTGCACTCCCGACGATGCCGATCTCCCCGACGCCTCGCGACCCCGTTGGTGTGGCCCGCATATCGTCCTCATCGAGCCACCCGGCGTCGACCTCGCCGATGTCGGCGTGGGTGGGCACGTGATACTCGGCCAGATCGTGATTCACGACGTGCCCGAAGCGATCGTCACGAACGCTTTCCTCGAACAGCGCCATCGAGATGCCGAAGCACATTCCCCCGATGAACTGGGAGCGGGCCGTGCGGGGATTGATCACCCGCCCCACGGAGAACATTCCCAGCATTCTCGGCACCCTGATCTCACCGGTGTCGGAATCGACGTGGACCTCCACGAAATGTGCGCCGTACGACTGAGCACGGTGATGCTCGAGCTCTCGATTCTCCCCTGCCGTCGCTGTCACCTCGGCGCCGGCTTCGGGTCGGTCTCCGAATCGTTTCCGGAATTCCTCGGCAGCCGTGACGATCGCGGTGCCCCACGACGAGGTACCCGACGACCCTCCGGCGACGGTCGCGTTGGGCAACGCGCTGTCGCCGATCTCGACGCGCACGTTCTCCACGTTGCAGCCGAGCGCGTCAGCGGCAATGAGGGTCAAGGCCGTCCACGCACCTGTCCCCAGGTCCGCTGCAGCGATCCGCACAATGAACCGGTCGTCGCCTTCGTGATGGATCGTTGCTCCCGAGCCGGGATTGACCATATGCGGATATGTGGCGACCGCGACACCCGTGCCGGTGAGCCACCGCCCGTGACGTCGAAGCCCTGGTTCGCGATCGTCCGGATCCCAGCCGAACCGTCGTGCACCCTCCTGGAGGCACTCGACCAGCCTCCGCGACGACCACGTCGCCCCGGTCTCCGGGTCCACCTCGGGTTCGTTGCGAATACGCAGTTCGATCGGGTCGATTCCGCACGCGGTCGCGAGTTCGTCCATCGCAACTTCCCCGGCGTACATCCCGGGTGCCTCACCGGGAGCCCGCATCCAGAACGGCGCGGGCACGTCCAATGCCACCGCCCGGTGGGCGGTCCTCAGGTTCGGTACCCGGTACAGGCTTCTGGCCGACACCGCGGCCTGCTCGACGAACTCCGCGACGTGCGACGACTGCGTGTATGCCTCGTGGATCATTCCCTCGAGCCTGCCGTTGCGATCGGCCGCGATACGCACGTGTGACGACGTCGGGGCTCGGTATCCGACGTAGCCGAACATGTCCTGTCGTGAGACCGCGAACTTCACCGCGCGTCCCGGTAGCATGCGTGCGGCCATGGAGGCGAGCACGTCATGCGCATGGGGCGCGCCCTTCGATCCGAATCCCCCACCGATATACGGGCAGATCACGCGGATCTGCGCGGGATCGATACCCAGAACGGGCGCGAGTGCGTCCACCACTCCGTGCGGGTGCTGAGTCGAATCGTAGAGTGTCAACTCGTCGTGTTCCCACAACGCCACCACCGTGTGTGGTTCGAGCGGATTGTTGTGTTCCTCGGGGGTCGAATACCACTGGTCGACAACGATCTCAGCAGTATCGAACACAGCGTCGACGTCGCCGCGTTCGCTGTCTGCGGGATAACCGCCATTGGCTTTCTCCGGCGCATACATCGCCGGGTGATCGTGCCGAAATGCCACATCATGCGGCTGCGGCGCGTAGTCGATGATCAACAGATCGCAAGCCTGCCTGGCCACTTCGGGCGTCTCCGCGATCACAGCCGCAACCATCTGCCCCCGATACAGGACATCCGGGCTCTGAAGGACGAAATACTCGCCTTCCGCTTCGGCGGTAAGACGTGGGGCATCGAAGGGAGAGAGCACAGCCAGCACTCCGGGAACCGCCCGTGCCGCTACCGTGTCGATGGTCTGCACACGGCCGCGCGCGATCGTCGCGGTCGCAGGTACGAGATACGCAGGATCGGAAACGTGATGCTCGTATGCATACGGCGCGGTTCCCGTCACCTTTCTCGATCCGTCCACCCGTGCAGTCGACGTGCCGATGGCACGGTTTTCGAGGCGCCTCATGCGAACTCCTCCCGAGAGATGCGGTGGGCGAGGTCGCGCAGTACAGCGACGACGGTGCGCCGAAGCAACGTCACCTTGAAGGCGTTCCCGTCGACCGGCCGGGCGGCGGCGAGTTCGGCGTCCGCCGCCGCGGTGAACGCCTCGTCACTCGGGGACTGCCCGAGCAGCATCTCCTCGGCACGGTGTGCACGCCATGGCCTGTGCGACACTCCACCGAACGCGAGTCGGCAACCACTGATCGCACCGTCGCTCACGGTCAGTTCCGCCGCGACCGACACCAGGGCGAACGCAAACGCTGCGCGATCCCTCACTTTGCGGTAGTCAGAGGCACTACCCTGCGGTGCGGGAATATGGACGCCTACAACGAGGTCATCGCGGGCAAGAGTGGTGTCGAGTTCGGGTGTGTCCCCGGGCAGTCGGTACAACTCTTCGATCGGGATGGCCCGTTCCCCTTCCGGACCGAGGACGACGGCTTCGGCATCGAGAGCGAGCATCGCCACCGCCATGTCGGACGGGTGGGTCGCGACGCATCGATCGGACGCCCCGAACAGCGCGTGATACCGCGTGTAGCCGCCGAGGGCCGAACATCCGCTGCCGGGTTCGCGCTTGTTGCACGGCGTCGACAGGTCACGAAAGTACACACACCGGGTGCGCTGCAGAAGGTTGCCTCCCGTGGTCGCCGAATTCCTCAGCTGCGGCGAAGCGCCCGAGAGCAACGCACGGGCCAGCATCGGATAGCGCCGCCGCACCACCCGATGCGCGGCGAGATCGCTGTTCCGCACGTTGGCGCCGATGCGGACGCCACCGTCCGCAGCGTCGACGATGTCGTCGAGCGACAGTCGCGAGATATCGACCAGCAGGCCAGGTGTCTCGACTCCGAGTTTCAGGTTGTCGACGAGATTGGTCCCTCCTGCAAGAAATGTGGCATCGGGGTTGTCATGGACGAGCGCGACCGCACCGGCTGGGTCCGTAGCCCGTTCGTAGCGCAACAGCTTCATCACTCGCGCCCTCCGGTCGATACGCCCGGTCTTTCTCGCGCGATCTCGGCGATCGCAGCAACGATGTTCGGATATGCCCCGCACCGGCACAGATTTCCGCTCATTCGCTCACGGATCTCGTTGCCGTCGAGAGCGACAGTCGAGTCGAGATCCTCGGTGACGTAGCTGGGACTTCCGTGCGCAGCCTCGTCGAGCATCCCGACTGCAGAACAGATCTGACCGGGCGTGCAGTACCCGCACTGGAACGCATCGTCGTCGATGAACCGCTGCTGAAGTGGATGCAACTTGCCCTCGGAGGACAGCCCGGAGGCAGTGACGATATGCGCCCCCTCGTGGGAGACCGCGAGAGCGAGACAGGCCACGGCACGGCGGCCGTCGAGCAGTACGGTGCACGACCCGCACTGACCGTGATCGCACCCTTTCTTTGCAGAGATGATGTCGAGACGATCGCGAAGCGCGTCGAGAACAGTGGTACGCACATCGACCCTGACGCGCCGTTCTGCGCCGTCGACATGGAGCACTATGTCGCGCTCGTATCCGTTCGAGACGGAGGCCGATACGTTTTCCGTTGCCATGAGCGAACCTTCCGAACGGTGGGCTGTGCACTGGGCATTCCCGTCGGCGACTCGTTCCAATCGTTTGCCGGCGGAATCGCAGATATCGAGCCATGGCAACCCCGTGATTTAGGTAACGCTGGCCTAACCGTAGGATTGCAATGCCGGTCTCGGCATCAGCACGCAGGAGGAAGATCTTGTCCACAACATTGCACCGCCGCCGTAGTCGCGGCGCCCGCCTGGTGGCGGCCGCCGGCGCCCTGGCACTCGGAGTCACCATGACGGCGTGCTCGTCCGGTACCGAGTCGAATGAGGAGGCTTCGAGCCTGCCACCCAATCGAGCGGGGAATGGCCGCGCACCGTGGAGACCTCCGAGGGCCCCGTCACCCTCGATGCCCAACCCGAACGGATCGTGTCGACGAGCGTGACCCTCACCGGTACCCTGCTCGCCCTCGATGCACCGCTGTACGGCACCGCCGCGCAGCCGCCGAGCACAGTCACCGACGAGAACGGCCTGTTCACACAATGGGCCGATATCGCAGCCGACCGCGACGTCGAGACCCTCTACCAGGGCGAGCCCGATATCGAGGCGATCACCGCAGCGACACCGGATCTCATCGTCGTCTCGTCGAGCGGTGCAGATTCCACCCTCGATCAGGTCGAACTTCTCTCCCGGATTGCACCGACCCTCGTCTACGACTACTCGGACAAGTCGTGGCAGGACCTGACGGTGCAGATGGCCGAGGCCGTCGGCGCAGAGGAGCGGGCGGACGAGCTTCTTCACGAGTTCGACACCAAGGTCGACGAAGCGAAGACCGCGATCGCACCCGCACTCGCCGAGGAGAACACGGTGAGCATCCTCACCTACAACTCCCCAGAGGATTCCCGGGTCTTCACCGGCGAGTCCGCTCAGGGCCGCCTCGCCACCCGGCTGGGATTCGAGATCGCGTCCGTTCCCGAGACGGCAGGAGCAGCCGCTGCGGGACGCTCGGACATCATCGCCGTGGCGACCGAGAACCTGTCGCTGGCGCTGACCGGAGCGAACACGTTCATCATCAACGCCCTACCGGAGGACGCCGACCGCTTGAAGACCGATCCGACGCTGGCCAACACGAAGTCGGTCCAGAACGACGCCGTCTACGCGCTCGGCTACGACAGCTTCCGTCTCGATTACTACAGCGCGACCAACGTCATCGATCGCATCGTCGACGCGCTCGGCTGACCCAGCACCCGGCGGCGACGCGCTCCGATATCGACATGGGAACGGGCCGGAAGCCTCTGAGGTTTCCGGCCCGTTCCCATGCGAAAGTCATGATCAGGCGCTGGCGAGAGCTGCCTTCGCATCGGCGAGCGCGACCACCACGGCAGAGATCTGCTCGGCGGTCTGAGCGTGCTCCTTGGCATGCGCCTCGCCGAACTTACCGAAGGTCTCTCCGATGGTGAGTGATCCACCCTCGATGACCTTGCCACCGGCGATACCGGCAGCCTTCGTCGTGTCTTCGAGCGCCCATTTGCCTGCGTTCTGGCTCGGCGACTGACTCACGACAGCGACCGGCTTGCCTGTCATCGCGCCCACACCGTACGGCCGGGAGAGCCAATCGATGGCGTTCTTGAGAACGGCAGAGATGGTGCCGTTGTACTCGGGCGTGACGAGCAGAAACGCGTCCGCGTCCGCGGCAGCATCGCGCAGCGCAGCAGCAGCGGCCGGAACGGTCTCGCCGTCGAGATCTTCGTTGTAGAAGGGGACCTCTGCGAGGCCCTCGTACACGGTGACCTCGACTTCGTCGGGCGAAACTGCGACGGCGGTCTCCGCAAGCTGGCGGGTGACAGCTGCGGTACGGAGGCTGCCGACGAGGGCGAGAACTCGGGTCTGGGCCATGATCGGATCCTTAAAATCTGGGAAGCAACTACGCCGAGCATAACCGGACTGCGGTCCGATTCCATTCCGGGTCGGATAAAGTGTGACCTTGTGAACACCCCGCTACCCATGGCCAGCGAAAGCACCGAACGGTGCGACGCCGCACGCAACCGACAGCGCCTCCTCGACGCCGCCGCGATGCTCGTCGCCGAACGCGGACCTGACGCGGTGACCATGGACGCCCTCGCAGCGCGCGCCGGCGTCGGCAAGGGAACGGTGTTCCGTCGCTTCGGCTCACGTGCGGGACTCATGGCTGCGCTCCTCGATCACAGCGAGTCCGCATTCCAGTACGCCTGCATGTACGGTCCTCCCCCGCTCGGGCCCGACGCCGCGCCGATCGCGCGGCTGATCGCATTCGGCCGGGCGCGCATCGAACTCGTCGAAGTCCAGGGCGAACTCCTCCGCGCGGCGGAGAGCTCCGTCGAGACCCGCCACGGCAACGCTCCCAGGCAGGTCTCGCTCATCCACCTCGAAATGCTCCTGCGCACGATCGGGATGGGCACCCGGTCCGGCCTGCTCGCCCACTCGCTGTTGGCCGCACTCGACCCCGGATTGATCCTGTACCAGTGGCGCGAGCTCGGCCATTCGCTGAAAGAACTCGCCGACAACTGGGCCGACCTCGCGCACAGGGTCGTCACCGGCGACGGTATTCCGAGCACCGAGTAGTCCAGATGAACCCGAGTGCAGAACACTCCACGTAGCGTGAGCGGATGACTCGCATCCTCGGCCTCCTAGCGCTGTGTTCCGTGGCAGTCGCTGTCTCCGCATGCAGCACCGGCGCATCCGATCCCTCCGGATCCGGTTCTGCCGACGATCTCACCGGTCGCACGTTCATCTCGACCGAGGTGAACGGCAGTCCGATTCCCGGCGGTGGGCCACTCGTCGTGGAATTCCCGGAACCCGGCCGACTCGCCGCGACCGCCGGGTGCAACCGCTTCGCCGGTGCGGTCGATCTCGCTGACAGCACCCTGCGTTCCCCTGATCTTGCGAGCACGATGATGGCGTGCCCGCCCCCTCGCGACGGAGCCGACGGATGGCTGAGTTCCCTCGTCGCCGAGTCTCCGCAGTGGAGCCTCGACGGCGACGCGCTCACCCTCACCGGTGACGGAACGACGGTGTTTCTCACCGACAAGAAGGTCGTCGACCCCGACCGGCCGATCAGCGGAACCGAATGGTTCGTCACAACCGTGCGCACCTCCGACGCGGTCATGTCGTCGGCCGCGCTGGATGAGACCGCCCCTGAACTGGTGGTCACGGAGGACGGACAGGTCTCGGGCAGCACCGGATGCAACCGGTTCACCGGAACCGCCGAAGTCAGCGATGGCACCATCGTGTTCGGTCCGCTGGCGACCACCCGCGCCGCGTGCACCGACCCCGAACTCACCGAGATCGAAAACCACGTCCTCGCGGTCCTCTCGGGTGAAACGACCTACGTGATCGACGGGGCCGAGATGACACTCACCGCGTCGAACGGTGTCGATGGGCTGGGCTACCGCGCCCGCTAGGCCCCAGTGTCGTCGGAACCAGTGTCGTCAGAACCGCTCCTCGAGCCACTGTGCGAGGGCCCGTCCGGCGACGTCGATCTGCTTCGGCCAGTCCATTGCCGACTCGTCGGCGTGGTCGCTGACGTACTTCACCAACCGCGCTCGCGTCCCCATATGGCACGCAGCGGACGCCACCGCGAACCCTTCCATGTCGACGAGATCGGCACGCGCTGCCAACGCGTCACGGACCTCTGCGTCGGAGACGAACGTGTCGCCCGTCGCGAGGACGGTGCCGTCACCCTCATCGACCGAGAGTTCGTCCTCGACCGGATGCCCGAGACTGCGCAGCACCTTGCTGCTGATGTCGTGATTGATCACCGTCGACGGCACGTAGAGTCCGCCGTGATGACCGTGCAGCGCACCCGCCGTACCGATGTTGACGACGAGCGGCCGTGCGTCTTCGGGGTAGCGCGCAAGCGCCGCAGTGACCGCAACTGCCGCGGTGACCTTCCCGATGCCGGTGATCAGGACGTCGTACCGGTCTGCCACATGCGCCGCTTCGGCCTTCGTCGCGGATACGACGAGAATCCCCTTCATACGCTGCCCTTCCCGGTCCGATCGGTTGCGCGCGCACCACCCGGTGCAGCAACAACCAGTTTCCCGCACCGTATCGCGGCTCATCGCACGTCGGCGACATGACCTAGAGTTCCCGCATGGAGAATCTTCGCGATCGCATCATCGATGAACTCGGAGTCCGACCCACCCTCGACCCGCGGGCCGAAATCGACGCGCGCGTGCAGTTTCTCGCGGACTACCTGCGCAGCACCCCGGCAAGAGGCTTCGTGCTCGGAATCAGCGGAGGACAGGACAGCACCCTGGCGGGTCGCCTCGTGCAGCTCGCGGCGGAGTCACTGCGCTCCGACGGGCACGAGGCCGAGTTCGTCGCTGTCCGCCTCCCCTACGGTGAACAGGCCGACGAACACGATGCGCGGATCGCACTCGACTTCATCAGGCCGGACCGCGAGTTCCGCGTCAACGTCAAGCCCGGTGCCGACGCGACGGCGGCCGAAGCTGCAGAGGGCATCCGAGAGCTCCTCGGACCCGAGACCGGACTCCGCGACTTCGTCCGCGGCAACATCAAAGCCCGCGAGCGCATGATGCTGCAATACGCGATTGCGGGCCAGCTCGGCTACCTGGTGGTCGGCACAGATCACGCGGCAGAAGCCGTCACCGGCTTCTTCACCAAGTTCGGGGACGGCGGGGTCGACATCACCCCGCTCACCGGTCTGACGAAGCGACAGGGCGCGGCGCTCCTACGCGAACTGGGTGCGCCGGAGACGACGTGGAAGAAGATTCCGACCGCAGACCTCGAGGACGATCGGCCGGCCCTGCCCGACGAAGTCGCACTCGGCATGACCTACGCCGAGATCGACGACTACCTCGAAGGCAAGGACGTCACCGCGGAGGTGGCAGAAAAGGTCGAGCGCATGTTCCTCGCGACGAGGCACAAGCGGACGGTGCCGGTCACTCCGTACGACACCTGGTGGCGCTGAGCGCTACCCGCCGGCGAAGGGCGGTAACACGTCCACCTTCGCCCCCGCCGGGTAGGTCAGATCTCGGGTGAGTTCGCCACCCCCCGCTCCCGGTTCGACGAGGTACGCGGCGACCGACAGGACCCGTTCCATGTCGGCGCCGTGTCGCTCGATCAGAGCCGCGCGCAGTGCTGCCAGGTCGGAGCCGACCGCGAGGTCGACCGTCTCCTTCTCCCGTCCCGCGGCGTCGGCTGCCGCCGCGAAGTACCGCACCTCGATCCCGGTCATCTGATCAACCACCGATTGCTCCCATACTGCGTTCCGGCGGAACGAAATCCGCCGCGTCGATGCCGTGTCCGGCCCACTTGTTCCACATCGCGCCGCGCCACAACGCGGCAAGCTCGTCGTCGGTCGCACCACCACGGATCGCCGCCCGCAGATCGGTCTCCCGATCACTGAACAGGCACGACCGTACGGTGCCCTCCGCCGTCAGACGCGTGCGGTCGCAGTCCGAACAGAACGACCGGGTCACCGAGGCGATGATCCCCACCGTCGCGGGGCCCCCGTCGACGGACCACCGTTCCGCGGGAGCCGACGGGTCCTCACGGGCGGTCTCGGTGAGAGTGAAGCGGGCACCGAGCACCTCGAGCAGACGCTGTGCGGTGACCATGTTCGTCCGCGCCCATTCGTGGTCGGCGTCGAGGGGCATCTCCTCGATGAACCGCAGTTCGACGCCTTCGTCGAGGCACCACTGCAGGAGGTCGGCGGCGCCGTCGAGGGTTTCGGGCATGAGGACCGCGTTGACCTTGACCCGAGTGAATCCGACGGTCTTGGCCGCGCGGATGCCTGCGAGGACCGAGTCGAGTCGGTCGCGGCGGGTCAGCCGGGCGAAATGATCGCGGTCGACGGTGTCGAGGGAGATGTTGATGCGGGACAGTCCGGCGTCGCGGAGGCCCTGTGCGCGGTGGGCGAGTCCGACGGCGTTGCTGGTCAGCGCCAGGGGCACGTCGGGGGCGATGCGGCGGCAGCCGGCGATGATGTCTTCGAGGTCGCGGCGCATGAGGGGTTCACCGCCGGTGAACCGCACTTCCTGTACGCCGAGTCGGCCGGTGGCGACTCCGACCAGGCGCACGATTTCTGCGGTGGTGAGCAGTTGCTCGCGCGGGATCGGGGGTAGGCCTTCTTCGGGCATGCAGTAGGTGCAGCGCAGGGAGCATTTTTCGGTGATGGAGACGCGCAGGTCCCGTGCGACGCGCCCGAAGCGGTCGAGCAGGTCGGGCACGTCGGGGCGGTCCGATACGTCGTCGGTCCCCCCGCGCACGGACGGCATTCCCACATCCACGGCAGTCACAGAATCACCGGCCTCATGCCGCCAGTATGCCTATCGAACGCGCCCGGCGATACGAATGCCACGGAAGGCACCGGTACGGTAGTCGCCATGGCAGGCGGCAGGCGGTCCGTGGAGGAACATGCACAGCACGTAGCGGAGCTTCTCGAACCGCTCCGGTCGGTACCTTCTGTCCAGGTGCCGCTTGCACGGTCGCTGGGCCGGACACTGGCCGAGCCGGTCCACGCACCGATCTCGCTTCCTCCGTTCCGGAACTCTCAGATGGATGGTTACGCCGTCGACGCAGCGTCGGTCGCCTCCGTGCCCGTCACGCTGACCGTGCAGGCCGTCATCGCTGCCGGCGACGCAGTCTCCACCCTGAACGGAGGCGCCGCACTCAAGATCATGACCGGTGCTCCGATCCCCGACGGTGCCGATGCGGTCGTTCCGGTCGAGGACACCGAGACAGACGACGCGGCGGGCACCGTCACCGTGCATCGCACGGCCACCTCCGGCACGTACGTGCGCGAGGCCGGCAGCGATGTGCACGCCGGGGAGCTTCTGCTCCCCGCCGGCACGGTTCTCGCGGCCCGGCACATCTCGGTCCTCGCCGCAGTGGGCCTGACCGACGTGCCTGTTCGGCAGCGTCCCCGTGTCGCGGTGATCTCCACGGGCAGTGAGCTCGTCACCCCTGGCGAAGCACTCGAGCCCGGGAAGATCTACAACTCGAACGGTCCGGCTCTCGCGGCGAGTGCCGCCGCGAACGGCGCCGAGGTCGCCTCGATCGCGCACTGCGAGGACGACCCCGACGAGTTCGCCGCCATGATCGCCCACGCCGTGGCCGTCGCCGATGTCGTCTTCACCTCCGGCGGCGTCTCGAAGGGCGATTTCGAGGTCGTCAAGGACACCCTCGAGCCGCGTGGCGGCACCTTCGTGTCGGTGGCAATGCAACCGGGCGGACCGCAGGGCACCGCTGTCGTCGACGGCGTACCGATCCTGACGTTCCCCGGTAACCCCGTGAGCGCGCTGGTCTCGTTCGAGGTCTTCGCCCGTCCGCTCCTGCGCGACCTCGCGGGACTACCTGCCGTCGTTTCCGGCACGCGACCGCTTGCTGATGGCATCAAGTCCATGCCGGGCCGTCGTCAGTTCCTGCGCGCCCGTCTCGATGGTGACAATGTGGTGCCTCTGCCCGGACACGGTTCTCATCTGGTTGCGGGACTGGCCACCGCGGATGCGCTGATCGACGTCGACCCCGACACCACCACCCTCGAATCCGGAGATCTCGTGAAAGTGCTTCCACTGTGAGCGAATTGAGTCATCTCGACGACCAAGGCCGCGCGCGGATGGTCGACGTCTCGACGAAGAGCGATACGCATCGAGTCGCCGTCGCTGCAGGCGAGTTGGCGACCACCGCCGAGGTGATCGCGCTCGTCCGCGCCGACGACATGCCGAAGGCAGACGTACTGGCCACCGCCCGCATCGCAGGCATCGGCGCAGCCAAGCGCACGTGGGAATTGATTCCCCTGTGCCACCAGCTTGCCCTGTCGACGGTGAAAGTGACGTTCGGTTTCACCGACACGACGATCACGATCGAGGCCGTCGCAAAGACCACCGGCCCGACCGGGGTCGAGATGGAGGCACTCACCGCGGTGGCCGTCGCCGGCCTCACCCTGCACGACATGGTCAAAGCCGTCGATCCCGCGGCGGTACTCAACGGTGTACGGCTGGTGTCGAAGGAAGGCGGCAAGCGGGGGCGGTGGTTCCGTGACGACGCACCCGAGCAATCCGATACGTCGGTAACCGAACCGGCGGCGGCACGATCCGCCGTCGTCGTGGTGTCCTCCACCGGCGTGGCCGCAGGTACCCGCGACGACAAGACCGGCCCGACGATCGAGAAGTGGCTCACCGAGCGGGGGTTCACCGTACGGGGGCCGCTGATCTACGCCGATGCGCAGATCGCCTCGGGCCTGGCCGACGCCCTCACCGGCGGCCCCGCCCTGCTCATCACCACCGGCGGCACCGGAGCGTCCCCCACCGACGCCACGCCCGAAGCCACCCTCGCGGTCCTCGACCGCGAACTGCCCGGTGTCGCCGACTCCATCCGACGGCGCGGCCTCGACGTCACACCGCACGCGGTGCTCTCCCGCGGAGTCGCCGGCCTCGCCGGATCCACGGTCGTGGTGAATTTGCCCGGGTCGCCGGGCGGGGTCAAGGACGGGCTCGCCGCACTCGACCCGATCCTCGATCATCTGTTGGCGCAAGTATCCGGAGGCGGAGCCCATGAGTGACCTATTTGCAAGAATTTCGTCGGAGCCGTTGGATCCTGCCGCGGTGGACGCCGCAGTCGCCGGACCCGAACACGGCGCAGTGGTGGTGTTCACCGGCGCGGTGCGCAACCACGACGGCGGCAAGGCAGTGACGGCGCTCGAATACAAGTCGCACCCGGACGCCGAGGCGTTCCTGCGGCGCGTCTGCGAGGAGGTGGCGACGGAATCCGGTCTTCCGGTCGCGGCGGTCCATCGGGTGGGCGAACTCACCATCGGCGATCTCGCGATCGTCACGGCGGTCGCCGCACCGCACCGAGCAGAGGCATTCGCGACGTGCGCCGAACTCGTCGAACGCATCAAACATGAAGTGCCCATTTGGAAACGGCAGCAGTTCGCCGACGGACTCTCCGAGTGGGTCGGCGTCTGCTGACCACCCCTGCCCTTCCGAGCGAATGGCACCGTCCCCGCCTCGGACGCGGCGACGGTGCCATTCGCTCACATGCGGGGACGCTGGTTCGGCGACGCGTGGGGTAGGCTGTCCCGGTTCGGGTGTCACGACGACATCCACCGTCGTGGGATACCGGCGGCCCGGGATCGTGCCCGGCCCGCAAGCGCACTTCATCGGCCTTCCTCGCGGCGATCACACCGCACCATCTCGGGACCGCTCCCGTATGCGTGCACACACGCCGCAGTGAAAGGCAGCGCTGTTCTATGACCACATCCTTTTCCGATCTCGGGGTTCCCCGTCCCCTCGTCGCCGCACTGAGCGACTCGGGCATCACCAGTCCGTTCCCCATCCAGGCGGATACCCTTCCCGATTCGCTCGCGGGTCGCGACGTCCTCGGCCGCGGCCGCACGGGCAGCGGCAAGACCCTCGCCTTCTCGATCCCACTGACTGCCCGCCTCTCAGGAGGTTCGACGCGCGCTGCCGGACGCCCCCGCGGCCTGGTGCTCGCCCCCACCCGCGAACTCGCCACCCAGATCGCCGCTGTGGTCGAGCCCCTCGCCCACACCGCGGGTCTACGGGTCACCACGATCTTCGGTGGCGTGTCCCAGAACCGTCAGGTCGAAGCCCTCCGGCGCGGCGTCGACATCGTCATCGCCTGCCCGGGCCGCCTCGAGGACCTGATGCGTCAGGGTTTCGTGAGCCTCGATTCGGTCGAGGTCACCGTCCTCGACGAGGCGGATCACATGGCCGACCTCGGATTCCTGCCCGGCGTCACCCGTATCCTGAACGCCACCGCAAAGGACGGGCAGCGACTGCTGTTCTCGGCGACGCTGGACAATGGTGTCGACAAGCTCGTCAAGAAGTTCCTGAGCAACCCGATCCTCCATTCGGTCGACGAGGCCAACTCTCCCGTTGCCGCGATGACGCACCACGTGTTCGACGTCGCAGGCGTCGATGCGAAGAAGGACCTCGTGCGCACCCTCGCGTCGGGGACGGGTCGTCGAATCCTGTTCATGCGCACCAAACATCAGGCCCGCAAGCTCGCCAAGCAGCTCACCGACTCCGGTATCCCCTCGGTGGATCTGCATGGCAACCTGTCGCAGAACGCACGCGACCGGAACCTGGCGGCGTTCGCATCAGGTGAGGCACGCGTGCTCGTTGCCACCGACGTTGCGGCACGTGGTGTGCATGTCGACGACGTACAACTGGTCGTGCACGTGGATCCGCCTGCCGAACACAAGGCCTACCTGCACCGGTCCGGACGGACCGCGCGCGCAGGCAGCGCAGGCGATGTGGTGACCCTCGTGCTCCCGGACCAGCGCAAGGACCTCGCGACCATCATGCGCAAGGCGTCGATCAATGTCACTCCGGTGAAGACCACCGCCATTTCCGAGCACGTCCTCGCGCTTGTCGGCGAGATCGCGCCGCACGTGCCGCCCGCTCCGAAGCAGGCGGCGACATCCGGGTCGAACCGCCCGGCTCGTTCCGGTGCTCGCCGCAACGGCGGCTCTCGCCAGGGCACCGGTACACGCAGCGAAGGTGGAGCACGCCAAGGCGGATCGGGTCGTCAGGGCTCGGGGGCACGCAACGGTTCCGCCGCACGCCAGGGCGCGGCGGGGGGTCGTCGTACCGCAGCAGCAGGCCAGGGCGCAGCGGGCGGCGGCCGACGTCGGGCACCGCGCCGCAACACAGCTGCCCACTAGAAACACCCCGCGGTTGCGCCGCCGAGTACGTAAACAGGTTCTCAGCGCGGCGTGAACCGGTGGACGGCGTACATCGCGTCCGCCGACACCGGTTCGCCCGCCACGCAGCGATGCAGCTGCTCGCGAACGGCGTCGGAATCCAGATCGGCCCCGATGACGACGAGCCGGGTGGTTTCCGGGGCGTCGTCGCCGCGACCGGGTGGTTCGAATCGGATATGGTCGCCGACCGTCTGCAACAGGTATCGGGTCGAGCGCAGGCCCGCGGTGACCGTCACATAGCCCTTGATCCGGAATACTCCGGCCGGCTGGTTCTCCAGGAGATCTACGAGCGCGCGCGGATGCAAGGGTGCGTCGCTTTCGAAGGTGATGGAGTCGTACCCGTCGTGCAGGTGCCGATGATCGTGCTCGTCCTCTTCGCGGAGGAGGTCGTCGAGGGTGAGCTGTTCGCCGGCTCGTGGTTCGGCACGCCCGGAGAAATCGAACAGCAGACCCGGGTCGATCCGACCACGCTCGGTCGAGACCACCGCCGCACGTGCGTTGAGTCCGCACAGGCGGCCGAGCAGGTCGTCGTGGGCGTCCGCGTCGACGCGATCGGTCTTGTTGAGCAGAATCAGATCGGCCATTGCAACGTGCTGGTCGAGTTCGGGATGCCGCTCCCGCGTGTTGTCGAACTCGTAGGCGTCGACCACGAGGACCAGGCCACCGTAGGTGATGTACTCGTTCTCCGAGCTCACGACGAGCCGCACCATGTTGCGTGGTTCGGCCAGCCCACTCGCTTCGACGACGATGACGTCGAGATCGGATTTCGGGTGTGCGAGTCTGTCGAGCATCGCGTCCATGTCGCTGACGTCGACCGCACAGCACAGACATCCGTTGCTGAGCGACACCATGGAGTCGACTTGACCGGCAACCATCATCGAGTCGATATTGACCGAGCCGAAGTCGTTGACTATCACCCCGATTCGTGCACCCCGGGTGTTTCGCAGCAGATGGTTGAGCAACGTGGTCTTACCCGACCCGAGGAAACCGGCGACAACGACGACCGGAATCTTCCGTTTCGCCATGTGTTCCTCCTCGACCGTCGTTCGTCCGGCCCATGCTAGGACGTGACCCGGCCGAGGGGGCCACCCGCCCTCGACGTGCCGTGCGCGGTTCCGGTAGCAGGCGCTACCGGAACCACGCACGGGTGGTAGTCAGCTACCTCGCTTGATCCACTCCTCCAGGTGCGGCGACTCGGTACCGATGGTGGTGCCGTCGCCGTGCCCGGTGTGCACTGTCGTCTCGGCAGGCAGAGCGAACAGCTTGTCGCGAATCGACCCGATGATCGTCGGGAAGTCCGAGAAGGAGCGTCCGGTCGCGCCCGGACCACCCGAGAACAGGGTGTCGCCGGTGAACAGTTCTCCGGCCTCCGGCACGTACAGGCAGGTCGAGCCCGGCGAATGGCCCGGCGTCGCGATCGCCTGGATGTCGGTACCCGCAACAGCAATCCGCTGACCATCCTCCAGCGTCCCGTGCGCGACGCCCGGATGGGTCATCTCCCACAGCATGTTGTCGGCCGGGTTCAGCAGGATCGGTGCGTCGAGGCGCTCCGAGAGCTCCGGTGCAACGGTGATGTGGTCGTTGTGCGCGTGTGTGCACACGATCGCCACGACCTTGCGACCATCGACGGCGTCGATGATGGGCTGTGCGCTGTGCGCAGCATCGATCACCACCACATCGTCGTCGTTGCCGACGAGCCAGATGTTGTTGTCGACTTGCCACTGGCCGCCGTCGAGCGCGAACACACCGGACGTGACGACCCGGTCGATCCTGATGGGGCTCGTCGCGCTCACAACACCACCACCGAACGCAGAACCTCACCGCGATGCATCGTCTCGAATGCCTTCTCGACATCGTCGATACCGATGCGCTCGGTGACGAACTTCTCGAGCGGAAGCCGTCCCTGCTGGTACAGGTCGACGTAGGTCGGGAAGTCGCGTTCGGGCAGGCAGTCGCCGTACCACGAACTCTTGAGCGACCCGCCGTGCGAGAAGAAGTCGATCAGCGGCATCTCGAGTGTCATGTCCGGGGTCGGTACGCCGACCAGGACGACCGTGCCTGCGAGGTCGCGGGCGTAGAACGCCTGCTTGTACGTCTCGGGGCGGCCGACCGCATCGATGACCACATCGGCGCCGAATCCTCCGGTGATCTCCTGGATGCGCTCGACCGCGTCGACGTTCGTCGAGTTGATCACGTGGGTGGCGCCGAGATCGGTGGCCCACTCGAGCTTCTTGTCGTCGCGGTCGACGGCGATGATCGTGCCCGCACCTGCGAGACGCGCACCCATGATGGCGGCGTCGCCGACACCGCCGCAGCCGATGACGGCGACGGACTGGCCTCGGGTGATGCCGCCGGTGTTGACTGCAGCACCCAGACCGGCCATCACGCCGCAGCCGAGCAGCCCCACGACCGCGGGATCGGCGGTCGGGTCGACCTTGGTGCACTGGCCTGCGTGTACCAGCGTCTTGTCGGCGAACGCGCCGATACCGAGGGCGGGGCTCAGTTCGGTTCCGTCTTCGAGGGTCATCTTCTGAGTGGCGTTGAAGGTATCGAAGCAGTACTGGGGTTGGCCTCGTTTGCACGCGCGACACCGACCGCACACGGCGCGCCAGTTCAGGACGACGAAGTCGCCCACCTCCACCGAGTCGACGCCGTCACCGACCGATTCGACGACACCCGCCGCCTCGTGACCGAGCAGGAACGGGAACTCGTCGTTGATGCCGCCTTCACGGTAGTGCAGGTCGGTGTGGCACACGCCGCACGCGGCGATCGCGACAACGACCTCACCCGGTCCCGGATCCGGAATGACAATGGGCACGACCTCGACGGGCGCACCCTTCGCACGTGCAACAACTCCCCGGACTGTCTGCGACATGGTGGTGTCTCCTTCGTGACGGTGTACGGAGCCTGATCGGCCTCCGCCACGACCATATCGACCCGCCGAGCTCTCCGAACCTGATCGAAGGGCGGGACCCACCTATCCGAACGACCAGCCGCTGCTTTCGGCGAATATCCGTCGATATGTAACGCGGCAGTAAGTTTCCGCGACGTGTGTGGTGACCCGCTCGTAATTCCCGCCCGGATTCTTCCGAATGGTGAGATCGGAATGGTAATTGCCCATGGCAACTCATAACTCGTCGTCCCGACGCCGCCTTCTGGCCGGCGTCATGGCTCCTGTCACTCTCGGCGTCGCGGCCATCGTCGCGATCACAGTGGCGCAGCCGAACGTGCCCACCACCGCAGATCCGGCACTCGTCGTGTCGACACAGGACTGCTACGACATGGTGACCATCTCGCTCGGTGGCAGAGGCGACGCGCCGCATGACCAGAGCAAGATGCTGGTCACGCCGGACGGGACCACGCTGCCCGCAGCGCTGTCGGACGATTACCACAGCCATTGGGTGGACCCGGTGGTCAACGCACCGCGGGACACGGTCGGCGACGAGTCCTACGCAGCCGTCTATGTCGACTACCCGGCTCACATGGACTCCTATGAGGAGGCCGTCAACGGCGGCGTCGAAAACACGAAGACGATCATCCAGGCCATCCAGGTTTCGTGCCCCGACACGAAGTTCGCCATCGTCGGCTACAGCCAGGGCGCCGATGTCGCGCGCCGGGCCGCCCAGGAAATCGGCAACCAGAAACCGAACGAGGACGGGTCGTACGACATCATCGATCCTGATTCGGTCGTGGGCGTGGTGATTCTCGCCGACGCCGGACGCGCTGCAGGTGAAGGGCAATTCCCCGGCGCCGAGAACGAATACGGCAATCCCGACGGATTCGACCGGAAGTACCAGGACGGCAAGGACAGCGCATCCGGAAGTGGTGCACTGCCCGACACCGGCGGCGGATTCGGTGCACTCGACGGCAAGGTCGCATCGTTCTGCTCCGAAGGCGACCTGACGTGCTCGGCGCCCGAGAACATCGCACTCCTGCAACTCGCGATCAACGTCGGACGGCAACTCAACATCGATGCGTTGCAGCGTGACGGGCTCACCCCGGAAACCGGTATGAACGTCGCCCAGGTTCTCAGCGGCGTGGCACTGGCCGCCCTCGCCGACATTTCCGCGAACGACGAGTGGATGCAATCGGACGAAACCTTCCTCGATGTGCTGATCAAGGTCTCGGATCCCACGTACGTCCCGAACGATCCTGCGGTGAAGAATGTTTCGACCGATGGTACCGAGGAGCCGATTCCCGCCGACCGTCTCGCGAACCTGGCGTACCTGCCCGAGAAACTGTTCAAGGAGGTCGTCGGTTTCATCGAGGACAACCAGAACACTCTCCAGGTGGCGCTGAGTGATCCGTACCAGCAGACCCTCGGCCCCGACACCGGACACCACTTCGACTACTGGCGCGACAACGGCGAGGGCAAGCCGTTGACCTCCGCCGAGTACGCGGCCGCATGGCTGACCCACCTCGCCGAGCAGGCGAAGAACGGTGAGCCGGTGAAGACCGACGTCGACCCGAAAACCGCGAAGCTCGGCATCGCGAGCGATGAGGCTCTCGCGGTCGAAACCACCTCCACCGCCACGACATCACCTTCCGAGGTTCCCGCAACCGATGCCACCGTCTCGACCGACGCCGCCGTCCCGACCGACGGCATTGCACCGGCGCCGGGGGCAGTCGTCCCCGCACCGGTCCAGGGCACCGCGCCTGTCAATGGCACCGCGCCTGTCAATGGCACCGCGCCTGTCGATGGCACCGCACCGGTGGACCCGCTCGCCGTACCCGCTCCCGGTGCGACCCCACCGGCCGAGGGGCTCGACATCCCGGCGCCCGGACTGACCCCGGCTCCCACAGCGACCACACCCGCACCTCCCGCGGGTGACGGCAGCGTGACCTCCCCCGACCAGCAGGTCCCGGGATCCACTGCAACAACGAAGGCACCGCAGCCAACCACCACCACGTCGGTGCGGGAACCCGCAGCAGCCTGACCTACGACCCGAGAAACAAAGTCCGAGTCACGAACTCGACGTCAGCCCGCGGCTTTGACACCGGCTTCCGCACCGAGTGCCGCTGCCTCGCCGCGGGTACTGACGTCGAGTTTTCTCATGAGGCTCGCGACGTGGAACTTGACCGTGGATTCGCTGACTCCCAACCGCTCTGCGATCACCCGGTTTCGCCGCCCCGCGACGAGGTGTTCGAGAACTTCGATCTCACGAGCGCCGAGTCGTGCCAGAGCATCGGCCGCGGCTCCCCCGGGTGTCGGTATCGGGAGGTCCAGGGGCAACGTCGCACTCACGCGGCAGCCCCATCCGGCCGTCGACTCGGATTCGATGGTGCCGCCCATCGTTTCGACCCGGTCACGTAGCCGGCGTTCGAGGTCGGCCGCGTCGACCTCGCCTTGCCCGTCGTCGCGGATATCGACGCCGAGTTGTGCGCCGTCGCAGCTCCACGCAACCCTGATACGCGTGACCTCGCTCTGCGCCGACATGGCGAGGACCGCTCCGCGAGCCAGCGCGCGGGCAGCGTGCGCGACCTCGCCGGGCAGCGCTCGTCCGTGGACGGGTGGACTCACCATTTCCAATTCGAGGTCACGGTGACGGACGAGAGAGCGCAATTCGCCGTGCATCCGGGCGAACGCTGTCGTCACCGCCTCTTCGGCCAGTTCACGGTGCGCGTCGACGGCCGAGCGCAGTGCGATCAATGCTCCCGTCGCGGTTTCGCGTGCCGTGGCGCGGGCACGGCTGTCGTCGAGATCCTTCGAACGCAGGGTCGCCAGGATCGTTTCCAGGGTGAGCGCGTGCGCTTCCGTGAGTTCGGCGACGGTACGCGCACGCTCCGCGGACGCCGCCCTCGATTCGGCAAGGTACGCGGGGCTCGCACTGTGTACCTGTAGCTGGATGCCGGTCGCGACGATCGCGAACAGCGACCGCACGAGCTCGAGAGACGCAGCGGAAGCGCGTGCTCCGCGTGGTACCAGGACGAGAAGGGTGTCGGTGCGATCCAGCATCACGCATACGTCCCGGTCCCGCCCCGCAACCCGCGCCGGACCTCGCCGGATCTCCCCTACCGTCAACTCGGTTCGGATCCGGTCGAGCTCCGCAATCGTGACCCGATCGACGATTGTGGGATCGCCCGCGACCTTGCGCGGCCGTCCGGTGCATTCACGTGTGAACACCACGAGTGCGCTGTGCGGAACGAGGGCGCCGATCAACACCGAGAAGCGCTGGCCGATCTCGGTCAACGGGCCCACCAGTACGTCCCTCGTGTCGGTGATCAGGATGTCGGGACGAGGCCGTGCAGTACTCACGGACCCACGATATCGGCCGGTATCATCCGATTTACCCCCCAGTCGCGGTAGGAGGTGTTCGGGTATGGACGCCGGAATCACTCCGAGTATCGACCACGGGCCCGGAACTGTGCCGCACCTGCTGCTCGACCGAGTACGTCGGACTCCCGGCGCAGAGGCATACACGTATCCGGATCGCGACGAGTGGCACGCCGTCACGTGGTCCGATGTGTACGCCGCGGTCGTGCCGCTGGCTGCGGGGTTGATCGCCCGCGGTGTCGTCGCCGGTGAGCGGGTCGCGATATGCGCTGCCACGAGCTTCTCTGCGATCCTCGCCGATCTCGCCATCGCCTGTGCCGGCGGTGTCGCGGTCCCGATCTATCCGGCCACCCGGGACGACGAAACTCGCACGCAGACCCATCGGGCCGGCGCTGTGCTCACGTTCGCCGACCGGCCGGTTCTCAGCAGTCCCGTTCAACACCTGGATCGTCTCGACGATCTCGCCGCGGAAGGCCGAGCACTGCTGGCGTCGGACCCCGGAGCGGTGTCCCGCCGGATCGCGGCACTGACCGCGGACGATCCGGCGTGGCTGATCTATACGGCGTGCGACGACGGCCGGACCAAAGGCGTGTGCCTGACCCACCGCGCCGCGACCTACGGCGCCGTCGCGGTGGCACAGACCGGCATCGTCTCCCCGGCCGACCGCCAGCTGCTGTGGCTCCCCCTTGCGCACGTGTTCGGTCGTGCATTGCTGCTGATGGGGATCCGGGTCGGCTTCCCCACCGCAGTCGACGGTCGTGCAGACCGCGTGGCAGACAATCTGCGGGCCACCCGGCCGACGTTTCTCGGATCGGTTCCTCACGTGCTCACCAAGGTCTGCACCCTCGACAGTGAGGATCTCGGTGGTCGATTGCGTTTCGCGATCTCGGGTTCTGCACGGTTGAGCGGCGAGGTGATCGAGCGCTTCGATCGTCGCGGGATACCCGTCCTCGAGTGCTACGGGATCACCGAGACCGCCGGACCGGCATGCGCGAACCGTCCCGACATGCGGCGCGTGGGTACGGTCGGTGTTCCGTTGCCCGGAACACGGATTCGCATCGACGCGGCCGGCGAACTGCTCATCCGCAGCCCCGGGGTGATGACCGGCTACGACCACGACCCGGCAGAGACGGCCGCAGCGCTCGACTCCGAACGTTGGTTCCACACGGGTGATCTCGCTCGAATCGATGCCGACGGGTTCGTCACGGTCACCGGGCGCAAGAAGGAGGTCTTCAAGACCAGCACTGGCAAATACGTGTGCCCGGCAGCGATCTCCGAACGGTTTCGTGCAGTGCTGCCGGGTGCCGAACTCGTCGTCGACGGTGAATTACGCCCGTACTGTGTGGGCCTCGTGTTCACCTCACTCCCCGATCCGGTGGTGGATGCCGCCCTCGACCGGTTGAATACAACCTTGAACCGCTGGGAGAAGGTCCGCCGGTTCTCGGTGATCCGCACGCCGCTGGACACGCACGACCAGAGCAAGGCCGGTAGACCGATCCGCGAGCGGGTGCTTACGCGTTACGCCACAGTCACTTCCGGCCTGTACGAGCGCGGTCAGTTCCGGAATTCCGGTTGATCGAGCAGGCGTAGCCAGCTGCCGTCCGACTGTCGACGCACCACCTGGGCTCGCGCCCCGGCACCGTCGCCGGGAGGCGTGCTGGTCAGCGCAATATCCCCGCTGGCCAGTGTCGGGAGCGGCGCCTCCGGTTCGAATCGTGGCGCGTTCGCGAGGACTGTAGCCCACAGTTCCCGGATCGCAGCCCGTCCGACGGTCGTCTGCCCCGGCGGATACGCCATCACTGCATTTTCTTCGTAGAGCGCTGCCACGCCGTCCGCGTCGCCCGCGTTGGACCGTTCGACGAAGAACCTGGTGAGGTCCTCTGGCCGGTAGGCCTTCTCGTACTGCATCTTCTGCGTCATATCTCCAGCATCGAGCACTCCGATTGAGAACTCCAACAGATTGTTCTTATCGGAACTAGAATCTGTGGTTATGGAACTGAGGCAGCTCGAGTACTTCGTCGCGGTCGCCGAGGAATGCAATTTCACCCGCGCTGCAGAACGGGTTCACATCAGCCAGTCCGGCGTGAGCGCGCAGATCCGGCAGCTCGAACGCGAACTGGGCGCCCCACTGTTCGAGCGTTCCGCGCGCACCGCCACCCTCACCACGGCAGGCAAGGCCGCGCTCGAACATGCCCGGGCCGCGCTGAATTCCGCGAAGTCGGTGAAGACCGCGGTCGATGAGGTCGGGGCGGTGATCCGAGGCGAGCTGACTGTCGGAATGGTCACCGCGTGCACGGTGACGCCTCTGTTCGACGCGCTGTCGCTGTTCCACCGCGCCCACCCCCGCGTCGAGATCGCCTTGCTGGAGGACTCGTCCGATCGCCTCGTCGAGCGGGTGCGGTCACGCGAGATGGATGTTGCGCTCGTCGGCACGCCGTACGGCCCTCCCGACGACCTCGAGTCGATCCTCCTGATCCAGGACCGGCTCGTCGCGGTGATACCCGACGAGCATCCGCTGGCGCGGCGGCCGGACATCAGGCTCGCCGAGGCCACGTCCCACCCGCTGGTGTGCCTGCCCATCGGTACCGGTATCCGATCGGTCCTCGACATTGCATGCCGTGCTCGCGGTATCGAACCGGCCATGGCGATGCAGGCGAGTGCACCCGATGCGGTCGTCGATCTCGCCGCACGGGGCCTCGGCGTCGCGATCCTGAGCGAATCGATGGTGGCATCTCGAACAGGACTGTCGATCGCTGTCATCGACGACGTCGACGTCCCCGCGACGTTGTCGCTGATCTGGTCGGTACCGGCAAGTCCCGCGCTGGGAGTATTGCTCACCCATCTCCGGCACGCCTTCGGCTCATGACTCCACGCTATGGCCGGTGCGGTACGCGTTCCTGTAGTCCGAGGGTCGGACGCCCGCGGTCCGCGTGAAGGCCGCACTGAAGGAGAACGCGTCTGCGTAGCCGACCTCGCGAGCGATACCGGCAATCGTGGGGTCGGTGCCGCGAAGCCGATCTGCGGCGATTGCCATGCGTCGCCCGGTCAGATACCGAATCGGGGATTCGCCGAGCAGTTCGGTGAAGCGCCGAGCGAACCACGCGCGTGACACCCCCGCTTCGGCAGCGAGGTCCGTGACAGTCCACGGGTAGCCAGGATGCTCGTGGATCAGCGTCAACGCCTGTCCGACGGCCGGGTCTGTCTGCGCGCGGTACCACCCTGGGACGGGGGCGTCCGGTCGCGCGAACCAGGCTCGCAACGCGACGATGAGCGTCAGGTCGAGCAGCCGGTCGAGCACGAGCTGCTGGCCCGGCGCGTCCTGAACGACCTCGTCCGCGAGTCGACACACCACCCAGTCCGGAACCTCACCGGCGGGCACGACCAGCACGTCCGGCAGAGCCGCGAGCAATCTGTCGTCGACGTCGCCTGCAACTTGGTAGGTGCCGTACACCACGACCGTCGTGTCGGCGCCCGGTGTCGCCGAGGCAGTTCGCCGACCGGTCCGCAGCTTTTCGGTGACGTCGACCCCGCCGGGTGTCGTGTAGCGATCGCCGGGCAGTGCGACGAGTTGCGGCGCGATTCCCGGCGCATCGGCCACCGTGTACGGCGACCGAAGGCTGACGATCGCGACGTCGCCCGGCCCGACTCGAACCGGCTCGGCGTCGTCGACGAGCACCCACATGTGACCTTCGATCACCGCGACGAGCATCAGCGGTGCGCCGTCGGCGATACGGATCGACCAGCCACGGGCCATCCCGGCCCGGTAGAGCACCGCACCGCGGGCTCGGACCCCATCGAGAAGATCGGTCAGAAGGTCGATGTGGCAATCGTAGAACGGCTGGTCCGTCGACTCGGTGGACGCGCACACATACGTACGAGAGTCACAGAGATGGATCGCCCTCCGCAGGCCAGGTTGACTGGGCACATCACCGCAACCGAGCGAACTGGAGGCACCGTCATGGCGATCATCGTGATGACCGGCAGCAGTTCAGGATTCGGAGAGATCGCCGCACGGCTGGCGCGTGAAAAGGGCGCAGATGTGCTCGCCGGCGCGCGCACGGTGTCGACGAACTTCATTCCGGTGGATCTGGCGTGCCTCGACTCGGTCCGCGCGTTCGCCGCGACGGTCCGGCAACGTCTCGGCGACACGCCTCTCGACGCACTGGTACTCAACGCCGGGTTGATTCTCCCCAACGATGCCGAACGTACCCACGACGGGTTCGAGACGACCTTCGCCGTCAACCATCTCGCGCACTATCTGCTGGTGCGCCTGTTGATGCCTTCATTCGCAGAGGAAGCCCGCATCGTGATCACCACGAGTGGAACACACGACCCGACCCTCCGCACCGGACTGGAGGCGCCGCGGCACGCCGACGCCGACCTGCTCGCGCACCCGGACCGCGACACCGAGCGACACCTGGTACCGCAGCGGGCCGGACAGCATGCCTACAGCGCGTCGAAACTGTGCAACGTGCTCACCGTGCGAGCGCTGAGCGTACATCCCGACATCCGTGCCCGGCACATCACAGCGCTCGCGTACGACCCCGGGCAGGTCTTCGGCACCGGATTGGTTCGAAGCCTGCCGCGTCCACGACGTATCGCATCGTCGGTGTTCGGGACGGCCCTCGGCGCTCCACTGCGGCGGCTCGACCGCACGATGAACACACGCGCCGCTGCGGGACTGGCCCTGGCATCTCTCGTCTCCGGCAGGACGACACCTCCACCCGGCCGCTGTTATGCGGCGCTGCGCAGCGGGCGCTTGAGCTTCCCGGATCCGTCGACGCTCGCACGTAGGGACGACGTGGCGCGCGCGTTGTGGAACGACAGTGCGCGGATGGTCGGGCTGACGGTCGATGAGAGCCTCGGGACGCCAGGTCTGCCGAGTCGCTAGGACAATTCACATCGCAGGAGTTCAGCCCCAGCGGCGAGCGCGACCATCGTGCCCCGTGCGACGCATCGGCCCGGTAGGCGAGGGCCTCGTTGAACACCACCCGGCAGCACCCGAACACTCGGGACAGCGCCCTGTGCTGGTCCCCTGTGGGATAGGCGCGGTAGCGGTATCGCTCGAGCACCTCTCGACGATGACGAACCCACTCCGACTGGGCCGGAGTGGGTTCGTGATTGTGGAGCTAAGGGGACTCGAACCCCTGACCCCCACACTGCCAGTGTGGTGCGCTACCAGCTGCGCCATAGCCCCATATTCTTTTTTGCGCCGGGGCGACCCCCTTGCGCTGAAAGAAAAACTACACCATTGCTCTCTGAGCCAACAAATCGCCTGGTCAGGGCGGTGACAAGCACGAGCGCTCGTCACCGCCCGTCGCCTCAGCCTGCGAGCTCGGACACCCAGTTGTCGTTGCCGAGCGCATCGATGACAGTTCCGTTCTGGATGACGGCGGGAGTGCCCGCCGCTCCTGTGGTGGCAAGAAGCTGCCGACCGGCCTCCGCAGACACCGTTGCCCGCTCGACTCGGGCGCCGTCCGCGATGCACGTCACCGCGTCCTCGGACGCTCCGGCATCACGGGCGATCTGCGCCAGCTGCTCGTTGCTGTGATCGCTGTCCCCGCCCTCTGCCGGTTGATTGTCCGGGGAGAAGATCGCGGCATGGAACGCCGAGAATGCGATCGCGTCACCGGTCTCCGCAACGCACTGGTTGGCTGCGACCGCGCGGGTCGAGTAGTCGCCGCTGCTCGACAATCGGTCGAGGAACGCAAGGATGTGGTACCGCACCGCGACCGTACCTTCGTCGATCGCCTGCGCCAGTTCCTGTCCGTGCTCGTGCTCGAGTTCGGCACAGTACGGGCACATCGGGTCTTCGAAGATGTCGATGGTGGTAGCGGCGTCCGGCAATCCGAGCAGAATCGTGCCGTCGTCGTCGAGCGTGACGTCGACCGCAGCGTTGCTGACGGTGCCGTACCCGTCATTGCGGGAATCGGTGCTTCCCGACTGCCACAGCACTCCTCCGATGACGAGGACCGCAATGATCACGACCGCGATACCACCCAGGATGTAGGTGGACGTGTTCGATGTAGGTTCCGGCGAATATTTGACCGGCTTGACCTTCTTCGCACTCACGAATGCTGTCCTTCGTTCATCGGTGAATTGTCCGGCTCCACTTTGCCACCGGGGTCTGAGTTCCTCCTGAGAGCCACTCGGGAATGCGGACCGAGCGCAAGGGGAGTGCGCGGGAAGACAGCCAGCCATACCGACATGGCGAGGAAGACGACATCACGTGTGATCTCGCGAACATAGTCTCCGGCGTCGATCCCTTCCACCACGCCGCCGCCTCCGAAGCATCCGCAGTCGATCGACAGCCCTCGGCTCCAGGCCGAGATGATCGCGCCGATGAGAACCACGAGCGTCACTCCGGACAGCATCGCGGCAGGCCGCACCGCCAGCCCTACCAGCAGCAGGACCCCGAGAACGAGTTCGACCATCGGGAGTACCGCGGCCACGGGCCTCACCAGTTCGGCGGGAAGAAGCTGATAGGCCCGCACTGCAACCACGGTCTGCGTAGGATCGGCGAATTTGATCCATCCGGAGATCAGCCACACCGCGGCGAGGCCCAGCCGTGCCGCTGCGGAGACGATACGAATCCACACGGGAACGACCTTACATCTCGGCCCGTCAGCGATCCGTATCGCCGGTCACAGGCTTCTGGACGACGGGTTCGGTCGCCGGCGCATCCTGACGCGGTGCCCGCGCCAGGGCCCAGGGAATCACCGCCGCCAGCATTATCGCCCCCGTCACACCGAACGCCACCGAATAGGACCAGCGCTCAGCGATCATGCCGGCCGCGATCGGGCCGACCACTGCCCCGATGTCCGAGGTCATCTGGAACGTGGCGAGTACCGGTCCCCCTCGCGCTTTACTGCCCACCACATCGGCGATCGCAGCCTGCTGCGACGGGTTGATCAGGCCGGATCCCACGCCGGCCACGGCGGACGTGATCAGGAACACCGTGAGGTCGGACGACAGACCCATCATGACGGTGCTCACACCGCAGACGACGAGCCCGGTGAGCACGAACGGTCGCCGCCCGTATCTGTCGGACCACGCACCGGACTTGACCAGCACGAGCGCATTACCCACCGCGAACGCGGTCAGTGCGACACCCGCGATCCCTTCGCTCTGGTTCAGGGCTTCGACGACGAACAGCGGCACCATCGCGACGCGGACACCGAACACCACCCATCCGTTGGCGAAGTTCGAGGTGAGCGCCGCGCGGTAGGTCGACGACCGGAGTGCGGTGCGCAGCCTCATCACGGGAGCGCCATCAGCCGATGCCGGTTGCGCGAGGTGAGACTTGCGAAGACTGATCCAGACCACGGATGCCGCCAAGAGCAGCGCGACCGCGTAGATGAGGAAAGGTGCTCGCAGACCGAGGCCGACGAGGGCTCCGCCGAGCAGTGGCCCTGCAATGTTGCCGAGCAGGAAACTCGTCGCGTACAGCGCGGACACGCGACCGCGCGCATCGGGCGGTGCGATACGCACGAGCAGCCCCAGCGCAGCCACGGTGAACATCGTCGAACCGATGCCGCCGAGCCCCCGGAAGACCAGGAGCTGCCAATAGGTCTGGGCGAAAGCGACCGCGCCCGTGGACACCGCGACGATGAGAACACCGGTGATGTAGATGGGCCGCTCGCCGAGTTTCTGGACGAGCAATCCGCTGGCCGGCGCAAAGGCGAGTCGCATGAACGCGAATGCCGAGATGACGACAGTGGCCGCGGTGATTCCGACGTCGAAGCTCCGCGCGAATTGCGGCAACGCGGGAGCGACGAGACCGAAGCCCAGGGCGATGACGAAGCTCGCCGCGACGAGTACCCAGATTTCCCGCGGCAGAGCCACGTCACGTGTACGCATGATGCGGCAATGTTAGCGATGCACACGACCGCGCTCGGTGCGCGCCCGACGTGCGCCGCGTGTCAGCCCAATACCGCCGACACCAGTTCGCGTGCCGCGTCCTGGACCTGAGCGAGATGTTCGGGGCCGTTGAACGATTCGGCGTAGATCTTGTACACGTCCTCGGTGCCGGAGGGACGCGCCGCGAACCACGCGTTCTCGGTCGTCACCTTCAGTCCACCTATCGCCGCGCCGTTGCCTGGCGCCTCCGTGAGCGTCGCGGTGATCGTCTCGCCCGCGAGCTCGGTGGCGCTCACCTGCTCGGGCGACAGCTGCGCGAGGATCGCCTTCTGCTCTCGCGTCGCAGGCGCGTCGACCCGCGTGTAGGCGGGATCCCCGTACCGTCCGGCGAGCTGGGCGTAACGCTGCGAGGGCGTCGCACCGGTTACCGCGGTGATCTCGGCGGCCAGCAACGCGAGCACGATGCCGTCCTTGTCGGTGGACCACACCGCGCCGTCGCGACGCAGGAAGGAAGCCCCCGCGCTTTCCTCGCCCCCGAACCCGAGGCTCCCGTCGAGCAGCCCCGGCACGAACCATTTGAAGCCCACTGGCACTTCGAGCAACTCACGTCCCAGTCCGGCCGCGACGCGATCGATCATCGACGAGCTCACGAGAGTCTTGCCGACCTTGCTTCCATCCGACCAGCCCGGCCTGTTCCCGAAGAGATAGTCGATGGCCACCGCAAGATAGTGGTTGGGGTTGAGCAGGCCACCGTCGGGGGTGACGATGCCGTGGCGGTCCGCATCCGCGTCGTTGCCGGTGGCAAGGTCGTATTTGTCGCGTGCGCCGATGAGCGATGCCATTGCGTTCGGTGACGAGCAGTCCATCCGGATCTTGCCGTCGGTGTCGAGTGTCATGAATCGCCATGTGGCGTCGACGAGGGGGTTGACGACGGTGAGGTCGAGGCGGTGCCGGTCGGCGATCTCGCCCCAATAGTCGACGGACGCACCACCGAGCGGATCGGCTCCGATGCGCACCCCCGCACCCCGGATCGCGTCGAGATCCACGATGTTCGGGAGGTCGTCGATGTAGGTGCCGAGGAAGTCGTAGCGGCCGGCCGCCGCAAGTGCGGCGACCGCTGATACGCGCTTGACGCCTGCGAGGCCCGCCGCGAGGAGTTCGTTGGCGCGGGCCGCGATGACGGAGGTGGCGTCGGTGCCGGCGGGTCCACCGTGCGGCGGATTGTATTTGAAGCCCCCGTCGCGGGGCGGGTTGTGGGACGGCGTCACGACGATGCCGTCGGCGGACACACTGCCGCCGGAATTGTGGCGCAGGATCGCGTGGCTGACCGCCGGGGTCGGTGTGTACCGATCACGCGAATCGATCACGACGTCGACGTCGTTGGCGATCAGAACCTCGAGCGCGGTGGTCCACGCGGGCTCGGACAATGCGTGCGTGTCGCGGCCGAGGAACAGCGGCCCGGTCGTTCCCTGTGCTGCGCGGTACTCGACGATAGCCTGGGTGGTGGCGAGGATGTGCTGCTCGTTGAAGGCCGCGTCGAGGCTCGACCCGCGGTGCCCTGACGTTCCGAACGCCACCTGTTGAAGCGGGTTCTCGGGATCCGGACGGACCGTGTAATAGGCCGTCACCAGATGCGCGAGGTCGACCAGATCCTCGGGTGCTGCCGGTTGCCCCGCTCGTTCGTGCGCCATGGGTCCTCCTCGTCGAACGCGTGTGGTGACCATCTTGCCTGCGGTGCTGTATCCACGCGGCCGTCCTGTGTCGTTCGCGTCGGATCCGTGGGGCTGCTCGTCACCCGCATTCGGCAAAGGTGCCGAACGGCGAATCCGACATCGTGAACGTGCAGGTAACCGCTGGTCAACGTGGAACCGATCGATGCATGAACCCGGGGTGTAAAGCTCGGCGGCCTCGCGAGCTCATGAAAATACCCCGGGTGAAAGACCTTGTCTGGCCTTTCACCCGGGGTATTCGGTGGAGCTGCCGGGAATCGAACCCGGGTCCTCCGCCGCCTCGCCAAGGCTTCTCCGTGTGCAGTCCGCTATGTCTCTACTTGGATCTCCCGGTCTCGCGAACAAGCCGTGATGACGATCCCAGTCACTGTTTGATGTCCCATCCGACTCCGTGACCGAGCCGGTAGGTGAAGCCCTCTAGCTGATGCCAGTACCCGACCCGAGGGCGAGATCGGACTGACAGACACGCTTCGCTACTTAGGCAGCGAGAGCGTAGTCGCGCTGATTGGAATCGGCGCTTAATTGGTTGCAGCGACGCTTACGGTGGTCTCTTGCCTGCACCGACACGCTTCCCTTGACTCAACGTACGTAGTCGAAACCGTTCAGCCCCGTACGCGCCTGCGACGTTCGCAGGACTACCTACATTAACGTCACCCGCACCCGATGTCATTCCCATTTCCAGGATTGTCGGATGACGCCGCTCACAACGCCCCGATGACCGAGACGAGCACTCAAGTCCCGAAGGTGATCATCGCGACCGACAGACACGCGAGGATCATGCCCGTGTATTGGCCGCGACCGAGTCGCTCTCCCAGCACGACGAGCGCGAGCAGCACGGTGGCCGCGGGGTAGAGAGCCCCGACGACGCTCACCAGCGAGAGCATCCCACCCTGGAACGCGAACATCATCGCGGCGTTCGACACCACGTCGAGCAGCGCGACGGCGACGACATGCCGGTACAGCAACCGCGGCGGACCCGTGAACTGCCGTACGGCCACGGCAACGGCCCACACGACGGCGGTCGCGGAGAGACGTTGGAACACCAGCGGCCAGAGGCCGGTTCCGTCGGGGACCTGATCGAGCGAGATGAAGGTGAGCGCGAATGCCACACCCCCCGCTGCAGTGAGTCCCGCGACACGAAGGGTGAAGGCCGGATGCTCGTCGCCACCGACGGTTTCTTTCGACTCCCTGCTGACGAGCACGACCGCAATGAGCGCGACGACGATCCCGACCCCGGCGAGCGGCCCTGGACGCTCCCCTGTGACGAGGCCGGCAAGGACGGGGATTCCAGCTACGAGCAGCGCAGTCACCGGCGATACCACCGACATCGGGCCGGATGCGAGGGCACGATAGAACCACCACACCGCGAAGCCACCGAACAGGCCCGACGCGGCACCCCAGATCAGCGATTCCGCGGTCACGTCGCCGCCCGCGATCGGTGCGATCACAAGGACGATCACCAGCGACAGCGGATACGACGCAACGACGAACGACAGTGCGGTGGCCCGCCGAGAAGCGACACCACCGAGAAAATCGCTGACTCCGTAGCCGACCGCGGCCACGAGAGCCAACAGGACCGAGGTCAGCGCATACCTTTCACCCGCCTGCCGAGTTCGCGGGTCACCTCGCGTTCGGCAGTGCGACGGGCGAGATCCTGCCGCTTGTCGTAGTCCTGCTTGCCCTTGGCGAGTGCCAACTCGACCTTGACCTTGCCGTCGGAGAAGTACATTGAGAGCGGTACCAACGTCTGGTTGCCCTCACGGGTCTTGCCGACCAGCGCGTCGATCTCACGCCGGTGCAGCAGCAGTTTGCGGGTTCGACGCGGAGCGTGGTTGGTCCAGGTGCCGTGCCCGTACTCCGGGATGTGCAGCCCGCGCAGCCACACCTCGCCGTCGTCGACCGTCGCGAACGCGTCGACGAGTGACGCCTTCCCTTCCCGTAGGGCCTTCACCTCCGTACCGACAAGCGCAATGCCCGCCTCGTACGTATCGAGGATGGCGTAGTTGTGCCGCGCCTTACGGTTCGTGGCGATGACCTTCCGGCCCTTTTCCTTCACGTGCAGGCCTTTCAGGTTCAAATCGGTCGAAGTGGAACACAGTCCAGCATAGGAACCCGCACAAATCGTTATTCACGCACGTACAGGCGCAGTGTCGCGTACGCGGTGATCGCTGCCATGCCCACGCCGACGAGTACGAGGAACGGAGCGACGAGCAGGATGTCGCTGTCGGTGATTCGCGCGACGATGTTCGCGCCGTAGACCTCGGCAAGCATGTCGTCGACGAACAGCGACTTCGCAGCGAACAATCCGCCGATGGCAAGGGCTGCGCCGACGATCGCGGCCACGACGGCTTCGAGGAGGAACGGCAGTTGGGTGTACCAGCGGGTCGCACCGACGAGGCGCATGATGCCGACCTCGGTGCGGCGGGTGAAGGCGGCAATCTGCACGGTGTTGGCGATGAGCAGGATCGCCGCGACGGCCTGGATGGTCGCGATCGCGAAGGCCGCATTACGGATGCCGCCGAGCACACCGAACAACCGCTCGACCAGGTCTTGCTGGTTGAGGATGCTGTCCACACCCGGCCGTTCCGCGAAATCGGTCTGAATGATCGCGAAGCTCGACGGATCGGACATCTTCACCTTGAACGATGCGGGAAAACTCTCGGGACTGACGAGCTCGGCCAATTCGGGTTGGTCCGCGAAGACACGCTCGGTGGCGTCGAGCACCGCATCGTCGCGACTGAGGTACTGGACGGACACCACGTCGTCGGTGTTCTCGAGGTCGGTGCGCAGGGTGCTGCAGAGTTCCTGTTCACATTCCGGGTCGAGTGACGAGATGTCTTCGGTGAGGAACACCTGGATCTCCACCCGGTCGAGGAAGATCTTCTGCGTCTTGTCGGCCATCTGGACAACGAGCAGACCCGCACCGAACAGCGCAAGTGAGATGGCGGTGGTGAGGATCATCGCAACGGTCATGGTGAGGTTGCGGCGCAGGCCGGTGGTGACCTCGCTGAACAGGAAGCTGACGCGCATGGGGTCAAGGTCCTTCGGTTGCCGGATGGACTGGTCTCGGAACGGGCGACCGGGTCAGCGACCCACGCCGTACACGCCGCGTGCTTCGTCGCGGACCACCCGGCCCAGGTCGAGTTCGACGACGCGGCGCCGCATTGCGTCCACGATGTGGTGATCGTGCGTGGCCATGAGCACCGTGGTGCCGGTGCGGTTGATCCGTTCGAGCAGCAGCATGATGTCCTGGCTGGTCTCGGGATCGAGATTGCCGGTGGGCTCGTCCGCCAGCAGAACCAGCGGCCGGTTCACGAACGCGCGTGCGATCGCAACACGCTGCTGCTCACCACCGGACAGTTCGGTGGGAAGGCGCCCCGCCTTGCCGGACAATCCGACGAGGTCGAGGACTTCGGGCACGGTCCGTTCGATCACGGAACGGGGCTTGCCGATGACCTCGAGCGCAAACGAGATGTTCTCCGCCACGGTCTTGCGCTGCAACAGACGGAAGTCCTGGAAGACGCAGCCGAGATTCTGGCGCAGTTTCGGGACCCGCCGCGCCGACAACTTGTTGACGTGGAAATCCGCCACGTGGATCTCGCCGCTCGTGGGTGTGTCCTCGCGGAGCAGCAGGCGCATGAAGGTCGACTTCCCGGAGCCGGACGGGCCGATGAGGAAGACGAACTCGCCTTTGTCCACCTCGACGGACACGCCGTCCAATGCGGGTCTGGTCGACGTCTTGTAGGACTTGGACACATTTTCCAGGCGGATCACGACGGCAATGCTAGCCGTTACCGGATGGTGACCTATTGCCCCGGCTCACCGGTCGGTTCTGTGCCCGACTCCCCGTCGAATCCTGGGAGTCCCGGGATCTGCGGCAATCGGAAGGGATTCGCATCGGCAGTAGTGGTCTCGGGGGGCTGCGTCCCGGTCATCGGGGCGGGCGTGTCGCCCGGTGTCGTCGTGGCAGTCGTCGGTTCGGACGAGGGCGCAACGTCGGTAGTGGTGGTCGGAGGCGCCTGTTCGGTGCTCGACGCGGGTGGAACGTACGGCACGAACGGTGTCTCGGAGATGATGACTGCTCCGGTGGGCGGCGTTCCTGTTCCGTCGGCCTGGCTCTTGTCCTGATTGAGAGTCAGATATGCCGCCCACAGCCCGAGCCACACGATGCACAGCACGAGGGTGCTGGTGCGTACCCGGCCGCGGAACAGATGGGTCGGGATCCGGATACGGTGCGATCGCTGGTCGTCGGTCACGGTTCCCCCGATCGTTCCACGACGCTTGCGGTGTCGAGTTGCGGACTCACTGTGATTCCCTTGGCGCGAAGCGCCCCCGCGATGCGCGCGCGGAGCAGACGACCGACCTGGAACTGCTTCCCCGGCAGAGTTCGGGCGACGATCCGCATACTGACCTGGTCGACCTCGAGGCTCTCGACACCCATCACGCTCGGCTCGTCGAGCAGGAGTTCTCGCACGCGCGGCTCGTTGTACGCGGCGACGCCCACATCTCGGAGGATGTCACTGACCGCACCGATATCGGCACTGACCGGAATCGGGACGTCGATTACGGCGCGCGCCCAGTCCTTCGACAGGTTGATGGCCTTGTTGATCTGACCGTTCGGCACCGTGATCACTTCGCCGGCCGCGCTGCGGACCCGAGTCACCCGGAGGGTGACGTCCTCGACGGTGCCTACGGCGTCCTCGGACGACCCTGTCACCGAGATCTGCACGGTGTCACCGAATCCGTACTGACGTTCGGTGATGATGAAGAAGCCGGCGAGAATGTCCTGCACGATGCGCTGCGCGCCGAAACCGACCGCAGCACCCACCACGGTTGCCGGTGCCACGAGCGAACCGATCGGCAGGTTGAGATAGTCGAAGATCTTGAGCGCTGCAACGATGTAGACGAACGCGATCACCATCCACGTCACGACCTGTGCGACCGAATGACGATGCTTGGTCGCCTCCGAGCGCACGAGGTCGTCGGACTGCCGGTAGCGATCGTCGATCCGCCGGGTCACCCGGCCGCCGGTCCACGAAACGAACCGGGCGATGATGACGGCACCGAGGATCGTCAGAGCGATCAGCAGTCCGCGGGTGGTGACCCAGTTCAGCAGGACATCGGTGGGAAACAGCGTTCATTCCTTCGAAAGGGACCCGGGCCGGGATCCTGCCCGACCCGAACCTACCGGCTCACGCGTTCTGTTCCTCGCCCATCCGCCAGCGGATGCCGGCTTCGAGGAAGCCGTCGATGTCGCCATCGAGAACCGAGGACGGGTTGTTGACTTCGTACTCGGTGCGCAGGTCCTTGACCATCTGGTACGGGTGCAGCACGTAGGAGCGCATCTGGTTTCCCCACGAACTGCCGCCGTCACCCTTGAGGGCATCCATCTCGGCGCGCTCTTCCTGACGCTTCCGCTCGAGGAGTTTGGCCTGGAGGACACGCATCGCAGACACCTTGTTCTGCAACTGCGACTTCTCGTTCTGGCAGGTGACGACGATGCCGGTTGGCACGTGCGTCAGGCGGACCGCGGAGTCGGTGGTGTTGACCGACTGCCCGCCGGGGCCGGACGACCGGTAGACGTCGACGCGGACGTCGTTCTCGTCGATATCGATGTGGTCGGTGGTCTCGACCACCGGCAGCACCTCGACCTCGGCGAACGAGGTCTGGCGTCGGCCCTGGTTGTCGAACGGACTGATTCGAACGAGGCGGTGCGTGCCCATCTCGACCGACAGAGTGCCGTAGGTGTAAGGGGCCTTGATCGCGAAGGTCGCCGACTTGATGCCTGCTTCTTCGGCGTAGGAGGTGTCGTACACCTCGACGCCGTAGCCGTGCTTGTCGGCCCATCGGATGTACATGCGCATGAGCATCTCGGCCCAGTCCGCGGCGTCGACGCCGCCGGCACCGGAACGGATGTTGACGAGGGCATCACGTTGGTCGTACTCGCCCGACAGCAACGTCCGCACTTCCATCGCCTCGATGTCGGCGCGCAGGGTCTCGCGCTCGGAGTCGGCGTCGGCCAGCGCAGCTGCCTGCGCTTCACCCTCTTCGTCCTCGGCGAGCTCGTAGAGCACGGGAAGGTCCTCGAGCCGCTGACGTAACTCTTCGACGCGGCGCAGTTCGCTCTGCGCGTGCGACAGCTGGCTGGTGACCTGCTGGGCATGCTCCTGGTCGTTCCACAGGTCGGGATCGGCCGCCTGATGTTCGAGCTCGTCGATACGGCGGCGCAGCTCTTCCACATCGAGAACCGACTCCACCGTCCGGAGGGTCGTCGCGAGCTCGGCCAGGTCTGCGGAAACATCGGGATGCACGATTCTCTAGGCTACCGGCTAGGGGCTAGCGTCTGACGCATGGCCACCGACTACACCGCCGATCTCGAACTCGCACTGCGTCTCGCCGACGCCGCAGACGCCGTCACCCGCGACCGTTTCCGCGCGCTGGACCTGAAGGTCGACGACAAACCCGACCTGACACCGGTGTCCGACGCCGATCTCGCGGTGGAACGCCTGGTGCGGGAGACACTTTCCTCCGAGCGGCCCGACGACGCGATTCTCGGGGAGGAATTCGGCGGCGATCCGGTCTTCGAAGGCCGCCAATGGGTGATCGATCCGATCGACGGCACCAAGAACTTCGTGCGGGGTGTGCCGGTGTGGGCGAGCCTCATCTCACTGATCGTCGACGGTGTCCCGGTTGTCGGCGTGGTCAGCGCTCCGGCGCTGCACCGCCGGTGGTGGGCGTGCTCGGGGGCCGGCGCGTGGTCCTCGCACGACGGCAGCGAACCTCGTGCCATCGCGGTGTCCGGGGTCGGATCGCTCGCGTCGGCGTCGCTGAGCTTTTCGAGCCTCTCCGGCTGGAACGACCGCAACATTCGTGACCGGTTCATCGACCTGACTGACGAGGTGTGGCGCGTACGCGCTTACGGCGACTTCTTCTCCTACTGCCTCTTGGCGGAAGGCGCGCTCGAGATCGCGCTCGAACCCGAAGTGTCGCTCTGGGATCTGGCAGCGCTCGATGTGCTCGTCCGCGAAGCGGGTGGGGTGTTCACGAATCTCGACGGCACGGCAGGACCGCACGGCGGAAGTGCGGTGGCGACGAACGGCGCGCTCCACGACGAGGTCTTGAGCCGCCTCAGGTCCTGATGCCCATCCGACCCTGATGCCCATCTGGCCCTGCCCGCGCTGCATTTCACCTGCGGCGCGGGCAGTGTCGTCCTGCCCGGACAGCTGTGAACTTACTCGAGAGTAGACACATACCTTACTCAAGAGTAAGATTGACTCCTGTCCGCTCCGATACAAGAAACTTCTGGTGATCATGAGCAAGCAAGACAGTGTGGCCCGGAACACCCCCCGAGACACGTCCGCAGTCGGCCTCAACCCGATCAAACGGGACGCCATGGGAGCAGCGATGCGCGTACTCACGCGGATCACCGGGTCCGAACTCGCCGACCGCTACAACTTCCGGCAGACGATCGACCGGGTCACGTACGAGTCCACCAAGACCGGATTCAAGACCCTCGGCGCCGCGACCCGCACGTTCAAGAAGGTGTCCGGCGGCAACGGCCCCGAGCGCCTCGCCACCGCGAAGAACGCCGACTACTTCGACCTCACCCCTACCGACGACCAGCAGATGATCTCGGAAACCGTGCGCGACTTCGCCGCCGAGATCCTGCGTCCGGCCGCACACGACGCCGACGAAGCTGCAGCCGCACCCGCCGACCTGCTCGCACGCGCCGCCGAGCTCGGCATCACGCTCGTCAACGTGCCCGAAGCGTTCGACGGCGCAGCCGCCGAACGCGGAGTGGTCACCAACAGCCTCGTCGCCGAGGCCCTCGCACATGGCGATATGGGTCTTGCGCTGCCGATCCTCGCGCCGAGCGGCGTCGCCGTAGCACTGACCGAGTGGGGCACCGACGACCAGCAGAAGACGTACCTGCCGGCATTCGCCGGCGAGGATGTTCCGCAGGCATCCGTCGTCATCGCGGAGCCCCGCGCACTGTTCGATCCGTTCGCGCTGCGCACGAAGGCCACCCGATCCCCGAGCGGGTACCGGCTCAACGGAGTCAAGGCCCTCGTTCCGGCGGCCGGTAGCGCCGAACTGTTCATCGTGGCAGCAGAACTCGACGGTAAGCCCTCGTTCTTCATTGTCGAAGCGAAGAGCAAAGGTGTCGTCATCGAGGCCGATCCCAGCATGGGCCTGCGCGCCGCCGGCCTCGGCCGCCTCCTGCTCGAGGATGTCGCCGTGCCGCAATCCGCGCTACTCGGCGACGAGAACCCGGACGTTCGTGCGGAGCAGTACGCCGACGCGGTCCGGTTGTCGCGCCTCGGCTGGGCGTCGCTCGCCATCGGCACCGGGCAGGCCGTACTCGACTACGTGGTCCCGTACGTCAACGAGCGCGAGGCATTCGGTGAGCCGATCAGCCACCGCCAGGCGGTCGCGTTCATGGTCGCGAACATCAAGATCGAACTCGACGGCCTCCGTCTCGTCACCCTCCGCGGCGCAGCCCGCGCCGAGCAGGGCCTGTCGTTCGCTCGCGAAGCAGCGCTCGCTCGCAAACTGGCGACGGACAAGGGAATGCAGATCGGTCTCGACGGCGTCCAGCTACTCGGCGGCCACGGCTTCACCAAGGAACATCCCGTCGAGCGTTGGTACCGCGACCTGCGCGCCATCGGCGTCGCCGAGGGCGTCGTCCTCGTCTGAGCGGCCCTGACACACACAAGGAACCTGTGATGATCAATCTCGAACTTCCCAAGAAGCTCAAGGCTTCCGCGAATCAGGCCCATCAGGTCGCCGCCCAGATCTTCCGACCCGTCTCCCGCAAGTACGACCTCGCGGAACACGAGTATCCCGTCGAGCTCGACACGATGGCGGCAATGGTCGAGGCGCTCAACGATTCCGGCCAGGGCGCAGCGGGTGCGACGCTCGGCCGCGAAGGCAAAGAAAAGAAGTCCGACGGCAACAACGCCAACGGCGGAAACATGGCCGGCCTTCTCAATGTCATCGAAACCTGCTGGGGCGACGTCGGCTTGACACTGTCCATCCCCTACCAGGGCCTCGGCAACTCGGCTATCGCCGCGGTCGCCACCGACGAGCAACTCGAACGATTCGGCAAGGTGTGGGCCTCGATGGCGATCACCGAACCCAGCTTCGGATCGGACTCGGCCGCAGTCACCACCACTGCCGTTCTCGACGGCGACGAGTGGGTCCTCAACGGCGAGAAGATCTTCGTCACTTCCGGCGAGCGCTCCTCGCACGTCGTCGTCTGGGCATCGGTGGACAAGTCGAAGGGCCGGGCCGCGATCAAGTCGTTCGTCGTTCCCCGCGATGCGCCCGGATTGAGCGTCGCGCGACTCGAGCACAAGCTCGGTATCAAGGCCTCCGATACTGCGGTACTGCTGCTGCAGGACTGCCGCATTCCCAAGGACAACATCCTCGGTTCGCCCGAGGTCAACGTCGAGCAGGGCTTCGCCGGGGTCATGCAGACCTTCGACAACACCCGCCCGATCGTCGCAGGCATGGCGATCGGTCTCGGTCGCGCAGCACTCGAGGAACTGAGGGGCATTCTGTCTGAGGCGGGGGTGGAGGTCAGTTACGACACTCCTGCGAACAACCAGCACGCCGCGGCCGCCGAGTTCCTCGCACTCGAAGCCGACTGGGAAGCCTCCTATCTGCTCGCCCTGCGGGCGACGTGGATGGCAGACAACAAGAAGCCCAACTCGCTCGAGGCATCGATTTCGAAGGCGAAGGCCGGTCGTACGGGTACCGCGGTCTCACTCAAAGCCGTCGAACTCGCCGGCACCTACGGGTACTCGCAGCGCCCGCTGCTCGAGAAGTGGGCCCGCGACAGCAAGATTCTCGACATCTTCGAAGGCACACAGCAGATCCAGCAGCTGATCGTGGCCCGCCGTGTGCTCGGGAAGTCGTCTTCCGAGCTGAAGTGACCGAGCTGAAGTGACCGAGCCGACGTAGACCCTGCAACACGGCTCGACGCTCCCCAGGGGAGGCAGGCGAAACCCTCGCCGCACTCGAGTGCGGCGAGGGTTTCGCCTTGTCGGGGCTCCTCGAGATCCAGACATTTCCCCTCACGAGGGTCCCTGGCGCCGCTAGCGTGTAGTGAAGTTCACCGCAGCCGAGAGGGTCCCGTGCCCGAGCAGGACGTTCTGGAACGACTCACAGGTGGTCGCGCGAGCATGCGTCAGATCACCGACAGTCTCGGCGCCCTCGCGGTCATGCACCGCTGCGGCCTGTTGCATTTCCCGCGCATCGATCGAAGCCTCGCGACCATGGCCGCCGCCAGGAAGTACGGTCCCTTCGCCGGCGCGGTGCATGCCCACGCCACTCGAGGCCTCGACGCCACGGCGATCTCCGACGAACGCGGTGGTGTCACGTATATAGAACTCGACGCGGCTTCGAACGCGCTGGTCCGCGCATGGATATCCGACGGGGTGACACCCGGATCCATTGTCGGTGTGATGGCCCGCAACCACCGGGGCCTGGTGCTGACGATGGTGGCTGCAGCAAAACTGGACGCGCGACTGGTGATGATGAACACGGGGTTCGCGCCGCGGCAACTCGTCGAGGTTGCGGCCCGAGAGCAGGTGTCGGCCTTCGTGTTCGATTCGGAGTTCGCGGCCGTCGCCGCAGCGCTACCCGCCGATGTCCGAAGATATCTCTCGTGGCAGGACGATCCCGTTCAGGGGATTCCCACCCTCGATTCCGCGGCCGCGGGTTTCGACCGCTCCGCTGTTCCTCCGCCCGAGAACTTCGGCGGCTTCGTCCTGCTCACGAGCGGCACCACCGGCACACCCAAGGGCGCCCCCCGCGCGCGCACGTCACCACTGGCCTCCGCGCAATTCGTCGACCGAGTCCCGTTGTGTGAAGGACAGACGATGGTGATGGCGGCACCGGCCTTCCACGGAACCGGGGTCTCGCAGCTGGCACTCGCGCTGGCACTCGGGCAGACGGTGGTGATGGTGCGCCGCTTCTCCCCGATCGACACCCTGCGAGCGATCGAGACCCACAGCGGGGACATCCTGGTCGTCGTCCCCACGATGCTCCAGCGCATCCTCGCGCTGGGCGCACCGAAGATCGCCGAGTTCGATACCGCGAGCCTGCGCATCATTTTCTCGGCCGGCTCGGCACTGTCTCCCGACATCTGCCGCCGCACCAGAGAGTCGTTCGGCGACGTCCTCCACAACCTGTACGGCTCGACCGAATGCGCGGTCGCGACCGTCGCAACGCCCGAGGATCTTCGTCGCGCACCGGGGACTGCGGGTCGTGCACCGGTGACCTGCCACGTCGAACTGTTCGACGACGATGGTGGCCGCATCACCACACCGGGCGTGATCGGCAGGATCTTCGTCAAGAGCGGACTGAGCTTCGCGGGTTACACCGACGGCCGCGACAAGGAACGCCTCCGCGGCCTGCTCTCCACCGGCGACGTCGGGCACTGGGACGAACAGGGCTATCTGTTCGTCGACGGCCGCGACGACGACATGATCGTCTCCGGCGGAGAGAACGTGTACCCACTCGAGGTGGAGAACGTGCTGGCCGAACGCGAGGATGTACTCGATGTGGCTGTGGTCGGTGTTCCCGATCCCGAGTTCGGTCACCGGCTGCGGGCCTTCGTGGTGCCGGACCCAGATTCCCGGCCCGCCGCCGACGAGATCAAGACATTCGTCAGGTCCAACCTCGCCCGCTACAAGGTTCCGCGCGACGTAGTGTTCGTCGACCGACTACCCCGCAATGCGACCGGCAAGCTTCTCCGTCGAGTACTCGAAGAAATGGATCCGGTTGCGCCTGACGACGAGCACGGAGACGACGAAAAGCGAAGGCCGGTCTCCTGATTCGGAAGACCGGCCTTTGCGTTGGTAGCGGGGACAGGATTTGAACCTGCGACCTCTGGGTTATGAGCCCAGCGAGCTACCGAGCTGCTCCACCCCGCGTTGCATGTCCAAAGCTACACGAGCAGGGAAACGAAAGGCAAATCGCCTGGGATACCGGCGCTTTGGCACGGATTCGGTGACCTGAGCCACTTTCCTGTCGTGATCCCCCACACATAACGAATGAATAACAAGTGTGCAACTAGGCCGCAAACTTCGCGCCTCACCTGCACTGACGCATCCCCGAGTCTCACATTTTGGACATCGATAGTTGAAATCTGCAGGATGACGCCTCGCCCCATTCACTTGTACGGTCGGTCCCGGTTCGAATCCGCCGGACCACCACCGGCCCGCAGCCGCCGAATCTGCCCGCGGGAACCGGTGCCTACGAAGACCTTCGGAGGGGCAGAGGCACACGCACTACCACCGCAACCCGATCGGTTGTCGATGTCGTGCGGTTGCTGCGAGCGCGAGAGGACCACCCAGCATGACCACACTGTTGAACAAGCACGCACTTCGCACCGTCATCGTCACAGGCGCACTCGCCGCCATCCCGCTCGGCCTTGCTGCGGGCACCGCCTCCGCCGCTCCGAACAACTGGGACGGTGTCGCGCAGTGCGAAAGCGGCGGCAACTGGGCGATCAACACCGGCAACGGCTACTACGGCGGTCTTCAGTTCTCCCAGAGCACCTGGGAAGCCAACGGCGGCACCGGTAACCCCGCCAATGCTTCGAAGGAAGAACAGATCCGGGTCGCCGAGAACACGCTGCAGACCCAGGGCCCCGGCGCATGGCCCACCTGCGGCCAATACCTGACCACCGAGACCGCACCGGCAGCACCCGCACCCGAGGCACCTGCCGCCCCGGTCGTGCCCGATGCCCCGATCGCCGAGGTGCCAGCTCTCCCCGCCGAGGTCCAGCAGGCGATCGACGCTGCGGGCGACCTCGCCGCGCAGCACGGCTTCGACGCGCAGTTCTCGCAGCTCGTCAGCGTCGCCGGACTCTGATCCCGCCGCGAACAACGACGAGGCCATGCCACCGGCAGGGCCTCGTCGTCTCATATGGCACCAGGCCACCGAACATCCCAGCTGCTACTCAGCCGCCACTCGACTGGTAGCTCTCGACCGCGCGCTGCACCCGCGCGAGGGCATTGCCGTAAGCGTCGAAGTCGCCACTGCGCTGCGCGTTCGCGAGCTCATCGAGCGCCGAATCCAGTTCGGTCACTGCAGCCTCACGGCTCGCCGGTGGCACCGCTACCGGCGGCGACCCCGGTTCCGGCTGCTGACCTTCGTCGGGCACCGCACCCTCGACCGGCTCGGAGCGAGTGTCGTCCTCGACCTCCGCGCTCGACACCGCTGACCCACCGGGAGCCGTCGCGGCGTCGCCGACACCGGGACCGAATACCTGATCCAAGGCCGCGGCCAGGGTCGGTGCGTATCCGATCCGCACGCCGCCGCCCGAGCCCGGCTCACGGTAGCTGACCAGCACGCGCGACAGCTGCGGGAACGTCGATGTACTGCCCGCTGTCGGATTGCGCTCGGTGTACATCGGTTGGACGTACAGGATGCCGCCCTCGGCAATCGGCAACGTGAGCAGGTTGCCGTACTGGATCCGGTTGGATCTTTCGAGCAACGTCCGCTCGGAGGCGACACGAGTGTCGGAGATCATCGCGTTCTGTGTCTGCTCCGGACCGAAGGTCTGCGTGTCGGTCGGCAATTGCAGGATCGTGAACTGCCCGTAATTCTCCGGATCTGCCTCCACCGAGATGTACGCAGACAGGAACTGACGGTTGTAGCCCACCATCGCGGACGTCAACCGGAATCTGGCGTCAGCGGTGTCCTCATCACCCATCAACAGGTAGTACGGCGGCTGATTGGCGGTGGTGTCCACCGTCGGGTCTGCCGGGACCGACCAGAACGCGTTGTTCGTGAAGAATTCGAGTGGCTCGTCGACGTGGTACTTCGCGAGCATCTCGCGCTGAACCTTGAACAGATCCTCCGGGTAACGGAAGTGCGAACGAAGCTCGTCGGAGACCTGATCCTGCGGAGTCACTGCATCCGGGAAGACCCCCATCCAGGCATTGAGAACGGGATCCTGCTCGTCGACCTGGTAGAGCGTGACAGTGCCGTCGTACGCGTCGACGGTGGCCTTCACCGAGTTACGGATGTACGAAACTTCCTTGCGAGGCAGCAGACGTCCGGTGTTCTGATCGATGCTGTCCTCGAGGAGACCTTCGAGCGAGCTGCGCTGGGCATACGGATAGTTGTCGAGCGTGGTGTACGCGTCGACGATCCACACGATGCGGCCATCCACTGCTGCCGGGTAGGCGTCGCCGTCGGCGGTGAGCCACGGCGCAACCTTCGTTACGCGGTCGCGGGGGTCGCGGTTGTACAGAATCTTCGAGTCGCCACCGATCGCGCTGGAGAAGAGGATATTGCGCTCGGCATAGGTCGCGGCGAATGCGAACCGGTTGATCCAGTTGCCGATATCGACGCCGCCCTCACCGGTGTAGGTGTAGGTCTCGGTGTCGGTGTCGTACTCGCGCGGTGCTGCGCCCTCACTGCCACCGACGATCGCGTAATCCGGGTCGGCCTCGGCGATCACCTCACCGAAGTAGATGCGCGGCTGCTCGACGGGGATGACCTGGTTGCCTGCCGCCTGAGAGGCGAGGTCGCTGATCATATAGACCGGGTAGCCGCTGTTGCTGTTCGCAGCCTCTTCCGCCGAGGTGCTGGCGGCGGCGTTGACTCGATTCGCAGGAGCGGCGACCAGACCGTTGCCGTGGGTGTACACGGTGTGGCGGTTGATCCAGTCGGTCTGGTTGCCGGTCAGGCTCGTCGGAGACAACTCACGTGCGGCGACGATGTAGTCCTCGACACGCCCCTCGACCTCGTAACGGTCGATATCGAGAGACTCGGGGTAACCGTAGAAGTTCTTGAGCTGAGTCTGCTGAGTAAAGGTGCGCGGGAGCACATTCGGGTCGAGTAGACGGGTGTTCGCGATCGTCGTGATATCGGCGGGAACCTCCTCGGGAGAGACTGTGCCTACTCCGGGATAGTCCTTGTACGTCACCTTGTCATCGGTGATTCCGTATGCCTCACGCGTGGCCGCGATGTTCCGTTCGATGTACTCGCGTTCCTTGTCGGCAGCGTTCGGCCGGACGGAGAACTGCTCGACCATGAGCGGGTAGATCGCGCCCACAAGAATCGACGACAGCACCAGAAGCGCCGTTGCAAGAGCAGGGATCCGCAGATCGCGGAACACGATCGCCGCGAAGAACGCGATCGCACAGATGATGGCGATCGCCATCAGGATCAGCTTGCCGGGCAGAACCGCATTGATGTCGGTGAAACCTGCGCCGCTGAACGTGGGTTCCTTCCGGCCGCTCCACAGCAGTTCGTACCGGTCCAACCAGTAGGCCACCGCCTTGAAGGCGACGAACAGGCCCGCAAGGACCGCCAGCTGAATCCGAGCCGCATTGGAGATGTGGCCACCAGTACCGCCCCGCCCCGCGAGGCGGATTCCGCCGAAGATGTAGTGGGTGACCAGACTCGCGAAGAACGACAGGATGATCGCGACGAACAACCAGTTGAGGACGAAACGGAAGAACGGCAGGTCGAACGCGTAGAACCCGACGTCCAAGCCGAACTGAGGGTCGGTGGTGCCGAACGACCCCCCGTTGAAGAACATCTGGACGGTCACCCAGCTCGACTGGGCGATCAGGCCGGACAACACGCCGATGCCGATCGGGATACCGAGCCCGAAGGCACGCATCCGGGTCATGACGGTCGTGCGATACCGCGCGATCGGATCGCCGGGACCGGCTGTCGGCACGAACACCGGTCGCGATCGGTAGGCGAGGAACAGTGCAAGCCACAGCACCGCCGCCACCACGAGGCCGACGACGAAGAACAGCACAACTCGCGTCAGAAGAACTTTGACGTACACGCCGCGGAAATCGACGGAGCCGAACCACAGCCAATTGGTATAGGTATCCAGGATTCTCGGGCCGAGAAGCAGCAGCACGGCCACCACCAAGGCGAGAATCAACAGAGCTTTGCTCCGCTTCGACAGACTCGGTACTCCGGTCGGGGGCCTCATGCCCACGTGCCACGCTCCCAACTCGTACGGCGACGCGGCGATCCGCGCCGTCTCCACCTCGTGTCACAATCCGGTGACCGTTTCGCCCTACTCTACGGAAACCGCGCGCCGCGGGTGCACCCACCGCTCCGGTGGACACATCCGGGACTGTCGAATGTCAGGATAGGCATGTGAACGATCACCTTCCTGTTCCTTCCCCCGATGCGCTCTCGCATGCCGTCCACGAGATCATCGATTTCGTCGATGCGGAGGGCTGGGACCGACCTCCGGTGATGTTCGCCCTCGTCCCCACGGCCTTGCTCGCAGCCGCGGAACCGACCCTCAGCGACCAACTCGACGACGGCCACCAGTACACGCCGATCGTGCAGGATCTGCTGCCCGACGACATCGAGGGCGGCAGTCCCGCACTGGAGGAGTTCCTCGCGACAACAAGCTGGCCGGCTTCGGTATCCGGGTGTGCCCTGGTGCAAGAGATCGTCGTGCTCCCCCCTGCCGCGGAAACCGACCTGGATGAGGCGCTCGTCCCTCTGCTGGCCGACAGACATGCTGCCGACGATGCCGCCCTCGGCGCAGCACATGCGCACCCGGATCGCCGCGAGGCGCGATTGATCTCTGCGGTGCTACGCGACGGCCCGTCGATGAGCCTGCTCGAGCTGCGTCCCACGGACGACGATCCGTTCGCGGGCGCCGAACTGCGCGTCGCCGACGACCTCGCGCCGAATGTCATCGAGGCGTTGTATGCGACGCTCGAGGCTAGCGAGGACGACTGAGCGGCACCCGCGCGGTGTCCGGTCAGCGAGAATCAGCCGCAGGTGGGCGCGTCGCCTCCTGAGGTGATGGCCGCGAGGGCGTCGATTGCACCCTCGAGTGTTTCCACCTCGATCAGCCGGATACCGTCGGGCGTGTCGGACAGCGCTTCGGCGCAGTTGTCGGCCGGAACCAGGAAGAACTCGGCGCCGTCCTCGGCGGCCGCCGTCAACTTGTGGGTGATACCGCCGATCGGTCCCACGGCACCGTCCGAATCGATGGTCCCGGTACCTGCGACGTGCTTTCCACCGTTGAGTTCGCCCTCACTGAGTTTGTCGACGAGCGCGAGGCTGAACATCAGGCCCGCCGACGGGCCACCGACGTCGGCGAGGTTGAACGTGACGGAGAACGGGACATCCGGGAGTTCCTCCGTACCGATTCCGAGAAAGCCCTTGTCGGGGTCGCTGGGGCGTCCCCCCACCGTGACGGGAACAACCTCCTCGACGCCGTCCCGTTCGACCGTGATCTCCAGATCACTGCCCGGCGCGGTGTCGCCGACCACGCGCTGGACCTGACCGGCGGTGCTGACCACCTCACCGCCCACCGCGAGGATCCGGTCGCCTTCACGGAGCAGATCCGTTGCCGGGGCATCATCGGCCACCTGCGCAACGCGGAGCGTGACGGGCATGTCCAGATAGTGGAGCGCAGCGAGTTCGGCACTCCGCTCGGACTGCGCGAACTGTGCGTGATCTGCCGCCTTGACCTCGTCCTTGCTGCGCGTCGGCGGGTACACCTGTTCGCGCGGCGCCAGACCGTAGCGTCCGCTGAACCAGGCCAGAATTGTCTGAGCGAGCGTGAGGTTGTCGGTGACCCCCACCGTGGTCATGACCAGTTCACCGGTGGTGGGGTCGGATTCGACGCCCTCGATCTCGATGACCGGTGTCCCGTCGACCTCGCCGAGCGTGTCGAAGGTCGGCCCCGGACCGAGCGCAACATAGGGCACACGCACATTGAATGCCAGCACCGCGAGGACCAATACCGGGAGCAGAACGGCAACGGGCAACACGAGGCGTCGATTCACCCGGCCAGGGTAGCGGGCGCGCGCTGTTCGCGTTCAGCGTGACCGCACCGGCCGTTTCCGACTCCGTCCCCTTGTACCGTTGACGGTATGAGCGACACCCCCTTCGGATTCTCGAACCCCGACGACGATCCCGACCGCAAGAAGGACGGGGGGTCCGACGGCGGTGCAAGCGGCTCCGAAGGCGGATTCCCGTTCGGTTTCGGAGTTCCCGGCAGCGGCGGCGACAACCCGTTCGGTGCACAGGGCTTCGACCCCTCCCAGTTCGGGCAGATGCTGAGCCAGTTCGGCCAGATGCTCAGCGGCATGGGCAGCGCAATGGGCACAGGCGAGTCCGGTCCCGTCAACTACGAGGTGGCCACCAAGCTGGCCCGTCAGCAGATCGGATCGGTGACCCCCGTGTCGGCGGGCACGACCGACGCTGTGCGCGACGCCGCGCGCCTCGCAGAATTGTGGCTCGACGCAGCGACAACGCTCCCCGCCGGCGCCACGAAGGCCGTGGCATGGACGCCGGTCGACTGGCTCGACAACACGCTCGACACGTGGAAGCGCCTCGCCGATCCGATCGCGGAGCAGGTCAACGGCATGATGGCACAGGGTCTTCCCGAAGAGGCCCGAGCAATGGTCGGGCCGATGATGGGCATGTTCGCCCAGATGGGCGGAATCGCGTTCGGCTCGCAACTCGGCCAGGCGCTCGGTCAGCTTTCGAAGGAAGTGCTGACCTCGACCGACATCGGTATCCCGCTCGGCCCCGAAGGCACCGTGGCGTTGATGCCCGCGGCAATCGAAACTTTCGGAGAGGGACTCGAACAGCCGGCTCAGGAGGTACTGGTCTTCCTTGCGGCGCGCGAATCCGCCCACCAGCGGCTCTACAGTCATGTGCCGTGGTTGCGGCAGCGTCTGCTCGGTGCGGTCGAGGAGTACGCGCGCGGAATCAAGATGGATTTCTCGGCGATCGAGGATCTTGCGCAGGGCATCGATCCGGCGGCACTGACCGACCCGTCGAAGATCCAGGAACTCCTCGGCCAGGGCGCGTTCGAACCTCAGACCACGCCGGAACAGAAGGCCGCGCTCGAGCGGCTGGAGACGATGCTCGCGCTGGTCGAAGGCTGGGTCGAGATCGTCGTCTCCGACGCTCTCGGTGATCGCCTTCCCGGGGTCGCAGCACTGAGTGAGACTCTCCGCCGTCGACGCGCAACGGGTGGTCCCGCGGAACAGACCTTTGCGTCGTTGGTGGGCCTCGAGCTCCGGCCACGGAAGCTGCGGGAGGCCGCGACGCTGTGGCGACGCCTCACCACCGATGCCGGTGCCGACGCACGCGACAAGGTCTGGGCACACCCCGACCTGCTTCCGGATTCCTCCGACCTCGACAATCCCACGGCATTCGTCGACCGGGTGATCGGGGGCGGAACCGATGCATTCGACGACCCCATCGCGCAGCTGAAGGCGACCATGGAACGCGAGAAGGCCGAGCGCGACGACAACTCGGACGACGAGAATCCCGACGCATCGAACTGAGACCTGTTTACTCTGGTCACAGGCGTTCAGCCCTGTGGATAACTCAGTGATCTGCCCTCGGCCGGACCACCGCGGCTGCGAAGCTTCCCGGTATGACCAGTTCCGTTCGTGCCGAAGCGCAGGTTGACACCGGTAGCGACACCGGCCTTTCATTCGATCCCGCACTACTGGTGTTGAGACGCGCCGACGGTCGCGTGCAGGTGGGGTGGGGACCCGAGACCGGTCGCGTCATCGTGCCGCCCGCGGGCCTCGATGAATTCGATGTGCGGACCGTCCTGCAGTTGCTGGACGGTGCGCACACGGACGACGAGATCGTCGAGACGGCCGTCGAGCGAGGCGCAGATGCCGGCGGCGTGCGGTTGTTGCTCGACGATCTGGTGGCAACCGGACTCGTCCGAGGGACGGCATCGACCAAGACCCGTGTCGCCCCGACGCCCGCGCATCGGATCAGGGTCTACGGCGATGGCCCGCTCGCCGATGCACTGTGCGCGCAGCTGGCGTTGCGGGATACCAAATGGTCCCGCGCGGGTAGATACACCGGCGACGAACGTCTCCAGGAGGGTCTCGCGTGCGTGGTCCTCGCAGATATCCAGGTGCCCGATCCGCTCGTGGTGCGCGACCTCATGCGGCACCGTGTCCCGCACCTTGTGGTCCGCACACGGGACGGCCGAGGAATCGTCGGTCCATTCGTCGTCCCTGGCAGCACGAGTTGCCTACGGTGCGCCGACCTGACCCGCACGGATCTCGATCCGTCATGGCCCGTTCTCGCCGCCCAGCTGTGGGACCGGCCCGGCCACGCCGCGCGCGCGGTGGTTCTCGCCACCGCTGCCTTCGCACTGGCCGAGCTCGATGTAATTCTTGCCGGGTCCCTGCCGCTCGCTGTGGCCGATCACACGGTGGAGATCGATCTGTCGTCGTTCCGGCTGTCGAAACGCCGCTGGTTCCGTCACCCCGACTGCGAGTGTTCGATGTCGATGTGACCCGCCCCGGGTCGAAGATGATGTGGGACCGGTCAGGCATGATGGTGTGCGTGGCCGACATCCCTCGCAAAAGCTCTTCCCGCACCGCCAAACTCGCGAGTATCCCGTTGGGGATCGCGGGACGCGCCGCGATGGGCTTCGGTAGGCGTCTGGCAGGGGGCGATCGCGACGAGATCGACGCCGAGATGGCAGCGAAAGCCGCCGAGCAGCTGTTCACCGTGCTTGGCGAGCTCAAAGGCGGCGCCATGAAGCTCGGGCAAGCGCTCAGCGTGATGGAGGCTGCGGTCCCCGAGGAATTCGCCGAACCGTATCGAGAGGCTCTCACCAAACTCCAGGCGGAGGCGCCGCCGCTGCCCGCAAAGGCCGTGCACCACGTACTCGACCAGCAGCTCGGCACCAAATGGCGCGAACGCTTCACCTCGTTCGACGACGTACCGACCGCCTCGGCCAGCATCGGTCAGGTACATAGGGCGGTGTGGTCCGACGGTCGGGAGGTTGCGGTGAAGGTGCAGTACCCGGGCGCCGACGAGGCGCTGCGCGCAGATCTCAAGACCCTGTCGCGGTTCGCGAGCCTGTTCTCGACCGTGATGCCGGGCACCGACGTCCGCGCAATCCTCGACGAACTCTCGGCGCGCACCGAGGAGGAGCTCGACTACCGCATCGAGGCCGACAATCAGCGTGCGTTCTCTAAGGCCTTCGCCGACGATCCGCAGTTCCTCGTACCTCGCGTGGTCGCAAGCGCGCCCAAAGTTACTGTCACCGAATGGCTTTCCGCTACGCCCTTGTCTTCGATCATCACCGGCGGGACACAGGAGCAACGCAATCGCGCGGGCGCTCTGCTCGCCGAGTTCCACTTCTCCTCCCCGACGCGAGTGGGGATGCTGCACAGCGATCCGCACCCGGGCAACTTCATGCTGCTCGACGACGGGCGGCTCGGTGTCATCGATTTCGGCGCCACCGCAGCGATGCCGGACGGTTTCCCGCCGGTATTGGGCCGGATGGTCCGGCTCGCCGTCGACGAGCGGTTCGACGAGCTGACGCAACTGCTGTACGACAACAAGTTCGTATTGCCCGGCCGGACGGTCACGGATCGGGAGATCGCCGATTATCTCCGGCCGTTCACCGACCCCATCCGGACAGAGTCGTTCCACTTCACCCGATCGTGGTTGCAGCAGGTCGCGGGTGTGGCCACCGACTTCTCCGGTCCTCAGTTCCGGACCGCCCGCACGTTGAATCTTCCGCCCGAGTATCTGAGCATCTTCCGGGTTCTGTTGGGTTCGGTGGGGATCTGCGCTCAACTGGACGCATACGCGCCCTACATGCGGATCCTCACCGAGTGGATGCCGGGGTTCGTCGACGAGTGACCACCCCGGGCGGCCGGAGCATGACCCTCCCCCGGCCGCCTGAGTAGATCATGCACACACCAATTCCTTGTCGGGATCGGTGACGACGGGATGCTTGCGCGGACGCCCCCGGGGGCGCTTGCGTGCGACGACCGTTCCACGGTCGAGGATTTCGCCGCCCCACACTCCCCAGGGCTCCTCGCGATCGAGGGCGGCTGCGAGGCACCGCGAACGCACGGGGCATGCGGAACACAGTTCCTTGGCACGTTCGAGGTCGGCGGGTGTCTCGGCGAACCACAGGTCCGGGTCGTAGTTGTGGCACGGCAGGATTCCGGCACGCGCACCGGTATCTCCGTCGGAATCGTGCGGGGCGGTCGACAGGGTGTCGCTCGGCACGAGAGCTCCTTTTCGATGGTTCGGATGAAATGCGGTGCGAACCCCGGCCGAAAAGCAAGAAGGCCACGGTCCGCTGGGCGGGGTCCGTGGCCTGGAATCGGAATCGTCTACCGGAGGCGAACCTCGGGCAGAATCCTGACCACGGACGAGACGGCTGCTGCACGCACACGACGGGCACGCGGAGCAGCCACGTCGGCTGCCCCGGCGGCGGGGGCAGCGATGAGTGCGAGCGCTGTGAAGCCGAGCATCGGTGCTACCTCCTACCGTGGTTCGTGCACGGGCTCTCCCGTGACATCGTCATTCAGAGTAGTGATGCCCCCGCGGATGACACAAGTTATTTTCTACCTGCGGTTTCACACTTCCGCGGCGGTTACGTTGGACGCATGACACTCGCGACGACAAGATTCATCCCCGTGCTCGATTGCCCCGACCCGCGAGCGCTCGCCGGTTTCTATCGCGACCTACTCGGCTGGCGGATCGTGACGGACCGCGACGAATGGTTCGAGCTTGCCCGCGACGACAGCACCGCGATCGCATTCCAGCTCGCCCCCGACTTCGTTCCGCAGCGATGGCCGGAGGAAGGTGTTCGCGCCCACCTCGACTTCAGCGTTCCGAATCTGGACGAGGCCGAGGGAGTTGCACTCGACCTCGGCGCCACCCGCGTTCACGGCCCATCGGCAACCCCGACGTTTCGTGTGTTCCGCGACCCAGCGGGCCATTACTTCTGCCTCTGTGCCTGCTGACAGGACTTCGCGTCGCCGGATCGGAGATCGGTGACCGAACGCCGACCGAGACCGTATTGCAACCGACCGAACACCGTCGCGCAACCCCCGCGCTCTTGTCGAATGCGACGATCGGTTGATGCGGAAGTTGTGTGTGAGGTCAATGTTACGTGTGTTGTCTGCGTCGTCGGTTATAGTGCTGGCCTCGAGCATCGGGTTCGGCGGGCTTGCCGCGGCTCAGCCGAGTGCGGAGCCACAGCCGCCTGGAACCAGCGCGGTGTCGGACATTGCTCCACACGTGGTGGAGACCCGGGAGATCTCCCCCACTCACACCGTCGTCGACGTCTACTCCCCGGCAATGGATCGGGTGATCTCCAACGACGTTCTCCGGCCGGCACACGGCGGATCGCTGCCTACGTTGTACCTGCTCAACGGGGCTCTCGGCGGTGAGGACGGAGTCGGCTGGATGAACAATTCACAGGCCCCCGCGTTCTTCGCCGACAAGAACGTGACCGTCGTACTGCCGATCGGCGGGCGGTTCAGCTTCTACACGGATTGGGGCGCCCCAGATCCGATCCTGGGCATCAATATGTGGGAGACGTATCTGACCCGGGAACTTCCGGGTGTGATCGACCGCGAGTTCGGCGGGACCGGACTGAACGCAGTCGCGGGATTGTCGATGAGCGGTGGGCCCGCTCTGGATCTCGCGATCCAGGCGCCCGATCTGTACCAGGCTGCTGCATCGTTCAGCGGATGTCCTGCACCGAGCAACCTCCTTGCCAGCGTGGGCATCTCGACCATGATCGCCAGCGGGCTGAACAACCCGTTCAACATGTGGGGCCCGCCTGGCAGCCGGGGGTGGAAAGCGCACGACCCCGCTGCCAATGCCGCGAAACTCGCCGGTACCGCCGTGTACGTCAGCGCGTCCCGCGGGGCTGTGGGTGCGGTGGACCGGATCCCGGAGGGCGCGATCCCGCCGGTCGGCGGCATGGTCGTCGAAGCACTCGTGCACCGATGCACCGCAATGTTCGTCGATTCGCTCGAAGCAGCGGGTGTCCCGGCGACGGTGTCGATGCGTGATACCGGCGCCCACACCTGGGCCTTGTTCGAAGATCAGCTGCGCGAAGCGTGGAGCACCACGATCGCCCCGGCTCTGCAGACCCGCTGAGTCCCTCAGTTCTGGGTCTTACTGTTCTGGGTCTTACAGATCGAGGGTGTCGCCTGCTCGCTCACCGCGCACGAGTGCGAGGACGTCGGCCCCGAACTGTTCGAGTTTTCTCGCGCCGATCCCCGGGATGGCGACGAGCGCCCGATTGTCGGCGGGTTGTTGTTCTGCGATCGCGACCAACGTGTTGTCGGTGAACACCACGTAAGCGGGAACCGAGAGTTCCTTGGACCGGTCGCGTCGCCAGTCCTTCAATGCCACCAGCAGGTCCTCGTCGAGGTTCGATGGGCACCCTTCGCACCGGCCGAGTTTCGTGGAGGTCGACGTCATCAACGGTTTGCCACAGACCCGGCATTGCGGCCGCTTCCGCCTCGGCGGTGCCGGTTCGATGATCTTCGATGCCGGCGAACTATCGGGGATCAACCCCAGCAGGAATCGTGATCGGCGGCGGGTCTTGCGCCCACCCTCCGTGCGCGACAACGCCCACGAGAGTTGCAGATGCACACGCGCGCGTGTCACCCCTACATACAGCAGCCGGCGTTCCTCCTCGATGCCGGCTTCGTCGGGTGCGGTGTCTTTGTCGCCGGTGACGTGAGTGATCGGCAACATGCCGTCGGTGAGCCCGACGAGGAACACGGCATCCCACTCGAGCCCCTTCGCCGCGTGCAACGACGCGAGGGTCACGCCCTGCACGGTCGGTGGCTGCCGTGCTTCGGCGCGCGCCGCAAGATCGCGCAGCAGGCTCGCGAGCGTCAGATCCGGTTCGTGTTCGAGGAGTTCCTCGGTGAGTTGCACGAGGGCGGTGAGCGACGCCCACCGCTCGCGCGCCTGGGTACCGGCAGGTTCGGTGTCGGTCAGGCCGAGCGGAACGAAGGTGGCACGGACCAGGTTGACGAGGTTGCTTCCGCGATCCGCGTCCTCGGGCAGGTCGTCGCGCGAGCCGGTCTGGCGCAGGGCGTTGACCGCCTGGCGCACCTCGGCGCGCTGAAAGAACCCCTCGCCCCCTCGAACTTGATAGGGAATGCCGGTCTCGGTGAAGGCCTGCTCATAGGCCTCGGACTGAGCGTTGATCCGGTACAACACGGCGATCTCGGAGGCCGCGACGCCGTCGCGCAGCAGCTTGGCGATGGCCTTCGCGACGGCTTTCGCTTCGGCGGGTTCGTCGTCGTATTCGGCGAAGACCGGTTCGGGCCCCGCGGGACGCTGCCCGATCAGTTGGAGCCTGGTGCCGGCGATCCGGCCCCGCGCTTGACCGATCACCCGATTCGCGAGGTCGACGACCTGTGGAGTGGATCGGTAGTCGCGTTCGAGCCGGACCATGGTGGCCTCGGGAAACCGGCGGGAGAAGTCGAGCAGATACTTGGGCGACGCTCCCGTGAACGAGTAGATCGTCTGGTTGGCGTCGCCGACCACCGTCAGATCGTCCCGTTCGCCGAGCCACGCATCGAGTACGCGCTGCTGCAGCGGTGTGACGTCCTGGTATTCGTCGACGACGAAACACCGATACCGGTCGCGGAACTCCTCCGCCACCGTCGGGTTTCCTTCGAGAGCGCCGGCAGTCTGTAGCAGCAGATCGTCGAAGTCGAGATAGATACCGTCTTCGCCCCGGTTCTTCAGGGATTCGTATCCCGCGTAGACCTTCGCGACCCGCTCGGCGTCGGCGGGCGGCTCACGCCGTGCCCGGGCGGCGGCCGCAGGGTAGTCCTCGGGCGCGTGGAGTGACCCTTTCGCCCATTCGATCTCGGACAGCAGGTCGCGGACCGTGTCGGTGTCGGTCGGGAAACCTGCGCGATGTGCTGCCTGGGACACCACCGCGAACTTGCGGTCGAGCAGATGCCACGGAATATCGCCGACGACCTGCGGCCAGAAGTAACGCAGCTGCCGAAGAGCGGCAGCGTGGAAGGTGCGGGCCTGAACCTGCGGACCCGATCCGCCGACCCCGAGCTCCCGGAGACGCGAACGCATCTCGCCCGCGGCGCGCGCCGTGAAGGTCACAGCGAGGACCTGCCCCGCCGAGACATGGCCGTCGGAGACGAGGTGAGCGATCCGGCGCGTGATGGTGCGGGTCTTGCCGGTACCGGCGCCGGCGAGAACACACACCGGACCCCGGGGTGCGAGGACTGCTGCTGCCTGTTCCGGGTCGAGACCGTCCACCGCCGCTTCCACACGCATGACCCCCATCATGACAGTGCCGACCGACATCGCGACCTACCGGCATCATCACCGTGCGTGCCAACTGTGCCCGAGAACACATTCGAGGGGAAAGGGAACAGATCGGGGGCTGCGCGACGTTGTCGCCGTCATGACGACCTCCGATATTTCGACCGCCGACACGCACGCGCTCACCATCTACTCGACCACATGGTGCGGGTACTGCAAGCGCCTCAAGAAGCAACTCGACGAGAACGGCATCGGCTACGCCGAGATCGACATCGAGTCCGACCCCGCTGCCGCGGAGTTCGTCGGCAGCGTCAACGACGGAAACCATGTCGTCCCGACGGTGAAGTACGCGGACGGGACGACCGCAACCAATCCGCCGCTGTCCGCCGTCAAGCGGGCGCTGGGTCTGTAGATCGGCCGGTCGGGTCGGGCGGTGCGGGTCACGGAACTGCACCGCCCGACTCATTCGGTGAGCACTCATCCACCGGGAGCCGGGACAGCCGATTCTGCCGCCCGGCTCACCTCCTGCCACGCCGACCAGGTGTCGACACGCTGTTTCGCTGCGTCGATGGCCGCGTCGAGGACCGCGCTGCCCAGAATGAGACGCAATGGCGGCGCATCACTGTCCACGAGTGCGCTGATCGCCGTTGCAGCAAGGGCCGGCTCGCTGTCGATACTGGCATCGGCGAACTGTTCGGCGATGTCGGCGCGGAGCTGCGCGTAGTCGTCGGACGGCTCGGTGAATCCCATCCCGGTGTAGAGGTCGGTCCAGTATCCGCCGGGTTCGACGATGGTGACGTCGACGCCGAAGCCCGCAAGTTCCGCAGCAAGTGCCTCACTCGCGCCTTCCAGTGCGAACTTGCTCGCGCTGTAGATTCCGGAGGTCGGTCCGGTGACGACACCGCCGATGCTCGAGATCTGCACGAGGTGGCCACCTCGCTGGCGCCGCATCACACCCGCCACCGCCTGGCTCACCCATAGCGCCCCGAAAAAGTTCGTCTCGATCTGAGCGCGCACCTGCGCTTCGTCGAATTCCTCGACGAATCCCGACCACATGGTTCCGGCGTTGTTGATCGCGATGTCGATGCGACCGAAACGTTCGACGGCGGTATCGACCGCCCCGAAGACCGCCGCGCGGTCGGTGACGTCGACGGGAAGCCTGAGCACTCTGTCGTCGTCGAGATCGGTGACGGTGTCGATCGTGCGGGAGACGGCGACCACACGGTCGCCCGCCGCGAGCGCTTCATCGACGAATGCCCTACCCAGACCGCGGCTCGCTCCGGTGACGAACCACACGCGCTCCCGCGTATCCGATCGAGTCATTTGCACCTCCTCGAAATAAGACGAGACGTTCCGTCTCGTTATGATCGAAATGGTAACCCCGCCCCTTGCGCGAGTCAATACGGTCCGTCTCGTCTCGACTGGAACGTATGATCGCGCCATGCCCTCCATCGAACCGGACCGTTCGCGACGCAGCGCCGCCTCCCACACCGCAATACTCGATGCGGCCGTCGAACTCGTGGCCGAAGTCGGCTACGCGCGCCTCTCGATCGAAGCAATCGCCACACGCGCCGGTGTCGGGAAGCAGACGATCTACCGGTGGTGGCCGTCCAAGGGGGCGGTGCTCCTCGACGCATTCCTCCGCAAGAACACCGGCGATTCCGAGAATTCGCCGGGCTTACCCGACACCGGCGACCTCGACGCGGACCTGAAAACGGTGATGCGCGCGTCGATCGAGGAACTACACGACCCCGCATTCGAGAAACCCCTCCGCGCACTGACCGTCGCGGTCCTCACCGACGACGCACTCGCCGAGGAGTATCTGCGGCGGTTCGAGGCACCCACACGAGAGATGAAGAAGCAACGACTCCGAACGGCACAGGAATCCGGTCAGCTACCGGACGACCTCGACCTCGACGCCGCACTCGACGCGATCTTCTCGCCTCTGACCCAGCGATGGTTGTTCCGTACCGGGCCACTGACGGCCGACTACGCCGACCGCATGGTCGAAGTCGCGCTGGACGGAATACGCCGTACCGATACGGTGATCAGCCGTTGACCCAGCCGGAGATCAGTCCGCGCGCGATCGAGATCGAGCCGGGCAGCAACAACGGTGCGTCTTCCGGCGACGCCCAGTCGCCTACGGCGAGGGCAGCGCGCACTTCCTCGCGCGTGAACCACCGTGCCTCAGCGATCTCTCCGTCCAGGAACTCGACCCTCTGGTCCGGATCCGCCACTGCGGAGAACCCGAGCATCAGCGAGCGCGGGAACGGCCACGGCTGACTTCCGAGGTACTGCACGTCGTGGACGTCGACACCGACCTCTTCGCGGATCTCACGAACCACGCAGGCTTCGAGCGACTCCCCTGCCTCGACGAATCCCGCCAGCACGGAGAAGCGGCGCTCGGGCCACGACGGCTGGCGGGCAAGCAGGACCCGGCCATCGCCGTCGTGGACGAGACAGATGATGGCCGGATCGGTTCGGGGGAATTCCTCGTGACCGGTCACGGTGCTGATCCTCGACCAGCCGGCGACCGTGGGCTCGCTGGGGGAACCGTCGACAGCGCTGAACGCGGCCTGGTCGTGCCAGTTCAGCAGCGCCACTGCACTGACCATCAGATCGGCGTCGGCATCACCGAGATCTTCGCCCACCCGGCGGAGGTCGGCGACCGTTCCGGTCTGTGCGAGCACACGGACCGCCCACACGTGCAGACCGTCGCGAATCCCGAGGAACACTGCTCCGGATACAGGTTCCGGCCCCAGTTCGGTGGCCTCGGCCAGCACGAGAACCGATCCGACGACAGGCGCCTGGCCTCGGCGATCGATCCGCAAGAGCTTCGCTGTTGCCCATCCGGCGCGAAGCGCGTCGACGTCGGATCGCAGTTCCTCGGCACGGTCGACGACGGTGCGCGACAACAGCGGTGTCTCACCCAATGCGAAAGCCGTCACACCGTGCACACTAACCGCGCATCGCTCCGGAAGCCGAACCGGACACCAGCCGGATGTACAGGAGTTTGTCGCCGGGCTCGATCGCATCGATCTCCGGAGACCCGATCCTCCACATGCGGCCGTCGCGCACCACCGCCAGGACGATGTCCTTGAGATGACGGGGTGAGCCCCCCACTTCGCTCTCGTCCACATCACGTTCAGCGATCGCGAAACCCGCCTCGGGTGTCAGCAGATCTTCGATCATCTCGACGACGTTCGGGGTGGTCGTGGCGATCCCGAGAAGCCGGCCCGCGGTCTCGGACGAGATCACCACCGAATCAGCGCCCGACTGTCGCATCAGGTGGGTGTTCTCCGATTCGCGGATCGCTGCGACGATCTTCGCCTTCGGCGCGATCTCCCGCGCGCTGAGAGTCACCAGGACCGCGGTGTCGTCGCGGTTCGCCGCGACGATAACTGCGGCGGCGTGCTGGACACCCGCGAGTCGCAGCACATCGGACTTGGTCGCCGAGCCCTGCACCGTGACGAGCCCCTGCCGCTCGGCGGCCTCGAGCACGCGCGGGTCGGTGTCCACCACCACGATCTCGGACGGGGGAACCCCGTCGCCGAGCATCGCGTCGACGGCAGTATGCCCCTTGGTGCCGTAGCCGATCACGACGGTGTGATTACGCACGGGGAGCCTCCATCACTGAATCTCGAATGCCTGTCGGGGAGTTACCGGCCGGCAGGGGTGTCGCACCGACCAGAACGGCAGCCTACGCGCCGGGCGCTAGTGTGACGTGCATGTCCACGCAACGTTCCCGTGGCCCCGCGCTGCGGCTTGCCGCGCTCCTCACCGGCGCCGGTGTCATGCACTTCGTCCTGCCCGCGCAGTTCGACAGCATCGTGCCGAAACAGTTACCGGGCGAGGCTCGCCACTACACCTACGCGTCGGGCGTCGCCGAGCTGGCCGTCGCGGCGACGCTGGCGGTCCCCCGCACCCGCCGGCTCGGTGGCACCCTTGCCGCGTTCTTGTTCGTCGCCGTGTTTCCTGCGAACGTGCAGATGGCGGTGAGCTGGCTTCGAAGCAACCGTGTCTCCCCCGCTGCAAAGGCGGTCGCGGTGGCTCGACTTCCCCTGCAGATCCCACTCGTCACCGAAGCGTTGAAGGTCCGGCGTACCGCCGGGAGGTGACTCTCCCCCTAACGGCGCGCCAGTAGGAGTTCGGTGAGCTCCGACGGACACACGAGCGCGGGCAGATGTCCGCTGTCGACCGTCTCCGGTTCGACGCCGAGCCTGTCGTTCGCCAACCTGGTGAGGAACGGAAGCGGAAAGAGCCGGTCGTGGCGCCCGGCGACCACTCTCACCGGCACGTCGGGCCAACTCTCCGCCTCCCACCGCGGTTCGAAAGCCTTGTCCGACAACCGACTCTCCTCACGCGCGAACGCTTCGTCGCGCAACTCCGCAGGCACATCGTGGAAGAACAGTTCCAGAGGATCGGGTGCCGCGTCGGGATCACGTCCGTCGAGGACGTCCTGGGTGCGCTTGGCCTCCTCGTGCCCGACGTTGCCCCACCACAGTCCGGGTGATTCGCCGGGTGCGGGGATCATCGGTGCCACCAGGATCAGTTCGTCGACGGGAACACGCTCGGCGACGAGTACTGCGGTGAACGCCGACATCGACTGTCCCACGACGATCAGCGGTCCCTCGGCACCTCTGATCGCGGCGACCACGATGTCGGCATAGGTGCGCTGGTCGGCCTGATCGTCGCCGTACGGAAGGTCGACCGGCATCGCCGTGTGTCCGTGCTGCGCAAGCAACGGCACCACCAGATGCCAGTACCACGAATCGGAGCCCGCGCCGGGCAACAATACGAACGTCGACATCACTCTCACCCGTTCTCGGCGCCGGCAGACCGCACGAGCCGTTCGAGGAAGTCTGCGCCGGGCAGATCGTCGGGCGCCACCGTCCGGCCCGTCCTCACATAATGGAATGCCGCACGGACCTTGTCGAGAGGAATGTCGGCGGGGCGCCCGGTGATACGCGCGGTCCTCGCCGCCATCAATCTCGCCCACGCCAGCCGGTAGGCCGCAAGCTGCATCCCCACCGAGGCGAGCTTGTCGGCGTCCGGTTCGGCGCCGGTCTTCCAGTCGATGACCGTCCATCCGCCGTCCGGATCCTCGAAGACCGCGTCGATCCGCCCGCGGATCACAGTGCCGGCCAAGGACGTTTCGAAAGGTACCTCGACCTCGATCGGATTCCGGGCGGCCCAGGACGACCGCAGGAACGCTTCCTGCAACCTGTCGAAGTCGGATTCGTCGCCGCCTTCGTCGTCGGCGCCGGGCAGTTCGTCCAGGTCGAGCAGCCGGGTTGCACCGAAGCGACGTTCGAGCCACGCGTGGAACGCCGTTCCCCGCCGCGCGAGCGGGTTGGGCCGAAACGGCAGGGGCCGGCGCAGGCGTGCCGCGAGAGCGTCCGGATCCGCGGCAAGATCCACGAGCTGGCTGACCGACAGCTGTGCGGGCATCACCACTTCGGCACCGCGTTCAGCGCGCTGGTCGCGTTCCGCAAGCAGCGCATCGACGTCTGCCGCCCACTCGTCGGGGTCGTCCTCGGGCTGGTCGAGCGGCTCGGGTTCGCCGGCGGCAACGGCGTCGAGGACCAGCGCAGCACCGCGTTCGACGTCGGCGCGCCTCGATCCGAGGGGGTCGCGTGGCCACACAGCGCTGCGCGGCGTCTCGGTCATCGGATTGGCGGTGCCCGGCTCGGGTGCGGAGTCCCACTGATCGATCACGCCGAGTTCCGGGCGTTCGGTCAGCAGCGCATGCAGCTCTGTGAGGAACTCCGACGGGCCCTTGGGCTCCGACCCGGTGTCGGCCCAGTGGTGTCCGGACACGTACAGCGCCCGCTCCGTCCGGGTCAGCGCAACGTAGAACAGTCTCCTGTCCTCATCGTGCTTACGCCGTTTGAGTGCGTCCTTGTGGGCATCGATCGCATTCTCGACCATCTTGCGGTCCGAGACGTCGTCGAGATCGAGCACCGGTACACCGTCGGTACCCCCGCCCGGTTCGTCACCCGGTTGAGCACGGTCGCCACGGAGCGCAGGCGGGAGTTCGGCGAGCGCACCGAGCCACGTCGACAGTCCGGTCGTCGACGGGAAGATTCCGGTACTCACGTGTGGGACGGCCACTACCTGCCATTCGAGGCCCTTCGCCGAATGCACCGTGAGGATCTGCACCCGCTCGGGATCGACCTCGACCTCCCCCGGGGTGAGTCCTTGTTCGATCTCTTCGGCTGCCGACAGGTAGGCGAGCAGACCGGGCAATGTCGCATGGCCGCGACCGGCAAAGGACGCAACGACGTCTGCGAAGGCGTCCAGGTGTTCGCGACCTGCCACTCCGCTGTTGCTGCCGACCCGGGCCTGCGCCTCGATACCGATGCCGAGGACGCGTTCGACCTCGGCTACGAGCTCGGTCAGCGGTTGCCCCAGTCGTTCGCGCAACGAGGCGAGCTCGCGGGCCAGCGCCGTGATCCGCGCGAATCCGAACTTCGAATACTGCTCCGGCCGCCCGGGGTCGGAGATCGCATCCGCCAGCCCGGCCTGATCGGCGTACTCACCGGGCAGAGCCGAGTCGAGAGCGTCGTCGAGGGCGTCAGGATCGGTGACAGCACCGGTGACGCCGTGCCGGCCGGTGATCGCCAGTTCCTGCGCTCTGCGCCACAGAGCACGTAGATCTGCGGCGCCCAGCTGCCACCGTGCGCCGGTCAGGACCCGTACGGCGGCACTGCCTGCCATCGGGTCTGCGGCCAGACGCAGCATCGCAAGCACGTCGGCGACTTCGGGTGTGTGCAGAAGACCACCGAGACCCACCACCTCGACAGGCAATCCGCGGGCACGGAGCGCCTCTGCCATCGGTGCTGCATCGGCGTTGCGGCGCACCAGAACCGCAGCTGTGGGCGGCGGAACATTCTCGGCGCGCGCGGCCGCGTACTCGGCTTCGATCCGGTCGGCCACCCACCTGCGCTCGGCGTCGACGTCGCGGTGCATGGCGATCCGCACGTCGCCGGGCACCGCATCGGGACGCGACCTCAACCTGCTCACGGCTACGCCGCGCTCGCGCAGCGGCTCGGACGACACGTTGGCGAGTTCGAGCGCCTCCGGCGGATTGCGCCAGCTGGTCAGAAGTTCCAGCTTCGGTGCGGGTTCGCCGTCGGGGAGTTCGAAATCGGTTGCGAAGCGCGGAAGATTCGCGGCAGAGGCTCCGCGCCACCCGTAGATCGACTGCATCGGATCTCCCACTGCCGTGACGGCAAGACCACCGTCCTGGCCACCGCCGAACAGTGCCGACAGCAGGATCCGCTGAGCGTGTCCGGTGTCCTGATACTCGTCGAGCAGGACCACACGGAATCGCTCGCGTTCGCCTGCTCCGACTTCCGCGTGATCGCGGGCAACGCGTGCCGCGAGCGACATCTGACTACCGAAGTCGAGCGCACCTTCACGGCGCAGGGTTTCGGCGAGCCGCTGTACCAGCGGAAGCAGTTGCACGCGGGCGTCCTGTGTCTCGAGGTAGCCGAGGAGCGTCTTCGACGGCCCACCCCGTTGTCCCGGCCCACCCGGCAAGGTGTGGATCAGCTTGCCGAGTTCGGTATGCGCTTCGGCCAGCTGTTCGGGATCGACGAGGTGCTCGGCGAGCTGACCGGACAGCGCGAGGACGGTTTCGGTGACCGACGCGGGGTTCCGATCGGTGTCGAGCTCGCCGTCCCACGCGCTGACCACACGGTGCGCGATCTGCCACAGCTCGGTTTCCGAGAGCAACGCCGCCGACGGCTCGATCGGCAGCAACAGCCCGTGCTCGCCGAGCAGGCGCCCCGCGTATGCGTGGTACGTCCCGACCTCTGGCTCGCTGCCCAGGATCCGATTGCGAAGACCACCTGTGGGGTCGAGGTCGCGGACCAGCGGTGACCCGGCCAGTTTCGCGAGCCGCCGACGGATCCTGGTGGTCAGCTGTTGCGCGGCCTTGCGTGTGAAGGTCAGACCGAGGACCTGTTCGGGCTCCACGACGCCGTTCGCGACGAGCCATACCACCCGCGCCGCCATGGTTTCCGTCTTGCCTGCCCCCGCGCCGGCCACGACGAGGGCCGGGCCCATCGGCGCCTCGATGACCGCGGTCTGTTCGGTGGTCGGCGGTGGTTGGCCGAGTGCCTCGGCAAGTTGCTCCGCGCTCACCCGGTCCGGGCTCATCCGGTCACCTGCCTGCCTTCATCGTGTGCGGGACAACTCGATTGGACCGGACAATGCCGGCACCCGTCGTTGACCTGCGCCAGGAACTGCGGTCCGCGGGTCGCGGCCGCCGCTTCGTGGATCACGCCGCGCCAGTGCTCGAGCCCTTCCTGGTCGAGGGGTGGCTGAACCCGCTGAGTAGCCCCTTCCTTGTTGTGAGGCTTGGCCACGAAGACCAATCGCGCCCCGCCCGGTGTCGCGGCGGGTTCGCCCTCGACGGCACCCTCGGCGACTGCCACCTGATAGGTCGCCAATTGCGCGTGGTCGCGCGCGGCGTCCTTCGACACGGGATTCTTCGCGGTCTTGACGTCGACCACCACGGGACGGCCCTCGGGGTCGCGTTCGAGCCGGTCGATGCGCCCGCGAAGCCGGACGCGGGGCGCGCCTGCCTCACGAGGTTCGATCATGCCGTCGACAGTGACCTCGACTCCCACTTCCTCGAGTTCGCTGCGGGTTCCCTGCAGCCAGGTCGAGAAGGTGTCGAGCATTCTGCGCGTGCGTTCGAGTTCGCGACGCGCATACCAGTCGGAACCGAGGTCGACGGAACTCCAGGCGTTCTCGAGCGCCTGATCGATCCGGTCCGGAGGGATTCGCCCCGCGAGCGCCTGGACGAGGGTGTGCACGAGAGTGCCCGTCACCGCGTGCGAATTCTCGCCGTCGGATCCGCCGTGTCGTTCGAACATCCAGCGCAGCGGGCACGTGACGAGCTGTTCGACGGTGGAGGGCGACAGGCGTACCGCATCGTCCGGTTCCCACAGCGACAAGTCGGTACTCGGATCTGCTGTGCCGTACCACTTTTCGGGGTGAGCCCCTTGCACTCCTGCGCGAGCGAGCCTGGCGAGTTGAACGGCAGCACGATGCACGCGGTCGGGTTCGTGCAGCGCGAGCACCGGATCGCACACGACGGAACGCAATTCCGCGACGAGCGTCGGCAACGCGAGCACCCGCGTGCGCACTTCGTCGGGCACCGACGGCTCATCGGAGGTGCTCTGGTCGTCGGACCCGAGGAGTTCGTCGACGAACCGCGACCGCACGAGTTCGGTGTCGCCGCCGACCGAATCGACCGCGGTCACGAGTAGGCTCGTGCGGGCACGACTGCAGGCGACGAGGAACAACCGCCGCTCGTCGGCGAGCAGAGGCGCTGTACGCGAGAGCCGGGTGCTGCTGCCATCGCCGCCGTCGGCCCCGGACACCGCGTCGATGAGCGCTTCGATACCGAGCAAGGTGCCACGCGCCCGCAGGCTCGGCCACAACCCTTCCTGCACGCCGGCGACCGCGACGACATCCCACTCCCGTCCCGCCGCAGAGTGCGCGCTCGAGATGGTGACGGCCTCGGATTCTGCTGCGGCACGGCTGCGCACCGTGCCCGGAATCTCCTGTTCGGTGAGGTAGTCGACGAATCCGGAGATCTGGGCGCGCGGAAGCCGGTCTACGTAGTCTGCTGCCGCGTCGAACAGCGCCACCACGGCGTCGAGGTCGCGGTCGGCTTGCGCACCGACCGGACCGCCGCGCGCGGACGCCGCTACCCAGCGCCGTTCGAGGCCTGTCGCCTGCCACGCCGCCCACAGCACGTCCTCCAGACCACCGCCGCGCAGCAACGCCGATCGCGCCTCGGCCACCACCGACAGCACCCGTTTCAGCGGAGCGGCCTCCACGTCGGTCAGGCCTCGCATCAGACGGTCGGATTCGGCGGAATCCTCGACGAGCAGGGTTCGGAGGAGTTCGGCGGAGTCCCGGTCGCCTTCGGATGCGAGTTCGGCCCGACGCAATCCGCGCCGGAGCCGACGCAGCGCAACCGGCTCGGCGCCACCGACCGGACCCGACAACAACGCAAGCGCTTCCTCGGGACCGAAGCGGCGTTCGGAGACCGCCCTCAACACCAGCAGCATCCCCGCGACGCTGTGCTGCCTGGCGAGCGGCAGTTCGGATGCAGCAGTGGTCATCGGCACACCGGCTGCGAGAAGTGCGCGGCGAAGTGGCGCGAGCACACGCGGAACGGATCGGACGATGACGGCCATCTTCGACCACGGCACCCCGTCGATCAGATGGGCACGTCGCAGAGCGTCGGCGACGACGGCAGCTTCCTTGGCCTGGGACGACATCACCGCCACGCGCACCTGTCCCGGTGCGCCTGCCGGATCGGGCAGCTGCGCACTCTCGCCGGGGACGGCAGCATCGGGTACCGAGGCGCCGCGGTGCGGCGGAAGCCCGGGAAGACGTCCGGCTATCGCGCCGGTGACGGACGCGATGGCCGCTGCTGCACGGAAATCGGTGCCCAGGATGATGCGTCGCTGCGGATCGTGCTCGGCGAGTCCGGTGAGGAACTCCGGGTCGGCTCCGCGGAAGGTGAACACACTCTGATCCGGGTCTCCCGCGATCGTGCTCGTACGTGTACCCGTGCCGATGACCCGCACGAGGTGCGCGGCCTGCGGATCGAGATGCTGGGCGTCGTCGACGAGGAGATGCCGGATGCGGCTGCGCTCCCCCGCAAGCAACTCGGGATCGGTCGCGAACGCCGCCAGCGCTGCGCCCACGAGTTCTGCGGCGTCGAGTGCCGGAGCCGTGGCTTCAGGAGCTTCGAGCCCTACTGCTCCGCGCAGGAGCATCACCTGCTCGTACCGCTGCGCGAACAACCCGGCCGCCACCCATTCTGGGCGTTCACGACGTTCACCGAGCTCGACGAGGTCTTCGGGGCCGAGACCGCGCTCGTTTGCCCGCAACATCAGATCGCGCAGTTCCACGGCGAAACCGGTCATGCCGAGTGCGGGCCTGAGACGCTCCGGCCACATCGTCGCGCCGTCGTCGATGTCGCCGCGCAACAGCTCACGCAGAACGGCGTCCTGCTCGGCACCCGTGATCAACCGCGGGGGAGGATTTCCGTGTGCGGAAGCCTGCAAGCGCAGCACAGCGAACGCATAGGAGTGGACCGTGCGGACGAGCGGCTCGCGGGTGGCACGTGGGTCGGTTGCCGCCCCGACACTGAGCAGTCCCGCGGTGATCGCCTCTCGCACCGCGGTGGCGGCACGCCGAGAGTGGGTGAGCACGAGCACCGAGTCGGGTTGAGCCCCCGACGCGATGCGATGCACCGCAAGATCCACGAGCAAGGACGTCTTTCCGGTACCCGGACCACCGAGGACCTGCCATGGCCGCCATTGCGACGCGGGCGGAGCGTCGGCGAAGACCTGTTGGACATCCTGCGTCCACTTCCGGGCCGTGGACGTGTCCTCCGGCCGCCGGACGAGCCGCGCGGCCGCGCGGCGCGGGCGCTCGGGCGCTCCACGCAGTCCGGTACGGAGATCGGCGTCGGTCATATCGACATCCCAGCAGATGGGTCCGACAGGGCGGCGCACCGCCTCGGTCGCCCGTGGCCGCACCCGGGATGCCATAGTGAACGAGGTGAGCGCCTCCGCATCGCCCCTCCACACACATCTGTTCGGCCCCTCCGACGGCCCTGGGGTGCTGGCTCTGCACGGCCTGACCGGCCACGGCAGACGCTGGCAGAACCTGGCCGAGCGGCACCTTCCGGATCTCCGCATGATCGCACCGGATCTGCGGGGCCACGGCCGGTCGCCGTGGGAGCCGCCGTGGAGTTTCGAATCCCACGTCCACGATCTGCTGGGTGTTCTCGACGCTCACACCCGCGAGCCCGTCACGGTGGTCGGACACTCGTTCGGTGGCGCACTGGCGCTCCACCTCGCCGCGGCAGAACCCGACCGTGTCCGGGCACTCGTTCTACTCGATCCTGCGATCGCACTGCCACCCGACCGACTACTCGAGATCGCAGATCTCACCGTGCGGTTTCCCGATTACACGGATGCGGCCGAGGCTCGTTCGGAGAAGGTACACGGCGACTGGGGCCAGGTGGCCCCGGAGCTTCTCGATGCCGAGATCGCGGAACACCTGGTCGCACTCGATTCCGGCCGGGTGAACTGGCGTTACTGCGTACCTGCACTGGTGGCGTCGTGGGGCGAACTCGCACGTGAGTTCGTGCTGCCACCCAGCCACCTACCCACGGTCCTCGCACGTGCAGGCCGGGTTCGTCCCGCCTACACCTCGGACGCGTTCCGAACAGCGCTGGCCGAGCAACTCGGACCGCATCTGACGATGCTCGAACTCGACTGCGACCACATGATCGACCAGGCGATGCCCGCGAGTACGGCCGAACTGGTCAGGAAAGTGTTGTAGGCATGGTGACGACAGACGCTCAGATCGAGCACGTCCGCGCCCTGGTCGCGTCGATTCCCCCCGGGTGCGTGGCAACTTACGGCGACATCGCCGACGCGGCAGGGATGTCCAGCCCTCGCACCGTCGGATGGATCATGCGGACCGACAGTTCCGACCTGCCCTGGCACCGCGTGGTCCCGGCGTCCGGCAAACCCGTCGCCCACCTCGCCCATCGTCAGTTGTCCCGACTCGCAGCCGAGGGCGCGCCCGTCACCGATGACCGGGTCGATATGCACCGAGCGCGTCACACTTTCTGACGGCGCACGCGCGTCGTCGCGCGGTCTCGGGCAGCATGAGGGCATGTCCACGCTGTCCGAATCTGCGTCCGGGTCCGAGGCCGTCATCGTTGCGGGAGGGCGAGCGACCCGGATGGGTGGCGTCGACAAGCCCGCGCTCGTCGTCGCGGGCCGATCGATGCTCGACACGGCACTCGCCGCGGTGGCCGGTGCCGCCCGCATCACGGTCGTGGGCCCCCACCGCCACGGCCTCGACCCCGCGGTCGTCCAGGTTCAGGAGTCTCCGCCCGGTGGCGGGCCCGTCGCCGCGTTGGCGTCCGCGCGACCTACCGCAGAGATCGTCGTGACCCTCGCAGCCGACCTTCCGTTCGTCAGCGCCGAGTCGATCGCCACCCTGGTCGGTGCGCTCGACGCCGCCCCCGACGCGGACGCGGCGTTTGCAGTCGACGACGGCGGCAATCTGCAGTTCCTGCTCGCCGCGTGGCGTGGGCACGCGCTTGCTGCGCGCCTGTCGGCACTCGGAGCCGACCCATCCGATCAGCCGATGAAGGCACTGCTTCCGGAGCGTTACGTCACGGCCGTCGTGCCCGGAACCGAGGACTGCGACACACCCGATGATCTGCATCGCGCCCGAGTGGCCACGAGCAGCCATGCCGACCCGGACGAGGCACGACGGCGGCTCCGGAGTGCTCAGCGTCCGATGCCTGTTCGCAGTGTCGCGCGCGACGAGGCCGTCGGATCCACGCTTGCCTCCCCGCTGGTTGCCGCAGCGTCGCTGCCGCCGGCCGCGACGTCCGCGATGGACGGATACGCCGTGTGCGGGGACAGCCCGTGGACGCTGCGGACAGAAGTCAGATACGCGGGGGCAGCAGACGAATTCGCGCTCCGTCCTGGAGAGGCCGCCCGCATCGCCACGGGCGCGCACCTGCCGTGGGGCGCGACATCCGTGGTACGCGACGAGTACGTCACCGTCGACGACGGGGTCGTCACACGACTCCCGGACGCTCCGATCCGCGACGACTTCCGCCGCATCGGTGAAGAGTGGGAACCCGGATACGTACTGGCCGAAGCGGGATCGGCCGTGACGCCCGCGGTCGTCTCGACAGCTGCGAGTGGCGAAGTGTCGCACATCGACGTGCGCGGCCCCCTGCGGGTCCATCTCGCACTCACCGGCGACGAGATCCGTCGCAGCGGCCCGCTGCGCGAGGGGCAGACCCGTGATTCACTCGGGCCGGTTCTTCCCCAGTTCGTGTCGTGGTGCGGAGCAGAGGTCGCAGGCGAGGTCCATCTCCGCGACACGGCCGACGCCTTCGACGTCCTGCTGCGCACGAGCACCGAGGCCGACGCGATCGTGATCGTCGGCGCAACCGGTCGCGGGGCGGCGGATCAGCTGCGCGGTGCTCTCGATCGCGCGGGGGCATCGGTGGTGGTCGAACGGGTCCGGTGCAAGCCCGGGGGATCTCAGGTTGCCGCGATACTTCCGGACGGCCGAGCAGTGCTGGGCCTTCCCGGCAACCCTGTTGCGGCACTGGCAACTCTGTTGGTGATGCTGCCCGCGATCATCGACGGTCGCACGGTCCGCATTCCGGCGACACCACTGACCGCGCCACTGGCGAACGCCGCGGAGGTTGCGGGAGACGTCACCCGCTACCTCCCCGCGCGACAGCTGGCAGACGGAAAATGGATATGCGACAACATGATTCGAACCTCACATCTGGCAGGTCTCATCGGGCGTCCTGCGATCGCCTTGGTACCGCCGGATGCCGCCGACGGCGATGCAGTGGAACTCGTGCTGCTACCCCGATGACACCGTCAGCGGGTACGCGACTGCGGCGTCCGGCGGGAGCACCGCGGTGATCGCGGTCCGGTACCGCCGCGCGACCAGCTCGACGATCGAGTCGGTCACCCCGAGCGGTGCGGCGACTCCGTCGGCGCCGCACTCGAACAGCCGGCTGTGGAACAACCCCTCGGCGAGCAGGTACGACGCGATGAACACTCTGCGGGCCCCCTGCGCCCGCAGATCATCCACGACCTCGGCCACCCGAGGAGTTCCGGTTGCGACGTAACCGATCCCGACCGCGCTGCGGGTCAGCACTTCCAGCATCCGCGCTGCCGCCCTGACGTCACACACTGCGCGCGGATCGGACGATCCTGCCGCCGCAAGCACCACTGTGTCGCCGGGAGACCATCCTGCATCCCGCAAGCGGGACACCAGCACCCTCGCCAGTGCGGGATCCGGGCCGAGAGCATCCGTCACGACGACATCGCGGTGACCGCTGTCGGCGACCTCTCGGGGAACGTCGGTGTGCACGTGATAGCCCGACGCAAGAAACGCAGGCACGAGCACGGTCGGGCGGTCGCTGTCCCGCAGAATCTCGGCGGGCGACGGCCCAAGGACATCGACGAATGCCACACGCGTCGGTCCAGCAGTCCGCGACACCTCGCCCGCGAGCCGCGCGATCATCTCGACCCCCCGAGGATTCCGGGTGCCGTGGGCGACGAGGAGCAATGCCGGAGCGGTCGAATTCATAGTTCCTCCAATTCCACCGCGAGCCGGTATCCACGTTTGACGACCGTCTGTACGAGCCCGGGCGTACCGAGTGCCGAACGCAGCCGTGCCACCGCGGTCTCGACGGCGTGGGTGTCGCCGCCACCTCCGGGCAGGGCTGTCAGCAGTTCCTCACGGGAGACCACGTTTCCCGGCTTTGTCGCCAGCGCACGGATCAGCGCCATGCCTGCGGGGGCAAGGCAGCGCACCTCGTCGTCGACGAGAACGCATCGGCCCTGCAGCCCGAGAACGTGCGCGCCGATGTTGATCCGGACCGCTCGCCGAGGCAGATCCTCCGCGATGTGGCGGGCGAGAGATCCGAGTCTCGCCCGCGTCGGCATCGTCACGGGAACGTCGAGTTCGAGCAGCGGCGCAGCGGTCACGGGGCCGACACATACCGCAGTCACTCCGGCACGCAGCCCCTGGAGCATCGGTTCGAGCATTCCGATTGCCTTGGCCCTCATCAGCATCGACGCGACCGCTGGAGCGCTGGTATAGGTGACGGCGTCGAGTGCGCGGTCGCTTATCTGCTCGATCATCCGGTCGAGCAACGTCGAATCCTCGGGTGGGGTCCAGCGGTAGACGGGAACCGGTACCACGTCGGCCCCGGCAGCGCACAGCACGTCGCACAGGTCATCTCCGGGTTCCCACTCGGTTCGCTCCCCGTGGAGTTGCACGGCAATCCGTTTTCCCGTGACGCCTTCGGCAAGGAGATGCTCGAGAACCTCGCTGGAGGACTCCGACTCGGGCGACCACTCCTCCCGCAGTTCCGCAGCTCGAATCGCGCCCGTGACCTTCGGCCCCCGCGCGAGGATGCGACTCGCGCTCAGTGCCCGCGACAACTCGTCCGCGAGACCCCACCCTTCCGCCGCACCCATCCATCCGCGGAAGCCGATCGCGGTGGTCGCGATGGTCACGTCCGGCGGATCTGTGACGATGGCACGCGTGGCGTGCTCGAGTTCGGCATCGTCGGACAGTGGGATTATCCGGATCGCGGGAGCGCGGACGACGTCGGCGCCTCGGCGGGTGAGCAGCGTCGCGAACTCGTCCGCGCGCCGCGACGCCGTGACTCCGATGGTGAACCCGCGCAGCGGCGTGTTCTCGGAGCTCACGAAACGACGCCGCTGTCCACGGCTTCGGCGCTCCTGCGCCCGCGGAGTGGGCTGTGAACCTGTACGACACCTGCCCACACACGAACCTTGTAGACCGGAAGGCCCACGGTGGGGTCGTCGAGGCAGCGACCGTCGTCGAGCGAGTAGACCTGCTTGAGCAACGGCGACGCGACGGTCGGTTCACCTGCACGGTCACCGACGATTCCTCTCGACATCACAGCGGCGTGACCGATCGGGTCGATGTTGCCGACCGCACGCAGCGTGCCGTCGTCGAGCAGGAACAACGCCACCTGCTCTCCCCCTCGTAGCAACACCGCCACTCCCCGCCCGGGGATGAGGTGGCTCAGCGGGCAGGCCGACGTCCATTCCAGCCGGCCGTTCAGCACGCTGTCGCGTGTCGTGGTCTCCGCGGTCGGCATCGCGATGACAGTCATGGGTCCTCCTCGAGACTTGTTACCCGAAATTCTGATCCTGCGGTGTTTCGACCGCGTTACCCCGCGGTTCCCGCCGGGTAATCACGGCCTACCCCGCATCCGCGGCCCTGATTGCAGGCATTCCCATCAGAACAGGGACCTTACGTGCACCGGATTCATCGAACTGCACGGTGGGATCGGCCTCGTCGGGAGCATTGACGAACGAGACGAATCGGGCCAGCTTCTCCGGGTCCTCGAGTACGCCCGCCCACTCGTCCTTGTAACCGGCGACGTGTTTGGCCATCGACGCCTCGAGTTCGTCACCGATGCCGAGACTGTCCTCGCAGACGACGGCCTGGAGGTGTTCGAGCCCACCGTCGAGTGCATCGAGCCACGGTGCGGTGCGCTGGAGCCGATCAGCGGTCCGAACGTAGAACATGAGGAACCGGTCGATGTACTTGACGAGCGTCTCGTCATCGAGACCACCGGCGAGCAACTGAGCGTGCTTGGGCGACTGGCCACCGTTGCCACAGACATAGAGGTTCCATCCGCCCTCCGTGGCGATGATGCCCACATCCTTTCCTCGGGCCTCGGCACATTCGCGCGCGCACCCGGACACACCGAACTTGAGCTTGTGCGGAGACCGCAATCCCCGGTACCGGTTCTCGAGGTCGACGGCCATGCCCACCGAGTCCTGCACACCGTAGCGACACCAGGTCGAGCCGACGCAGCTCTTGACGGTCCGCAGCGACTTTCCGTAGGCCTGACCGGACTCCATACCCGCGTCGACCAGCCGCTTCCAGATCTGCGGCAACTGCTCGACGCGGGCGCCGAACAGGTCGACGCGCTGGCCACCAGTCATCTTCACGTAGAGCCCGAAGTCGCGGGCCACCTCGCCGATCACGATGAGCTGCTCCGCCGTGCATTCACCGCCGGGCATCCGCGGCACAACCGAATAGGTGCCGTTCCTCTGGATGTTCGCGAGGAAATGGTCGTTGGTGTCCTGCAGGCCCGCCTGGCTGCGATGCAGGATGTGGTCGGAGTCCGTCGAAGCGAGGATCGAGGCGACGACCGGCTTGCAGATGTCGCAACCACGGCCGGTACCGTGGCGCTCGATCAGCGTCGAGAACGTGCGGATCCCCGTGGCCTGCACGATCTGGAACAACTCGGCGCGGGACTGTTCGAAGTGCTCGCACAGCGCCTTCGACATCTCCACACCCGACGACGCGAGCAGCTGTTTGACGGTGGGAAGACACCCGCCGCAGGTGGTTCCAGCGTTGGTACACGCCTTGATCTGCGCGATATCGCATGCGCCCTCGGCGATCGCCCCGCAGATCGCACCCTTGCTGACGCCGTTGCACGAGCACACTTCGGCATCATCGGGCAGTGCTCCCGCTCCCGGCTTCTCGCCGGCCGGTGAGATCAGCGACGCCGGGTCACCGGGTAGTTCACGCCCCACGAGGGGTCGCAACGATCCGTACGCCGACGCATCACCGACCAGAATGCCACCCAGAAGGACCTTGGCATCGTCCGAGACGACGAGCTTCGCGTAGGTCCCTTTGGCGGAGTCCGACAGCACCACCTCGAGCGCGCCGGGGGTCCGTGCGTGCGCGTCGCCGAAGCTCGCGACGTCGACGCCGAGGAGCTTGAGCTTGGTCGACATGTCTGCACCGGGAAACTCGGCGTCGCCACCGAGCAAACGATCGGCGACGACCTCGGCGGTGCTGTACCCGGGCGCGACGAGGCCGTAGCAGACGCCGTCGACGGCGGCTACCTCACCGATCGCATACACGGTCTCGTCGTTGGTACTGCGACACGAGAGGTCGGTGAGCACACCGCCACGGCCTGCGAGCTCGAGTCCGGCCTCCCGCGCCAGATCGTCACGGGGACGAACGCCCGCCGAGAACACGACCAGGCCTGCGTCGATCGTGCTGCCGTCGGACAGCGACACCCGCAGGCCCGCGGTCGTCGTCTCGATCTTCTCGGTGGCGACTCCCGTGTGTGTAACGAGACCGAGGCCCGTGACGAGCCGATCGAGCACCTTGCCGCCGCCCTCGTCGACCTGGGCAGGCATGAGCCGGTCGTTGTACTCGACGACGTGTGCGGTCAGGCCCATACCGCGCAGGGCGTTCGCCGCTTCGAGCCCGAGCAGGCCGCCCCCGACCACCACCCCGTCGGCGCTGCCTCCGGTGGCCTCGGCGGCGGCGACCGTCCGTGCTGCGGCGTCGCGGATCCCGTCGAGGTCGTCGAGGGTCCGGTAGACGAAACAACCGGTCAGGTCGTGGCCGGGTACAGGCGGAACGAACGCGTAGGAACCGGTGGCGAGGACGAGCGCGTCGTAGGGCAGGATTTCCCCGTCGCACGTGGTGACGGTGCGCGCCGATCGGTCGATCGACGCGGCACGCGTCCCGATCCTGAGATCGACGAGATCGTCGCCGCGGTAGTCGTTGCCGGCAAGAGCAAGTTCCTTGCGGTCCCACGAACCGACGTACGACGACAGACCGACGCGGTCGTAGGCGGGCTCTGTTTCCTCGCACAGTACGGTGATCGACCAGGCATCCTGATCGTCGCGGGCGCGCAGCGCTTCGACGAAACGGTGGCCGACCATACCGTGACCGGCGACGAGTACGTTCTTGCGGCTCATGGTTGTTCACTTTCTCTTCGTGCAGGTGGTGCTGGTGCTGGTGATGCCGGTCAGGGGGTCGCAGCCGGCTCGTGTGCTGCGGCCTGTCGCGGCACGCGCAGGAAGACGCTCCAGGTCACGACGATGCAGACCAGATAGAAGGCTCCGAACACCCAGAAGGCCATCGTCGCGGACTGGGCCTCACCCGAGTACGAGGCCCGGAGGACCAGGTTGATGCCGACTCCGCCGAGACCACCGATGGCACCGGCGAATCCGATGAGCGCACCAGCCATGCTGCGCGACCATGCTGCTTTTCCGGCTCGGTCGAGATGCTCGAGGCCCTGCGCCTTCGCTTCGAAGATCGACGGGATCATCTTGTAGACCGAGCCGTTGCCGAGTCCGGACAGAAGGAACAGTGCGACGAAGCCGAGGATGAATGCGACCATGACCCCGCCGGATGCGGCGCCTTCGGTGGCGTCGTCGACGGTTCCCGCGACGATGAGGACGCCGGCGGCGAGCGCCATGGCGACGAACGTCCAGACGGTGATGCGTCCCCCACCGATCCGGTCGGCGAGTTTTCCGCCGAGCGGTCGGGCCACCGAGCCGAGCAGTGGGCCGATGAAGGCGATCTGCGCGGCGTGAAGGGCTGCCTGTGCAGGGGTGTCGCCCCCGGCGAGGAAGTTGATCTGCAGCACCTGCCCGAATGCGAAGCTGAATCCGATGAACGAACCGAAGGTGCCGATGTAGAGGAAGGAGACGACCCACGAGTCGCTGAACTTCAGGCACGCGCCCATCGCCCGGAGATCGGCGCGCTGGTCGCCGAGATTGTCCATGAACAGGGCTGCGCCGAGGGCTGCACCCGAACAGAGAACCAGGTAGATAGCGCAGACGATCCACGGTGCCGTGTTGCCCACTGTCGCGATGACCAGCAGGCCGATCAGCTGGATCACGGGGACGCCGATATTGCCTCCACCGGCGTTCAGACCCAGTGCCCATCCCTTGAGTCGCTGCGGATAGAACGCGTTGATGTTCGTCATCGACGACGCGAAGTTTCCGCCACCGACACCCGCGAGGGCCGCGACCAGCATGAATGTGGTGTAGGAGTGGCCGGGGTTCAGCATCAGATACAGCGTGGCCACGGTCGGGACGAGCAGGATCAGTGCGCTGAAGATCGTCCAGTTGCGCCCGCCGAACTTGGCGGTGGCCACCGTATACGGGATGCGCAGGACAGATCCGACGAGGGTGGGCACTGCGACGAGGAAGAATTTGCCTGCGGCATCGATGCCGTAGATCTCGGTGGGCATGAACAGCACCATCACCGACCAGATCGACCACACCGAGAAGCCGACGTGTTCGGCGATCACCGACCAGATCAGGTTGCGCTTGGCGACGTCCTTGCCGCCGGCCTCCCATGCGTCGACATCCTCGGCGTCCCACTTGTCGATGTAGTGTTTGCGCGCGAACTTGCTTCGCAGCGGCTCTTTTTCGAGTGCAACACTCACGCCGGCCACCTCTCTCAGGTTTCTGATGAACCCAAGGTATGGAGCGGGTGTTGCCGCGGTGCTGCCCGCGGTGACTGGAAAGTCAAGAGTTCCTCACCGGCCCCCGATGTCCGGTGTGAGGGTGTGTCCGGTGTGGGGGCGGCGTCAGAGGAGCAGGCGCACGAGGTCAGTGGTGTGTGCGAGACCGGGGAACGCTTCCTCGGTGGACCGCGGGTGCAACGCGTGCACGGCAAGACGGAACATCGCCGCGCGCAGGAGCATCTGCGGCCATTCCGGCAGATCCTCCCACCGGCCGATCAGTGCGTCGTCGGCCCCGCCCCACGACAATGCGTCGACGACGGCCACCGCCGCGGCCCACGACGCCGGTCGCCAGTAGGGAGTGATATCGGTCAGCCCCGGAGCAGCCCGTCCCGCGAACAACACCGTGCCGAACAGATCGCCATGGACGAGCTGATCCGGAAGGTGGACGGGCTTGCGAAACGTGGCGAGCTGGGCGATCAGGTCGAGACTCTTACGTCCGTCAGGGGTGACCGTTTCCGGCGCACCGGCGGCACGTGCCGAACGCAGCGGCACCGTCTCCCACGCGGCGCGGTCCGCCGCGACGAAGACGTCGACGTCCGCCCACGGTGCGACCGGAGGTTGCATCAGGAATCGAGGACGCTCGAGCTGGGATGTGGCTGCGTGCAGCCGTAGCGACAGGGACACCACTTCGTCGTGTCGAGGTTCGGATGTGCCGACGATGTAGGTGTCGGCACGCCAGCCGGAAACCACGTAGCGTCCGTCGGTTGCGCGGACCGGACGGGCCAGCCGCACTCCGTCCACGGTGAGGGTTTCCCGGACTTTCGCCGACCACGCTGCACGTGCATGGTCGGCGACCCTGGACAGGACCACATCTCCACATCGGTATCCTCCGTCCCAGTCCGCCCCGAGCGGGACCGGCTGGACATCGCGGAGACCGAACGTGGAGCACACGTGTTGCGGGGGTTCGAGCGAACTCACGTGGCCAACCGTACCGCCGGCATGCGGCACCCTAGGGAAGGCGCCCCGACCCTCAGGTCACAAGTTGACACCGATCCGCCGTGCGATCTTGCGCCTCTGCGCAAGAGCCGGGCGCCGGTTGAATCGCCACCCACCGTCGTCAGTACAGCGGAAGGGATGTGTCCACCTGCTGGGCCCAGGCCACCACACCGCCCTGCAAGTGACTCGCGTCTGCGAATCCGGCCCGTTTGAGCACAGCGAGCGCCTCTGCCGAACGGATGCCTGTTTTGCAGTACAGGACGAGCGGTGTGTTCTGGGGTAGCTCGGCGAGCGCGTCGCCGGACAGGATCCGATCTTTCGGAACGAGTCGCGCCCCCTCGATGCGCACGATCTCCCACTCGACGGGTTCGCGGACGTCGATCAGCGCAACGTCTCGCCCCGAATCCATCATCACCCGCAGCTCGCTCGCGGTGATCGTCGCATCTGCCCCCGCCGCCACCGCATCATCCGGCACGATCCCGCAGAACTCCTCGTAGTCGACGAGTTCGGTCACCGGTACTCGCCCGGGGTCACGGCGTAGCGTGACGGTTCGGAAGTTCATGGCGAGGGCGTCGTAGATCATCAGCCGGCCCAACAGGGGGTCGCCGATGCCCGTGATCAGTTTGAGCGCCTCGGTGGCCATGATCGTGCCGACGGTCCCGGGGAGGACACCCAGCACACCACCTTCTGCGCACGACGGCACCATGCCCGGGGGCGGAGCTTCGGGATAGAGATCGCGGTAGTTGAGTCCGCGTCCACCGGGAGCATCCTCCCAGAACACCGAGATCTGCCCTTCGAACCGGAAGATCGACCCCCACACGTACGGCTTCCCGGCAATGATCGCGGCGTCGTTGACGAGGTAGCGGGTCGCGAAGTTGTCGGTGCCGTCCAGGATCAGGTCGTACTGCGCGAACAGCGCCACGGCGTTGCTCGAATCGAGCCGCTCCGGATGCAGGCGCACCGTGATGTTGTCGTTGATGGCAAGGATGCTGTCGCGCGCGCTCTCGCCCTTGGAACGCGCGACGTCCGCCTGCCCATGGATGATCTGCCGCTGCAGGTTCGAAGTTTCGACGTGGTCGTCCTCGACGATGCCGATGGTGCCGACACCGGCTGCCGCGAGGTAGAGCAGCGCTGGCGAACCGAGACCTCCGGCACCGATGAACAGAACCTCGGCGTTCTTGAGCCGTTTCTGTCCCGCGACCCCGACATCGGGAATGATCAGGTGCCTGCTGTATCTCGCGATCTCCTCACGGGTCAGTTCACCTGCGGGTTCCACCAATGGCGGTAGGGCAAGGTTCGGTTCCACCGACGGCAGTGTGGTCACGATCTCCTCCTCTGCGGGTACGCCGCCGATTGTCCCACCGTCGACGACCTCACTCCGAAGTGGTCATGCTCCGCGGGGAAACGGCCACGGGTTGAATCGGCAGACCTTCCCATCTGCGGGAACGATCCCTTCGGGGTCCAGTCGGGAGATATCGTCGTTCGAGGTGCCGTACGTCTGCTGCATCATGATCGGCGCGAGCCCACCGTCGGTGGTGCACCCTTCGTGTGCGGCGTAACCCACCGCGTGCCCCACCTCGTGGTTGATCAGGTACTGGCGGTAGGAACCGATGTCGCCGTCGAACGCCACTGCTCCACGAATCCAGCGTGGCTCGTTCACGAAAACACGTTCGACGCCGGGATTGAAGCACGAGCCTTCGAGTTCGATGTCGAATCCGCAGAACTGCCGGAGGGTGATCTGAGAGGTGAGTGAGATCCGGAAATCCGGCGTCTCACTGTCGACCCGCCTGAATGCGAACGCGCGGTCGGCCGTCCAGCTCCTCGGATCGGCAAGCGTCTCGTCGACCATCTTCGCGAACGCATCGTCTCCGCCGTACGCGGTGGTATCGACACCGTCCTCGATCTCGACCGTGTAGGTGAAAACCTGCCGCTCGCCGAAGCCGGCCTGCTCGGTGACCCCCGGAACCATCCGCCAGGTGCCTGCACCGCGCTCGGTGAAGGCGCCTCCCTCGGGCAGCGCGCCGGATTCCAGGCCGGCCGGGAAGCTTCCGTCCGCGAGGGGCGAATCGACGACGGTGGCGTCGGCCACAACCTCGGTACTGTCGTCGCCGCCCGCGCCCGCACCCATTGCGTCGCCCTGCACCGCATCCCACACCACGAACACGGTCACCGCGGTGAGCACCGGTACTGCGTAGGCGCGCCACCCGTACCGCGCGACGAAGCGCCCGAGCCGGCTCTGCTTGCGCACATCTCGCGCCGGTCGAGGCCTGCGCGGCGGACGACGGTCGCCTTCGACCGGATCCCACTGCGCCCGGAGCGGTTGCCTCGATCCTGGATGCGGACCTGCACCCTCGGGTGACCGGCGCAGATGAGGACGGGAGTCCTGTGATTGCTGCGAGTCCTGCTGCGGCAGGGCCGAGCCGTGCGCTGTGCGGGTCGTACGTGCTCCTCCTCGGTCGATCACGGTTGCCAGAATGTCACACCGCGGTCGATCGGACGGGCTGTCCGTGACGGGTCCTCACTTCTCACGCAAGCACCTACAGCACGATTCGAAAAGGCGGATACTCGACGGTAGGGCCGTCCGCCTGCATCGACACCGACCTGTAACCTGCAGAGATGATTCGCGTCGACGTGGCAATGGTCACGATCGTCGCTTGTGCAGATTGGGAGCAAGCATGACCGAAGTCGCCGCACGAGCCTCGGGACGAGGAAACACCAACGGCACGAAACGGGGCTCTCGCATGCCGAGGGACGAGCGACGCGCTCAGTTGCTCGAGGCTGCCAGTGAAGTGTTCGTCACGCGGGGTTACCACGCCGCAGGCATGGACGAGATCGCCGACTGCGCCGGGGTCAGCAAGCCGGTCCTGTACCAGCATTTCCCCGGCAAACTGGAGCTGTACTGTGCTGTTCTCCAAAATTACGTCGACATCCTGATCAACGGGGTCCGGCAGGCCCTGCGCTCGACCACCGACAACAAGCAGCGCGTCCGTGCCGCGGTCCAGGCATTCTTCGATTTCGTCGACAACGACAGCCAAGGTTTCCGGTTGGTCTTCGAATCCGATCTGATGGGCGAGCCCCAGGTAGCGCATCGCGTGGAGCAGGCCACCGAGGCATGCGTCGACGCCGTGTTCGACCTCGTTGCCCACGATTCGGGTCTCGATCCGTATCGTGCGCGCATCCTCGCGGTGGGTCTCGTCGGTACGAGCCAGTTCACGGCACGATACTGGCTCGATGCGGCACGGCCTATTTCCAAGGACGACGCAGTCGACACCACCGTCGCACTCGCCTGGGGCGGCCTCAAGCACGTCCCCTTGCAGCCCGAGCTGCAGAAGCGCTGACGCCCGCACCGGCGGATACGCCTCTGGATACGCTGAAGGGGCCGGAACGCACCCGAGTGCGTTCCGGCCCCTTCAGCGCTATCGACGTCAGTTCGCGGCGAAGCCGACCTTGCCTGCGGTACCGGGACCGATGTCGACGTAGGTGACCTTCGTGGCCTGCACGAGGACCTTGCGGCCCTTCTCGTCGACCAGCGCGAGTACACCCTTGTTTCCGCCGTTCAGGGCATCGGTCACGAGCGCCTCCACCTCGTCGGGTGTCTGTTCGCTGACGATGACGATTTCGCGCGGGCTGTCCGCGACACCGATCTTGACCTCCACGAAAGACCTCCGAGATTCTCAGGCTGGACTGCTTGTCCTCGTCAGGTTAGTGCAATCCGAGCACTGCCATCCGCTTGGCGTGCTCGACCTGCATACGATCGATGAGTGCCGCGATGTTGGACAGGTCTCCCGACGCGAGAATGACGAGTTCGGCCAGTTCTTCGCGCTGCGCGAGCACGTACTGAGCCTGCGTGATCGCCTCACCCAGCAGACGCCTGCCCCACAACATGAGCCGGTCCTTCTGCGTACTGCTGCGTTCGACGACCGACCTGACCTCATGCACTACGAACTCCGAGTGTCCCGTCTCGGCGAGCACTCCGCGCACCACGGTGGCAACCTGCGGATCGAGCATGTCGGCGATCTCACAATAGAAGTCGGCCGCGATCCGGTCACCGACATAGGCCTTGACCAACGACTCGAGCCACGTCGAGGGTGTTGTCGACTCGTGATAGGCGTCGAGCACCTGATGGTAGGGCTCCATCGCCTCGTAGATGTCCACACCTCGCTCCTCGAGCGCTGTGCGCAAGATCTCGAAATGCCCCATCTCCGAGGTCGCCATCTGCGCGAATGCGACCTTCCCCTGGAGCGACGGCGCAAACGCCGCTTCGTCGGCGAGCCGGTAGAACGCTGCGATCTCACCGGCTGCGAGCACCGAGAACAATTCCGAGACACCCGGATGATCTGCCGGTAGAGGCGTCGCAGGCGAAGACAGGCGAGGTTCTGCCGCGGACGGCGATGTTTCGGCTCCCATGACGACAAAGCGTAGTACTACCTCGGCGAACGCGCCCCTAGCGGTACAATGGGCTCAGAAGACCGCGCATCGAGCCGCTCACCGTGGCCCGCGGTCTTCGACGATAATGTGCGCGCACCCGTTTGAGGATCGCTGCCGCGCTCGCGGGCCCGTCTACACGCTCGCGTGAATTCGCAGGCCGGTCGCCTTGTCCACCTCGTGCGTGCGTGCCGAGACCAGGAAGGCCAGACCCCTGAGCAAGATCACCATCGACCACGAAGACGACGCAAGCGAGAACACCGTCTCCGCACAACTCGACGACACTCACATTGCCCCCACATTCGCCGAACTCGGTGTTCGCGACGAAATCGTCCGGGCGCTGTCCGAGACGGGCATCGAACGTACCTTCGCCATCCAGGAACTGACACTGCCGCTCGCACTCGCCGGCGACGACCTCATCGGCCAGGCCCGCACCGGCATGGGCAAGACGTTCGGATTCGGCGTGCCCCTGCTGCATCGCGTCACCACCACGGCCTCCGGCACTGCTCCGCTCGACGGCACGCCACGCGCGCTGGTCATCGTCCCGACCCGCGAGTTGTGCATCCAGGTCACACAAGACCTCGAGAACGCATCGAAGTACCTGCCCGGCAGCGGCAAGAAGGGCCTCGAGGTCCTCGCCATCTACGGTGGCCGCCCTTACGAGCAGCAGATCGACCAGTTGAAGAAGGGTGTCGACGTCATCGTGGGCACACCTGGTCGTCTGCTCGACCTCGCCAACCAGTCACACCTGATTCTCGGCAAGATCGGTGTGCTCGTGATGGACGAGGCCGACGAGATGCTCGACCTCGGGTTCCTCCCCGACATCGAGCGGATCCTCGGGATGGTCCCCGACAAGCGCCAGACGATGTTGTTCTCGGCAACGATGCCCGGGCCGATCATCACCCTCGCCCGCACCTTCCTCACCCGGCCGACGCACATCCGTGCCGAGGAACCCCAGTCCTCCGCGGTGCACGAGCGCACAAGCCAGCTCATCTACCGGGCTCATGCCCTCGACAAGGCCGAGCTCGTCGCTCGCGTCCTCCAGGCCGAAGGCCGCGGCGCGACGATGATCTTCACCCGCACCAAACGGACAGCGCAGAAGGTCGCAGACGATCTCGCCGAACGCGGTTTCGCGGTGGGCGCGGTCCACGGCGACCTCGGTCAGATCGCCCGCGAGAAATCGCTCGGACGGTTCCGGGACGGCAAGATCGACGTTCTCGTCGCCACCGACGTCGCCGCACGTGGCATCGATATCGACGACGTCACCCACGTCATCAACTACCAGTGCCCCGAAGACGAGAAGACGTACGTACACCGGATCGGCCGCACGGGTCGTGCGGGTCGCACGGGCATCGCCGTCACACTGGTCGACTGGGACGATGTCCCGCGCTGGCAGCTCATCGACAAGGCCCTCGGCCTCGGCATACCGGAGCCTGTCGAGACGTACTCGAGCTCTCCGCACCTGTTCGAGGACCTCGGTATCCCCGAGGGATCGACGGGCCGGATTCGTAAGCCCGCGACCACCCGCACCGAGACCGAGGGCGGCCCGGGCGACCGTCCTGCTCGTAGCGAGGGCCCGACGCGACCCAAACGCACACGGACCCGTCGTCGCACGGTGCGCGGCAAGGTTGCCACCACCGCGAGCACCGAACAGGCGGATACCGCCGCAGCCGAGGCTCCGACGGCGACTCCTGCCGGTTCCGACGCCGGCACAGGTGAAACCACTTCCGATGGCTCCGCTTCGGCCGGCCGCAGACGCCGCAGGCGCCGCCGCAAGCCGGCCGAAGGCGACGCCTCCGCGAGCACGCCGTCGAACGCCGACGACGTGACGAACGCAGTGTCGAGCAACTCGGCCGGCTAGCCACGTGCTCGCGCCCGAACGTCGCACGCGGGCCGACCTGATCATTGCAGCGATACTCGTTGCCGCCGTCCTGGCGGCGGCGAGTGTCGTGTGGCTGCGGTCGGACGCACGCGGGACCACGTCGATCACCTGGGACGGGGCGACCAGCGCCCCTCCTGTCGCGAAGTTCGTGCCCGACACCCTCGCAGAGTCGTGGCGCGCGCGAAGTGCTGCGACGGCACATGCCGTCGTGATCGCCGATACCGCTGCCACTGCCGACGGCGACACCGTTGTCGGCCGTGACCTGCAGACGGGCGTCGAACGATGGAGCTACCGACGCGACCGCCCCCTGTGCGCCGCGATCGGAGCCTGGGGGCACATCGTGTCGGTCTACAACGACCCCCGTGGATGCGGCCAAGTGACAGCGCTCGACGCAGACACCGGTGCCCGTGGAGCACAACGTTCGAGTGATACCGACAGCGAGGTGCGTCTCATCGATACCGGGACACACTTGATCGCACTCGGCGACACGCGCCTGGAGATGTGGCGGTCGGATCTGGTGCGCACGGTCGAGTACGGCCGGGTCGATGCTCCGGTGAACCCCGGCGCACAGCCTCGCAGCGGCTGCGCGCTCCGTTCTGCGGACGCAGACAGCAGTCACCTCGCAGTTCTCGAGCAGTGTTCCAAGGAGCCGGCCGCGCGGCTGACGCTGCTCGACACCACGCCCGAGGACAGCCAGAAACCCGAGGAATTCGCATCCTCGATCCTGCCTGCCGCGGTGCCGGACGGCGCCGCGCAGATAGTCGCGGTGGTCGACGACCACACCGCGGTCTATCTCCCTGCCGGCCCCGATGGCGGTGCACGCCTCGAGGTGTTCGACGGCTCAGGTTCGGCAGTCGACCGATACGAGTTGCCGCAGGTGACGAAATCCGGAGTGGACACCGGTCCGGCGGACAAGTTCGACGATCTGCTCCTGTGGTGGACGGGTACCGACACGATCGCGCTCGACACCGAGGATTTCACGCCGCTCTGGACCGTCGAGGGCACGCTCGGGCACGGCTCCGAGATGGCCGGATCGGTGCTGCTGCCGGTCGACGACGCGATTGCGGTGGTCGATCCGGTCAGCGGCGAGATCGCCCGGACCATCGAGGTCGACCGCGACACGGACGCCACGGTCTCGTTGTCCGTCGCGGGCGAGACGGTTCTCGAACAGCGAGGAGACGACGTGGTCGCGCTGACCGAAAGCGGTCGACGTTGACGCAGCCGATCCGCCGTTGCTGATCGGTTTCCGGCCTACGCCTCGGCCTGGACGGCGAGCGTGGCCGGCTTCGCACCGCTCGTCCAGCACGCCAGCAGGTTCTCCGCGAGTTCCCGGTATGCCTGCGCACCCTTGTTCTTGCGCCCGGACAGCACCGTCGCGCCCGACGCCGACGCTTCGGCGAACCGCACGGTCCGCGGAATCGGGGGTGCGAGGACAGGCAGGCCGTACCGATCCGACACGTCGGCGAGCACGTCACGGCTGTGCGTGGTCCGCGCGTCGTACAAGGTCGGTAGGGCTCCGAGCATCTCCAGATCCGGGTTGGTGATCTGCTTCACCTCGTCGACGGTGCGCAGTAACTGCCCGACGCCTCGGTGCGCAAGGGTCTCGCACTGCAGCGGTACCAGGACCGAGCGGGCGGCGGTCAGGCCGTTGAGGGTGAGGACGCCGAGGGACGGCGGACAGTCGACGATGATGACGTCGTAATCGTCCTCGGTCGCGGCAAGAGCGCGCCTGAGGACGTACTCGCGTCCGGGACGCATCAGCAGCAGCGCTTCCGCCCCCGCGAGGTCGATCGTCGCGGGCAGCAGTGTCAGCCCCTCCCCCGTCTCCAGGAGCACTTGCCCGATCTCGGCGTCGCCCATGAGCACGTCGTGCACAGATCGCTCGAGCCGATCCGGGTTGTGTCCCAGGGAAAATGTCAGACATCCCTGCGGGTCGAGATCCACCACGAGGACGCGCTGCCCGAGATCCACCAGGGCAGCGCCGAGTGACGCGACAGTGGTCGTCTTGGCGACGCCACCTTTCTGATTTGCCACCGCAAGTACTGTTGCCACGCGTCGATCCTCGCTCATTGAGGCACCGCGCGCGAGACTTGACGAATCCACGGTTGCCCGGGCGAATCACCGGTGCGCCGTTCGACACGACACCAGGAGGCACCACGCCCGTGATCCGCCGCGCCCGTCCCGACGACATCACCGCTGTCACCGACCTGATCTACGCCCTCGCCGAGTACGAACACGCGCGGGAACTGTGCACGGTGGTTCCGGAGCAGGTCCACACCGCGCTGTTCGGGCCGGACCCCTCGGTATTCGCTCACGTCGCAGAAGAACCAGGCGGCTCGGTGGTAGGCGTCGCGCTGTGGTTCCGGAATTTCTCGACGTGGGACGGCGTACACGGCATCTACCTCGAGGATCTCTTCGTCCTCCCGGAGCACCGAGGCGCGGGATACGGGCGCGGCCTGCTCGCGGCCCTCGCCCGCGAGTGCGTCGAACGCGGTTACACACGTCTGAGTTGGTCTGTGCTGGACTGGAACGAGCCGTCCATCGGTTTCTACCGATCGCTCGGCGCGGAGCCTCAGGACGAGTGGACGACCTTCCGGCTCAGCGGAGAAGCATTACGTGCGCTCGGAACCTGAACCGCTGCCGGCACCTGTGTCGGTGTCCGATTCCGGCGGTGCGTCCGGTGCATAGTCCTGCGCGAGCCATCCGGTTGTCGCGGGTGCGAACAGCAACACCAAGGCCGGAATCACGATCACTGCCATCAACGTTCCGAGCAGGGGCTGATGCGAGTCGGTGAGCAGCGACCACACCACCGGCAGCAGAAGGATCTGTGCAACGACCGCTACCGCTCGACCCCACCGCACGCCCCGCAACAACGCGATGCCGGCGGCCAGGACACCACCGAACAACAGTCCCAGCCACATCGCGAACCCGTAGCCGTTCGTCACCGACTGGTCGTGTTCACCCGATGCAGCGCGGAAGATCGAGTACACCGCGAACCCCATCGCCACTGCACCCTCGAGAACGACGAGTATGCCGGCGATACGGACCGTCGACGGAATGGCACTGCGGGAAGATTCGGTGGTCACCCGGCCAGCGTAGTGGACCCGACCAGGACCACTTAGGCTGATCTTCCGTGCGTGCACTGCTGATCGTGAACCCCAACGCGACGACGACCACACCGGCCGGTCGCGACCGACTCGCTCACGCTCTGGCAGGCCGGGTCGCGCTGACCGTGGCGCATACGACACACCGCGGGCATGCTGCGGACCTTGCCCGATCTGCGCACGCCGACGGTATGGACGTGGTCATCGCTCACGGGGGCGACGGCACGGTCAACGAGATCGTCAACGGGATGCTCGGCGACCCGTCCCCTCGGACCGCAGATCCCTCGATGCCTCTGCTCGCTGTGGTTCCCGGCGGTTCGGCGAATGTATTCGCGCGCTCGTTGGGGATCGCCGCCGATCCGATGGAGGCCACCGAGCAACTGCTGACGCTGCTCTCCGAGCGGTCCCGCCGCCGGATCGGGCTCGGATTCTGCGAGGACCGCTGGTTCGTGTTCAACGCGGGCCTGGGACTCGACGCTCAGGTGTGCGAGGCCATCGACCTGTCGCGGTCTTCCGGAAAGAAGGTCACGTCCGCGCGGTACGTGAGGCACTCCGTCAAACAGTTCTTCGAATCGAAGAAGGTGGCGCCCGCGCTGGCGCTCGAGATTCCCGGCCGTGATCGCGTCGACGGTGTGTACTACGTCTTCGTGTCGAACTCGAGTCCGTGGACCTTCCTCGACAAGCGACCGGTGCACACCAATCCCGGCACGTCTTTCGATACCGGACTGGGTGTATTCGCCATGACCACCACTCGGGTGGCTGCGAGCCTGAGAGTGGTACGTCAATTGCTGGCCCCACGCGGCGAACCGGAATCCCCGCATCTGATTCGTGTCGACGACACCCCGCGGGTACGGGCAGTATCCACGCGCCCGATCGGACTTCAGGTCGACGGCGATTACTTGGGAATGCGAACCGACGTCGAATTCGTTTCGGTTCCGGACTTACTGGACGTAGTGGCCCCGGCGTCTGAAACCAAGCGGGAAATTCTGTGATTCGTCTTACATCACCGCTGGCCAGGGTGTAAAAATGTACTTCGAGAACAACGCGGCATCAATGTCGGCGTGAGCTTCCCCACGGTCGTGGTCGATTCTATTGACTTCACGCTCGTTCGTGAAAGCATTCACAAGTAACTCCGCGGAAATACTTCGCGACTCCAGCATGAACTCGACAAGACCATCATCCGGTGCGCGCAGCACCATCGAAGGAGAGTAGAAGCATGGACTGGCGCCACAAGGCCATCTGCCGCGACGAGGATCCGGAACTGTTCTTCCCGGTGGGAAACAGCGGCCCGGCGCTCGCGCAGATCGCTGATGCCAAGCTCGTGTGCAACCGCTGCCCGGTCACCACCGAATGTCTCTCGTGGGCACTCGAGTCCGGCCAGGACGCCGGCGTGTGGGGCGGTATGAGCGAGGACGAGCGCCGCGCGCTCAAGCGTCGCAACGCACGGACCCGGGCACGCACCGCTGTCTGATATGACTCCTGCCTGAGGCATCGAAGTCCGACGCACGGCCCGGCACCACTTCGAGTGCCGGGCCTTTGTGCGCTCTGAGTCATGTTCTACGTCGGCTTCCACAAGTTGGTCGTCACGTCGGCCGCTTCCCCAGCGGCAGGCTCAGCCGGGCTTCCGTTCCCCCGGAACTGCTCGTTTCCAATTCGATCGACCCTCCCAACTCTGCTGCGACGAGAGTCCGGACGATCTGCAGGCCGAGACGATCGGAATCCTCGAGGCGGAAACCGTCGGGCAGCCCTTTGCCCTCGTCGTGCACCACCACATCGAGCACCCGAGCAGAACGGTGCGCCGTCACGGTCACCGTGCCGTGTGTACCCGGATCGAACGCGTGCTCGACGGCGTTCTGCACGAGTTCGGTGAGAACCATCACGAGCGGGGTCGCCCGATCTGCGGGAAACACGCCCAGATCGCCCTCTCGATGCACTCGTACCTGGCTGCCGACCGCCGACACATCGACGACGATCGGAATCAACCGATCGAAGACGTCGTCGAGATCCACTTCCTCGTCGACCGACATCGACAGTGCTTCGTGCACCAACGCAATCGACGTCACACGGCGGACAGCCTCGCCGAGTGCCTGCTGAGCTTCCCCGTTGCTCGTGCGGCGCGCCTGCAGTCGCAGAAGCGCCGCGACGGTCTGCAGATTGTTCTTGACCCGGTGGTGGATTTCCCGGATCGTCGCGTCTTTGCTCATCAGCGCACGGTCGCGCCGCTTGACCTCGGTGACGTCGCGGATGACGACCGCCGCGCCATCGATCCGGCCCCCAGGAGTCAGAACGAGGGCCCGGATCAGGACCGTTGCGCCGCGGGCCTCGACCTCCATGCGCTGCCCGTTGCGGCCCTCCACCGCGCTCCTCAGATAGTCGGAGACATCACGACTCTCGAAGGGGTCGCTGACCAGTGCCCGAGTCGTCTCGATCAGATCCTGCCCGCGTAGATCGGCGTTGAATCCCATGCGGTGATAAGCCGACAGGGCGTTCGGACTCGCGTAGACCACGCGCCCTTCCCGATCGAGCCGGATGAAGCCGTCACCGGCGCGGGGACTCGACTTCGTGTCGGAACGTGCCTCGGCAGTCGGGAAACTACCTTCACTGATCATCCGGTAGAGCGCATCGGCGCATTCCAGATAGGCGGTCTCCAGTGCGCTCGCCGACCGTCTCGACACGCGCGCGGCGTCCCGGCTGAGGACTGCCACGATGTCGTCGCCCCATCGCACCGGAACGGCCTGCCGCATGTTGATCGCATCGCCGGAACCGGGCTGCGCAGTGACGATCCGCCCCGTTTCGAACGCTTCACGTACGTACGGGTGCTCGTCGTCCGAGACGATGGTTCCCACCGCGTCCTCCGGCAGCACCGTCGAGGTCGTGGTCGGACGGCACTGGGCGACGCACACGATGCCTCCGGGCTCTGCACTCACCCACAACAGCACATCGGCGAACGACAGGTCGGCGAGCAACTGCCATTCCCCCACCACCCGCTGGAGGTGGTCAACGGCGGCGCCCGGCAGGTCGGTATGGGTTGCGAGCAGCGCGCTGAGCGTCGACACCGTCCGAATTTCCGTGCTCAGGAGATGACCGCGATGAGGTCACCCTGTTGGATGACGTCGCCGACCGAGACGTCGACCGAGGTCACGGTGCCCGCGTTCTCAGCGATCACCGGAATCTCCATCTTCATCGACTCCAGGATTACCAAGGTATCTCCCTCTGCCACCACATCGCCTTCACTGACAACCACCTCGAAGACGGTGGAGACCATTTCGGCGCGCACATCCTCTGCCATCGAAACCTCGATTCGCTGCTCCGGAGCCCGGACGGTGGACCTGCTGACAGGGCCACTCGACCGCACGTGGAACACTGTAATCAACCAGAAAGGAGATCCCACCATGGGTAAGCGAGGTCGCAAGAAGCGCAGCCGTAAGGGTAACGCCGCAAACCACGGCAAGCGTCCCAACGCCTGACACGTAGACAGACGTCGAGGGGGCCGGAAAGCACTGCTTTCCGGCCCCCTCGACGTCGAACTGCGCCTGCAGCAGAACTGCTGCAGTAGACAGCGTCGGAGGTGTCGTCCGTCCTAGTCGGATTCTCTGACGTTCACCACGACGGTTCTCCGGATCTCGATCATCAGGCGTTCCCGCAGCCCCTCCGGCGCGTGTTCACCCCCGCACTTGCGGCTGAGCAAGGCCTTGACCTTCTCCTCGATGCCGTACGTCTCCAGGCACGAACCACAGTCGTCGAGATGTCGTTGCAGTCGCGTTCTCGACGCTTCGTCGCACTCCGAATCGAGGAGCAGGTACACGTCTGCGATGACCGCTGAGCAGTCGAGTTGCTCGAAATCTGCCTGCTCGCTCACTGCGAGACTCCCTTCTGACCCTCGGTACCGATGGTGGTCACCTCGCCGGAGCCGCGCCCGCGGTGGAACCCGCGTTCACGCGCGACATCGGCGAGGAGGCCCCGAAGTTGCTTGCGACCCCGATGCAGCCTGGACATCACGGTGCCGATCGGGGTACCCATGATCTCGGCGATCTCCTTGTAGGGGAAGCCCTCGACATCTGCGTAGTACACAGCCATCCGGAAGTCTTCCGGAAGCTCCTGCAGTGCCGCCTTGATGTCGTCGTCGGGCAGTGCATCGAGCGCTTCGACCTCCGCGGACCGCAGACCGGTCGACGAGTGCTCGGCGGTGGCCGCGAGCTGCCAGTCGGTGATCTCGTCCGTCGGGTACTGGGCCGGCTGGCGCTGACGCTTCCGGTACGTGTTGATGTACGTGTTCGTCAGAATCCGGTACATCCAGGCTTTGAGATTGGTGCCTTCCCGGAACGATCTGAACGCCGAGAATGCCTTGATGTAGGTCTCTTGCACCAGGTCTTCGGCGTCTGCAGGATTGCGGGTCATCCGCAATGCGGCGCCGTAGAGCTGGTCGAGCAAGGGCATCGCATCCCGCTCGAACCGCTCGGCCAGTTGTTCTGCAGACTCCTCGACCACACCGATCCCTTCACTCATCCCCTCGGTGAAGGCTACCGGGCAGTCGGGATCCGGGCGGGAGGGACGGCGGGGAGGACTCAGTACTGGCACCGGTGCTCCGATCTACTCGCTTCGATATGGTTCGCTCGGCCGGACCGAACTCGTCGACCTGCGGCCCACGGGGATCAACAACGCTCCGGGGCGAGTTGTTCCCGAAACCCCGGATTCGCGGGCCTCCCGACGTCCTCTCGACATCCACTCCTAGGGTGATACTCATGGCCTCGACGTCGACACCTGCGACCACTCTGCTGAAGCGGGAGAAGGTCGAGCATCTGGTCCATGAATATTCGCACGACCCGAAGTCCGGCTCGTACGGCGCGGAAGCGGTGGACGTCCTCGGGGAGCGACTGGGGGTCGTTCCCGCGCAGATCTTCAAGACACTGGTGATCTCGTTGTCCGACTCGTCGCTCGCGGTCGCGGTCATCCCCGTCCCCGACATGTTGTCGCTCAAGGCCGCGGCGGGGGCACTGGGCGGCGGCAAGGCCGTCCTGGCCGAACGCACGGCGGCCGAACGCGCTACCGGGTACGTACTGGGTGGAATCTCACCGCTCGGTCAACGCAAGCGCTTGCGCACCGTTGTCGATGCCTCCGCGGCGCAGTGGGAGCGCGTGCTGTGCAGTGCAGGCAGACGGGGTCTCGAGATCGAACTCGCGCCCGCCGATTTGATCCGTCTCACCGACGCTGTGGTGGCACCCGTCACTTCGGGGCGCTGACGACCGGTCGATACCCGGGCCGTTCAGAGCAAGGCCAGCTGGTCACCGCTGCCGTCGTACGGTTCCACCAGTTCGGGCCCCTTGTTCCGAACACGGTTCACCTTGTCGGATACGCGCCGAATCTCGATTCCGGCGACCACCTCCGTGCTGGGCACGATCAGGTCAGGATGCCCGAGGCTGTCGGGGTCGAGCCACGCATCCCACCGTTCGGGAGGCATGATCAGAGGCATCCGTCGATGCACATTGCTCAGCTGCTCGATCGAATCCGCGGTGAGGATCGCAGTACTGAGCAATGGTGGTGCGTCGGGGGTGCGCGGATCACGCCACACCGCCCACACCCCTGCCATGTAGAGGCGTGAACCGTCTCCCTGCGACATGAAGTACGGAATCTTGCGGGTCTTGCCGCCGGACGCCGGTTCGAGCTGCCATTCGTACCAGCCGTCCATCGGTACCAGGCAGCGCTTGTAGCGGAGCGACTGTGAGAACGACGGTTTGCTCGCGACAGACTCGGAACGGGCGTTGATCAACGGCGCACTCGTGCCGACCTCCTTCGCGAAGGACGGCACCAGGCCCCAGCGCATCCGGCGGATTCTGCGTCGAGCGGCGCTCTCCGGATCGTCGCGATCGTGTCGTGCCACCACGGTGAGCACACCGGTCGTGGGTGCCACGTTGTACTCGGGCAGGATCTCTGCGTCACCCGTCTCGTCGATCGCGTCGAGCTCGGTTGCCAACGTCGCCGGATCCGCCGTGATCGCATACCTGCCGCACATGCCACGAGTGTGTCAGCCGAACCCTGTACCTCGCCATTTCGCCGCACCGGACCATCCGCAGTCGAGGTCCGCCCGGTCGATGGGCGAAGATGGTCGGGTGAGCCTGTGGAGAGCACCTCGAGCCGTGAACCCGATCGACGCGTCTGTTGCCCTGCCCGGATCGAAGTCGATCACGAACCGCGCCCTGATCCTGGCTGCACTGGCCGACGGGACGTCGACGATCACCGGGGCATTGCGCAGCCGCGACACCGACCTGATGATCGAGGCCGTGCGCGCGGTCGGTGCCACCATCACCGAACGCGACGGGGGCACGACACTCGAGGTCACACCCGGCACGTTGCACGGCGGTTCGGTCGAGTGCGGCCTGGCAGGCACGGTCATGCGGTTCGTACCGCCGTTGGCTGCGCTGGCCGACGGCGACGTGCACTTCGACGGCGACGAACAGGCACGGGTCCGTCCGATGGGCACTGTCCTCGACGCGTTACGTGGCCTCGGCGTCGACATCGACGGCGACGGACTTCCGTTCACCGTACGAGGCGAGGGCAGAGTACGCGGCGGCAGTGTCACCATCGATGCATCCGGGTCCTCACAGTTCGTCTCGGGTCTGCTGCTGTCGGCCGCTTCCTTCGACACCGGTGTCGTCGTGCATCACGACGGCAAGCCGGTGCCGTCGATGCCGCATATCGAGATGACCGTCGAAATGCTTCGGGCGGCAGGGGTTTCCGTCGACACGTCCGAGGCGAATACGTGGCGGGTCGCGCCGGGCACGATCAAGGCCCACGACGTGACGGTCGAACCCGATCTGTCGAACGCCACACCGTTCCTCGCCGCCGCGGCAGTCACCGGCGGCACCGTCTCGGTGCCGCTGTGGCCTACGAGCACCACCCAGGCCGGGGATGCGATCCGCGGCATTCTCGAGCAGATGGGCGCCGACGTGTCATTGGCCGACGGTGCCCTCACCGTGTGCGGACCGCAGCAACTCGTCGGCATCGACGTGGACCTGCACGACGTCGGAGAGTTGACTCCCACCGTCGCTGCGCTCGCCGCGTTCGCGACCACCCCGTCGCACCTGCGCGGGATCGCTCACCTGCGTGGCCACGAAACCGACCGGCTCGCCGCTCTCACCGCCGAGATCAACGGTCTCGGCGGATCTGTCAGCGAGACCGATGACGGCCTGCGAATCGAGCCGACGCCGCTCCGCGGTGGTGTGTGGCGGTCGTACGCGGATCACCGGATGGCCACAGCCGGCGCGATCATAGGTCTCGTGATCGACGACGTCGACGTCGAGGACATCGGCACGACAGCGAAGACGCTGCCCGGCTTCGAGGCGCTGTGGGGATCGATGTTGACGGGAGTGCGCTCCTGAAACGGCGGCAGTACGACGAGTCCGATGTCCGGGTCCGCCCGGGCAGAGGTTCACGTCCGCGTACCAAGGATCGACCGGCCCACCGCGATGCGATGGACGGAATGGTCGTCTCCGTCGACCGCGGTCGATGGGGTGTGGTCCTCGGCGGCGACCCCGAACGCGCTGTCACCACGATGCGCGCCCGCGAACTGGGCCGGACTCCGATCGTTGTCGGCGATCAAGTGGGCGTGGTCGGTGATCTGTCGGGCCGTCCCGATACGCTTGCCCGGATCGTGCGCGTCGACGACCGCACCACGGTGCTACGTCGCACCGCGGACGACACCGACCCGTACGAACGGGTAGTGGTTGCCAACGCCTCACATCTGCTGATCGTCGTCGCGCTTGCCGATCCTCCCCCGCGCACCGGTCTCGTGGAGCGCGCACTGGTGGCCGCGTTCACCGGCGGGTTGACGCCGGTGCTGTGCTTGACGAAGAGCGACCTGGCCGATCCCGACGAGTTCGCCGCACACTTCGCAGACCTCGCCGTTCCGGTGATGCTCGTCGGGCAGGACAACGACCTCACTGAGCTGACCGCACTCCTGCACGGCCGTGTCACGGCGCTGATCGGCCATTCCGGGGTGGGTAAGTCGACCCTGGTGAATCGGCTGGTCCCCGACGCCGCACGCGCCACCGGTGTCGTCTCCGGGGTCGGCAAGGGACGTCATACATCCACGCAGTCCGTTGCACTGCCGCTCCCCGACGGCGGATGGGTCGTCGACACACCGGGTATCCGGTCGTTCGGACTCGCACACATCGAACCCGACGACGTCGTCGGCGCATTCTCCGATCTTGCGGTCGCCGTCGAGCAGTGCCCCCGCGGGTGCACCCATCTCGGACCGCCGGCAGATCCCGAATGTGCCCTCGACAAACTCGAAGGCCAGTCGTTCCGCCGCGCGATGGCCGTGCGGGAACTGCTGGCCGCGCTCGCCACCAACGACTCCTGGTGAGCTGAGCTACGCACCAGAGCCCGGCTTCGTCGAAACGAAGCCGGGCTCTGGTGTTTCCGTGCGATGTGCTCTGGTCAGCGCATCCCGAGCACACGGCGGACGAGACCACGTTTGCGGGTCTTCTCGATGGCGGTCGCCAGCCCCAGCCTGCGGCCGGTGACCGGATCCACCTCGGCAGACCCGCCGAAACCACGTTCGGAGGCCGTCTCGGGCGCGGCGTCGCGGGTGTCTTTGAGGTACTTGTCGGGCAGCGACAGCTTGGCAATGGTCCGCCATGACTTCCAGTACTGCACCGCGAGCGGACCTGTCGTGTACGGCAGGTCGTATTTGTCGCAGAGTTGCCGCACCCGCACGGCGATCTCGGCGTACCGGTTCGACGGTAGGTCCGGGTAGATGTGATGCTCGATCTGGTAGCTCAGGTTTCCGGTCATGAAATCCATGACCTTGCCACCCGAGATGTTCGCCGACCCGAGCATCTGCCGCAGGTACCACTCGGCGTGGGTCTCGTTCTCGATGTCCTGCTTGGTGAACTTCTCGGCTCCGTCAGGGAAGTGCCCGCAGAAGATCACGGCGTTGGTCCACACGTTGCGGACGAAGTTCGCGGTGGCATTGGCCTTGATCGTGGACTTCCATGCCTTGCCGGTCAGCGCCGGATACACCACGTAGTCGCGGAGGTTCTGCTTGCCGATCTTGGCGAGCACTTCCTTGCCACGTGCTTTCGTCAGTTCACGATCGTCACGACCCTGGATGACCTTGCCGAGTTCGAGGAGCTGAATCGCGATGCCGTATTGGAACAGTGAGGCGAGGATCGCGTTGTATGCGACGTTGCCGAGGTAGAACGGCTTCCATCGCTGATCGCGGGTGACGCGGAGCAATCCGTATCCGACATCGTCGTCCATGCCCAGGATGTTGGTGTACTTGTGGTGGTGGTGATTGTGGGTTGTCTTCCAGTGCGCCGACGGGTCGACGTTGTCCCACTCCCAGCTCGCCGAGTGCACCTCCGGATCGTTCATCCAATCCCACTGCCCGTGCATCACATTGTGCCCGAGCTCCATGTTCTCGATGATCTTCGACAGGGACAGCATGGTCGTCCCGAGAATCCAGAGCGGACGCTTCCGCGACCCGAGCAGCACCACGCGCCCCCCGATCTCGAGACCACGTTGCAGCCGGATGGTGTTGCGGATGTAGCGGGCATCGCGCTCACCGCGCGAGTCCTCCACATCGCGCCTGATCGCGTCGAGTTCGCGACCGATAGCCTCGACGTCGGCCTCGGTGAGGTGCGCATACTCCTTGACATCCGAAATCGCCATGCACTTACCCTACCGTAGGTTACGACTCCGTAGGTTAACGGATTTCTGCTCTGTGACCGGAATCACTCGCCGCCGTGTGCGTGCGTCTTCCCGTGTCGCACAGCAGCCTTCATGCGTCGTTCCGCCACGGCGCCCTCCGCGTGCGCCCGCAACGCGGTGAGCAGACCTCGTCGCCGGCCCGTGATCGGATCTGTGGCGATGGCAGGCAATCCCACATTCGCTCGTGCGTGCCGGAACTTGCGCTCGGACGATGTCTCCGGCGCATCGTCGGATGTCGCCTTCAAGAACCGGTCGGGAAGAGCAAGTTTGTGAATCGTCCGCAGAGCGAGCCAGTACTGACGCCCCAGCGATCCCGTGGTGTAGGGGAGATCGTACTTGCCACACAACGCACGAACCCGGGCCGCGATCTCGGGAAGCCGATTACTCGGCAGATCCGGGAACAGATGGTGCTCGATCTGGTAACTCAGATTGCCCGTCATGAAGCCCATGATCTTGCCGCCCGAGATGTTCGCGCTACCGAGCAACTGGCGCAGATACCACTGCCCGCGCGTCTCTCGCTCGAACTCGCCGGGAGTGAACTTCTCCGCGCCGTCGGGGAAATGCCCGCAGAAGATCACCGCGTACGCCCAGAGATTGCGCACGAGATTCGCAGTGAGATTCGCCTTCAGTGTCGATCGCCATGCAGGACCGGTGACTGCGGGGAACAACACGCCGTCCTTGAGGACCTGCTTGCCCGCCTTGACGGCGAACTCCTTGTTCGGACCTGAATTCCATTGCATACGAGGAACACCCGAAATCTCCTTGGCTGCCGACAGATCGTGCAGCGCGATGCCCCACTCGAAGGTCGCAGCAAGGATCACGTTCGCCACCGGCTGCAGGAGGTTGATCGGACGCCACTTGTCGTCGCGGGTCATCCGGAGGATCCCGAATCCGACGTCGTCGTCCATCCCCACGATGTTCGTGTACGTGTGGTGCGCGTAGTTGTGGGCACGCTTCCAATGTTCGGACGGACCCGTCTGATCCCATTCCCAGGATGTCGAATGGATCTCGGGGTCGTTCATCCAATCCCACTGCCCGTGCATCACATTGTGCCCGAGCTCCATGTTCTCGATGATCTTCGACAGGGACAGCGATGCGGTGCCCAACAACCACCACGCCCGCTCTCGGGACCGGAACAGCGCCAGGCGACCGACGACCTCGAGTGTCCGCTGCAGCCGGATGGTGTTGTGGATGTACCGCGCATCGCGCACACCGCGCGACCGCTCGATATCTGTTCGAATCGCGTCGAACTCACGTCCGAGCGCCTCGACATCGGCATCGGTCAGATGCGCGAATTCGCGAATATCGCTGATAGCCAAACGGGGCCCTTCCCCCTGTGTTGAACGACCTGTTGAACGACGCGGTCAGGCGTCGAGCGTGCAATCGCCCGCGGCCGCAGAGATGCAGGTCTGGACACGTTCGCCCTCTGCATGCTCCTTGCCCGACCGAAGGTCGACGATGTGCCCCTTTGCCAACGGCACAACACAAGTCTGACAGATTCCCATGCGACAGCCGAACGGCATGAGAGCACCGACACTCTCCCCTGCCTCGAGCAGGGTTGTTGCGCCGTCGACGGCGACCGTCTTGCCCGACTTGGCGAAGGTCACCGTACCGCCGGATCCCGACGTGTCGGCCCGGGATACTGCGAAACGCTCGAGGTGGAGTCTCTCGTCGAGACCCGCGCGCTTCCAGAACGCAGCGATATCGTCGAGCATCGCCTGAGGACCGCAGGCCCAGACCGTACGGTCGCGCCAATCCGGGCACACCTCGTCGAGGCTCGACAGAGCGAACTTGCCCTGCTCGCGCGTGAACTGCAGGTGCGAACGGAATTGCTCGTGGCTTTCGTCGAACCCCTCCAGTTCCGAGCGGAACATCACGCTGTCGGCCGTGGGCGCCGAGTGGACATGAACGACGTCCGAGATCGCAGCACCTCGTTCGGTCGCGCGACGATCGAGCGTCCGGAGCATCGACATGATCGGCGTGATACCACTACCCGCCGTGAGGAAGAGAATCTTCTCGGGGGGCGGATCCGGAAGGACGAAGTCTCCTTGCGGGGCCGCCAGCCGAACAACGGTACCGGCCGGAACACCGCTGACCAGGTGACTGGAGAGAAAACCTTCCGGCATCGCCTTCACAGCGATCGAGATGAGCTTGTCGTCGCGAACGGGCGTGGAGGTCAGTGAATACGACCGCCAGTGCCAGCGCCCCTCGATATGCAGTCCGATACCTACGTACTGGCCCGGCTCGTACTCGAAGTCGAAACCCCACCCCGGGCGGATGACGATCGTGGCGGAGTCGGGCGTCTCGGAACGCACTTCCACGATTCGGCCGCGGAGCTCACGTGCCGACCAGAGCGGATTGACCAGATGAAGGTAGTCGTCGGGCAGCAATGGCGTCGTCACACGTGCGACGGCACCGCGCAGCACATTCGACAAGGACCGCTCCGAGGACACGACATGCGCCGCCGGCTTCTCGATCCATTCCTTCAAACCCATCCGACACCTTCTCCTCGCCGACTCCTACGCCACCGTAGGTTAACAGAAGCTACGGTAGCGTAGGTTACGAGATCGCAGAGCAGCTCCAGATCTCAGAGCAGCTCCAGGAGGAAAGGCACCTCCTGAGCGGCGTACCACGCGAGTTCGTGATCCTCGGCGTCGCCGAGCACGAACTCCGCTTCCTCGTCACCGAGATCCGCCGCGTCGATCACCGCCACGGCCCGTGCAACATCGCTCTCGGCCGCGCCCAGATCGACATGGACCGACGCGAGAGCCGACATCGGAACCGGCGCGTCGAGCCTGATCACCGCATCGTCGAGATCGGGGCGGGGCGTCGCGCCTTCGACGTCTGCCGCGATCACGACGCGCCGAGGTCCGAACGTCCCCTCGTCGTCCTCTGCTGCGAGCAGGCGCAACGAGGCTCTGGCTGCCTCTCCCATCGCAACCTCGGCCAGCTCGTCGTCGTCCCCCGCCGTGTACGCCTCACGCAACGCAGCAGTGACAGCGAAGGCCGTCCCGCTGACGGCCTCGAGCCGGCCGTCGGCCACGAGCCGCTGCAACATCGCGAGCGTCGCCGGCACATAGACGCGCGTCACTTCTCACCTACTGGCATCCAACAACTCCTCGAGCGACTCGTGCAGCAATGATGCGAGGACATCCACGTCGGGCATGGCATCGCGGTCCGCATTCAAACCGTAATAGATGTTGCCGTCGTACGACGTGAGGGCAACGCTGAGCGCTTGCGTCTTGAGCAACGGCGACACCGGGTACATCGCGAGGACGCGGGCTCCCGCGAGATACAACGGGTGCTGGGGTCCTGGCGCGTTGGTGATCATGAGGTTGAACATTCGTTGCGAAAACCCCGTCGCCACCCGCGCACCCACGGCGTGCATCGTGGCGGGCGCAAAGCCCGACAGCCTGATCATCGTCTGCGCGGCGATCCGGCGACGCTGCCGCGAATACGCCTCCCCGGCGTGCGAGATGTGGGACAGACGTACCACCGCGTTCGGTTCGCCAACCGGTAGATCCACCAGGAACGACGACACCTCGCCCTGCGGATGGACCTGAATGGTGTCACTTGCGGCGGCCGACTCCTCCGGTTTCTGTACGTACACCGACATCGGCACCATCGCGCGGACTGTCGTCGCTTCGGTGAGCGGTTCTCCGCGCGACAACAGCCAGTAACGTAACGCGCCCGCGATGACGGCAAGGACCACGTCGTTGATCGTGCATCCGTAGCGGGCGTGGATCTTTCGATAGGGTTCGAGACCGGACTGCACGACCGTGAACCGCCTGCTGCGCGAGATGGACGCGTTCAGCGGCGATTCCGGCGCGGACTGCGCAGCAGTCCGCGCAAGCCTGCCCACCACATCGACAGTTTCGGTAACCGTCGACGCGACATCACCCAACGCGGCGCGCACCGCTGCCACGCCCTCCCCCGGCCGCGCCACCACACCCGCAAACGCACCCACAAGCAGCGCGAGGTCGGACGGCTCCCGCTCAGGCATCCAGAGTTCTTCGGCGACCTCGCGCGGCTCGGGCGTGCGATCGAAGAGCACCTGCCCGATCTCGAGGGAGTCCTCACCATCGACGAGTGACGAGTGGGATTTGGTGAACAACGCTGCCCGGCCATCGGCAAGGCCTTCGACGAGATACATCTCCCACAGCGGGCGCGTGCGATCGAGCGGACGGGAGATCAGACGCGCGATCAGATCGAACAGCTGTTCGTCCGATCCGGGGCGCGGCAGCGCCGAGCGTCGCACGTGGTAGGTGATGTCGAAGTCCCGATCATCCACCCAGACCGGACGTGCCATACCGAAGGCCACTTCGCGGACTTTCTGCCGGTATCTCGCGACCTCCGGGAGACGCGTTTCCACGAGGCGGACGACGTTCTCGTAGTCGAGCCCGCCCTCCTGCGGTTCGAGGATCGCCAACGATCCGATGTGCATCGGGGTGTTGCTCGTCTCCAGGTAGTAGAACGATGCGTCCTGCGCCGTCATTCGGCTGGTCATTGCGAAGCGCCCCCCTCGATCCCGTCGGCATCTTCCGATGCCACACCGATATTGAAGAGTACGGCCAACTCCTCCCTCGCCGCGCGCGGAACGTGGTGGTGGACACCGACCATCCCCACCGCGGCGGCCCCGCGCACGTTCACGACGAGATCGTCGACGAACACACATTGCGACGGTTCCAGTGCCAACCGTTGTGCCACGAGAAGATAACTGGCTGCATCGGGTTTCGCCACGCCGACGTCGCCCGACAGGACGACCTCGTCGACCATCCGGTCTGTCCGCAGGCGACGCAGCGCACGGGCACCGGGCCCCGCTCCGCCTGGATCGTTACTCAGGATCGCCGTGCGCACACCGCGACTGCGCAACTCGGCCACCATCGTCCACAGCGCCCGAGGCTCTGTACCCGGTCCGGCGAGGACCCCTCCGAAATCCAAGATCAACCCGCGCAGCACTCTTCTCCTCGGCTTCCGATCGCGACACCCGGGCCTACCGCGCGACAATATGTCACGATATCCCCGGTTCCGCCCTCTCCCGGAGCCTGCCACCGACCGGCGTCCGCCGGCCGGTACCAGCCGACGCCCGGGAGTCTCGCGTATGTCACCTCTACAGTCCGGTCGCTTCATCCGGCCCGTTCCACATTTCGAGCCTCCGGTTCATGAGCCCTGCGCCGCGCACCGGTCGCATGCGTTCCCCCGGACCACCCCGCACTCCGGGCGGTCCGGGCGAACCCGCACAGCAGCGGAGCGGCGGCGACCGCACCGGTCCGCGCAGACGGTGCCGAACAGGAACGTCGATGCGAGCGCGCACCGGTTCGCAGACTTCGCCGTGCGGCTCGTTCTGGAAGTCGTGGACGGCCGCCGACCGGACGCCCAGCTCGCGACGGTCCTCACGCCGGCGCTGGTCCAGACCTTCGGTGCCGCGCGTCGTGTGCGAGGCGACGCGGACTCGGCAGTCGTGCTTCGGGCACGTCTGCAGACGGTCGATGCCCGCACGGCAGAACTGTTCGGGTCCTACGCGCGCGGGCATCGGGTGTTCGCGATGGCCGGACGGGTCGTACGTGCACCGGCACGCGGACACACCCGTCACGGATGGGTGATCACGACCCTGTGGCTCGGCTGAAGTGGATCAGCCTTGCCGGTTCGTCTTGGTCTTGGCGTCCTTGCGTGCAGCGGCACGGCGTTCTCGACGCGTCCCGCCCTGTTGGGGGTTTGAGCCTTCGCTCGGGCCGGTACTGCGGGCGACATGGGCACGGCCGTCCTCGGCCGGACCGGTGTAGGTCAATCGACGCTCGGTCTCGTCGAGTCCTTTCGCCCGCAGGGCGACCGGAGCAGGCTGCGGCCTCGGTGGCACGGGCTGCTGCTCCTGGGGCTGTGCGGGCTTGGTCAACGAGGGCGCGTTGCGGGCAGCCGCGGCCGCGGACGCGGGGGTGACGGCAACTCCGCCGCCCGGCGCCTGCGGCTGGGATGCATTCGCCTCGACCTGCAGGTTGAACAGGAAACCGACCGACTCCTCCTTGAGGCCTTCGAGCATGCCGGTGAACATGTCGAAGCCTTCCCGCTGATACTCGACGAGCGGGTCGCGCTGGGCCATCGCCCGCAGACCGATGCCCTCTTTCAGGTAGTCCATCTCATAGAGGTGCTCACGCCACTTGCGGTCCAGCACGGAGAGCAGGACACGGCGCTCGAGTTCCCGCATCGCGCCTTCACCTGCGATGCTCTCGATCTCGGTCTCGCGGCGCGCGTATGCGTCCCGCCCGTCCTGCAGCAAGATCTCGCGCAGCTCATTGCGATCGAGATCCTCGTTCTCCGCGACGAGCTTCTTGTAGTCCACAGCAACCGGGTAGAGCGTCTTGAGGGCAGTCCACAGCTGCTCGAGGTCCCAGTCCTCGACGTACCCTTCGGCAGCCGCACCGTCCACGTAGGCGGTGACGACATCGGTGAGCATGTGCTCGACCTGGCCTTCGAGATCCTCACCGCGCAGGATCCTGCGACGCTCCTCGTAGATGACGGTGCGCTGCTGGTTCATCACCTCGTCGTACTTGAGAACGTTCTTGCGGATCTCGTAGTTCTGCTGCTCGACCTGAGTCTGCGCGCTCTTGATCGCCTTCGAGACCATCTTCGCCTCGATCGGGACGTCGTCGGGCAGATTGAGACGTGTCATGATCGATTCGAGGGCCGCGCCGTTGAACCGTCGCATCAATTCATCGCCGAGCGACAGATAGAACCGGGACTCACCCGGGTCGCCCTGACGGCCGGAACGACCGCGCAGCTGATTGTCGATACGCCGTGACTCGTGCCGCTCGGTACCGAGGACGTACAACCCGCCCGCCTCGCGCACCCGCTCGGCGTCGGCCTTGACCTCGGCCTTGATCTGTTCGAGGGCAGGGTCCCACGCGGCCTCGTACTCCTCCGGTGTATTGACCGGGTCGAGACCGCGCTTACGCAATGCGATGTCGGCAAGGATATCGGGGTTGCCACCGAGTACGACGTCGGTGCCACGGCCGGCCATGTTGGTCGCCACAGTGACCGCGCCGGACCGGCCCGCCTCGGCGATGATCTGAGCCTCCTGCTCATGGAACTTCGCGTTGAGGACGCTGTGGCGCACGCCCTTCTTGGTGAACTGCTTCGACAGGTACTCCGAACGTTCGACGCTGGTGGTACCGATCAGAACGGGCTGGCCCTTCTGGTGCCGCTCGACGACGTCGTCCACCACGGCGGCGAACTTCGCCTCCTCGGACTTGTAGATCAGATCGCCCTGATCCACGCGGATCATCGGGCGGTTCGTCGGGATCGGGATGACGCCGAGGTCGTAGATCTGGTGGAGTTCGGCGGCTTCGGTCTCGGCCGTACCGGTCATGCCCGAGAGCTTGTCGTAGAGCCGGAAGTAATTCTGCAGCGTGATGGTGGCGAGGGTCTGGTTCTCCGCCTTGATCTCGACCTTCTCCTTGGCCTCGATCGCCTGGTGCATGCCCTCGTTGTACCGGCGGCCCGAGAGCACACGCCCGGTGAACTCGTCGACGATGACGACCTCGCCGTCGCGGACGATGTAGTCCTTGTCCCTGGTGTAGAGCTCTTTCGCCTTGATCGCGTTGTTGAGGTAACTGACCAGCGGTGAGTTCGCCGCCTCGTAGAGGTTGTCGATGCCGAGCTGGTCTTCGACGAACTCGACGCCGGCCTCGTGCACACCGATCGTGCGCTTCTTGATGTCCACCTCATAGTGGACATCGGCCTTGAGCATCGGCACGATGCGCGCGAACTCCGCGTACCACTTGCTCGACGCATCGGCCGGTCCCGAAATGATCAGCGGCGTGCGCGCCTCATCGATGAGGATCGAGTCGACCTCGTCGACGACGGCGAAGTTGTGCCCGCGTTGCACGAGATCGTCGAGGGAATGCGTCATGTTGTCGCGCAGATAGTCGAAGCCGAACTCGTTGTTCGTGCCGTATGTGATGTCGGCCGCATATGCGGCGCGGCGCTGGGCCGGAGTGAGTCCGGAGAGGATCACGTCCGTTTCGAGGCCGAGGAACCGATGAACACGCCCCATCCACTCGGAGTCGCGCTTGGCGAGGTAGTCGTTGACGGTGACCACGTGGACGCCGTCGCCGGACAGAGCATTGAGGTAGGCCGGAAGAACACAGGTGAGAGTCTTGCCTTCACCGGTCTTCATCTCGGCGATATTGCCGAAGTGCAGGGCCGCGCCACCCATGATCTGCACGGTGTAGTGCTTCTGACCGATGACGCGCCACGATGCTTCCCGAGCCGTTGCGAACGCCTCGGGCAGCAGGTCGTCCAGGGTTTCCCCGTCCCTGAGCCTGCCGCGGAATTCTGCGGTCTTGGCCTGCAGCTCCTCATCGGTCAGGCTTTCGAAGTCCGGGGCGATGGATTCGACGTGCTCTGCGATGTGCTTGAGCCGCTTGACCATGCGACCTTCACCGAATCGGAGCAGCTTCGTCAGCGACAGCACTGGTGTGTTCGTCCTCAATCTCGGGTACCTGCACGGACAAGAAATCCGGCCGAGGCCTTTCGGACCCCGGCCGGATTCCATGGTAGGCGTTCTCTCGAGCGGACGGCGATGGCGACTACCTCATCGCCGTCTCACACAGACGTCATCCGAGTCTGAGCAACCCGTAGTCGAACGCATGGCGGCGGTACACCACCGACGGTTTGTCGGTCTCCTTGTCGTGGAAAAGGTAGAAGTCGTGGCCTACGAGTTCCATCTCGTACAGTGCGTCGTCGACCGTCATCGGATCTGCCCTGTGCTCCTTGGTCCGGACGATCCGGCCGGGACCCTCCGGCTCCTGTTCGTATCCGTCGAGGCTGACATCCGGCGAGATTCCGAGCGAGTCGTCTTGCGCGAGCTCGGCTGTTGCCTCTGCAACCGAAACCGGGGTCTTGTCGCCGTAGGAGACCTTACGGCGGTCCTTCGTGCGACGCAGACGAGACTCGAGCTTGGCCGTCACCGACTCGAAGGCGGCATAGAAGCTGTCGGCCGCAGCCTCCGCGCGAACGACGGGCCCTTTACCTCTAGCGGTGATCTCGACCCGCTGACAACTCTTCATCTGGCGACGATTGCGTTCGTGCTGTAGTTCGACGTCGAACAGGAAAATCGTCGGGTCGAACCGTTCGAGCCGAGCTAGCTTCTCCGACACGTAGATCCGGAAATGATCCGGCACCTCGACATTGCGGCCTTTCACCACGACGTCGGCGTTCACGGTCTGCGGAGCGGACTCGCCGGTCTCGGCGACCGCGACGGTGGAATTCGAAGGGTTCGTCACTCGTACCTCCCGAGTACGGCCGGCGCAGCACGCGCACCGGCAGGATCGATGAGCGCTTGGGCGCTCTGCCCGAAACAGGGAAGATCGAGTATTTCTACCCGTCTACCTTGTTGTTTCCGGGTCTGCCGCCGACGGTAGTACGTAACCGGAAGGTCCGCCACTGTTCCGATCGAATTCACTTTTTCGGCAGTTTGCCGCCTATCACACAGACCCGTTCAGGCATGTGAGATCGCCAGGATTCCGGACGTCCGAAACCCCTCTTTTCGGAGCACTCGGACAGCCTCGGCCGCGGTTGCGCCGGTGGTGACGATGTCGTCGATCACGAGCACGGGAAGTCCTCGTGGTATCGAACCCGCCCGAATCGAAATGCGTCCGGCAAGATTGGCCTGCCGCTGACGCGCCGACAAACCGACGGAGTCGCGCACCCCGGCATCGGTGACCAATACGGGATGCACGTGGAGCGACCGATCGTGAGAAGCCGCGCACCGGGCCATCCGGGTGACCGGGTCTCCGCCGCGCGCTCTCGCTGCCCTGGCTCGGCTCGGTGCAGGCACCACGAGCAGCGGTCCGCTGGGGATCTCACCCCAGCGTCGCAATCGGGCGATCGCGACCGCCACCGCCAATCCCAGTGGTGTCGCGAGGTCGCGGCGACCACGCTCCTTCGCCGCGACGACAGCATTGCGCCGAGCACCGGAGTACGCCCCGAGCGCCCACACCGGCACCCCCGGATCGACCCGCGCACGCACCCGGGCAGGCGAGTCGTTCAAAGTGTCAGCGCACCTCCGGCACCACGGAGTGCCCGCCGTCTCACAACCGCCACAGCGGACGGGCAGCACCAGGTCGAGGAGCGCTGAGAGCACCTGCACAGTGTGCCGGGCCGGTACGACAGATCAGCCGGGCAACACCGGCTCCGCGGTCAACCCGGCCAGGCCGGGTACTTCCCGCCAGTACCGGTCGCCTGCAGGATCGCTGTTGTTCAGTTGGAAGACCGCTCTCGTGTCGGCCACGTACTCGGTGGTCGTCGATGCCTCGACCGCGACGACCGGTGGTGTCAGGTTCCGGCTCGGAAGCGCGTCCATCCGCGATCCGTCGATCGCGATCTGAACGACGGGAATGTCGGAGGCCGACCGGGAGACCACGACTGTGTCGGAAGTGCTCCAGTCCAGCGACAAGGCGGGCCCGCCCAGATCGAACGCTATCTCGCGTGGACTCGTCAGCGAGAACTCACCGTTCGGGGTCTGCACCACGATCGCGATATACACGCGTCCGTCGATGATCATCGCGGCGCGCACGCCGTCGCGCGACAGACGCAATTCGCTGATGCGGCCGCCGAGTGCGCGGATCGCTCCGGCCTCGACCCCCACGACCGTGACGCGTCCGCTGCCCGGTTCTCGGACCGCCCTCACCACGGCAGTGCCATTGACGACCGCCCACACGGAATTGCCGTCGGGTGCCCACGACGGCCGGGTGATGGACGCTCCTTCGACAGCCGGTTCCGGCGATCCGTCGTTGTACCCACCGACCACGAGCTCCGCGGCAGGCTCGGGTGCCGGCCGGCCGGTGTCCGCTACGGCCGCAAGAAGGGCTCCGTCGCGCGACATCCCCACCGAACGAAGATTGTCGACCGAACCGAAGAAGCCCTGGACCGGTGTGACGCCGGTTTCCGCGACACTGACCAGACTGCCGCCGAGAAGCGCATGCAACCCGATCGGTGTCCCCGAAGTCGCCAGTGGATTCATCGTCGCCACATCGGCTGTGGTCCACCCGTTGGGGTAGCGCTCGTCCAGCGGTTGTCCGTCCGAGAGGAGGACGTACGGCCCCGCTATCTCGGCGTTGGCCAGCGTCCATATCACCTGGGCTGCGAGGAGTTCCCTTGCCGGTTCCGCCAGCGACGCTAGTCCGCCGAAGTCCACCCGGATCCCGCCGAGGCCCACGCCGACCTGACTGGTCCGGCCGTCCGCCTTGGTGATCGGACCGAGGATCGTCGTGTCGGCCAGCTCGTTGTGCACGGCGGGCGCAAGCGAAGGTTTGGGTCCTTCGATGAGAAGCCCGATCAGCTGCGTCGCCGCTTGCTCGGGTGTTCCGGATATCCACCGCGGATCGGGAACGACGGTGCTGCCGCTTGGAGTGACGAAGTACAACGATCGACGTTGGTAACTGTTGAGGAATCGAGCCTTGTCCATGATCACGCCCGGCGGCGTCTCGTCGATCCGCCATTCACCGTTGTCCCGGACCAGCGAGAACTTCGCTTCGAGATCACCGTTGTCGGCGCGGTAGAGGCCGCCCTCCTCGAGATGCCCGACGATGTTCGCGCGCACGACGTACGTGGCGGTGTTGCCGTCACGCTCCTCGGCCAGAACATCGACCTTGTCAACGATCGTGGCACTGGCTGCGTCGTCCCACCGCGCCGACATCTCCGAGGTGAGGAACTGGCGAGCCGCGACGTGGCGGTTGGCGGGGTTGGTACTGGCCTGGAGGAAGTCTCTCAAAAGCAGGTCGGGCTCGCGTCCCGGTTCCGGCGCGGGCACCTCCGTCGTCGCCGGTCCGCGGTCGATCGTTCCGATGGCCTGGGGCGATGAGGAATCGGGAAGGCTCGCACAACCGGGCACCACCAACGCGAGCGCCGACAACAGGGCGATCACGCAACCGAGCACACGTGAGCGGCGGTGGCTCATGTTGCGGCTCCTTCGGATGGTGCAGGCTCATTCGTTCCGGTGCTGTCGCTGGGCCCGGTGTTCTCGCTCGTTCCGGCCTTTTCCGGACCGGCCGTATTCTCGACGACTCCCGCGTTCTCGCCCGCCGGCAGTTCCGGCGGGGGCTTGCCTTGGACCGCACGAACCGCAGTGGGGACGAGCGGGAGTGGGCTACGGCCCGCCTTGCGCCCCCGCACAAGTGGCAACGTCAACCGGAAGCTCGCGCCTCGCCCCGGCTCACCCCACGCTTCCAGTTTGCCGTTGTGCAGATTCGCGTCCTCCACACTGATCGCCAGTCCCAGGCCGGTGCCACCAGAGCGTCGTACCCGCGACGGATCGGAGCGCCAGAACCGGTTGAAGACGAGCTTCTCCTCCCCCGGACGCAGGCCGACACCCTGGTCGCGCACGACGAACGCGGCCGCATTGTCGTCGGCGCGTAGGCGCAGCAAGATCGGTTTGCCCTCGCCGTGGTCGATGGCGTTGGCGAGGAGATTGCGCAGGATCCGCTCGACGCGACGCGGATCGACGTCCGCGTTGACTGCATCGTCCGGCAGATCCACGATCAATTCGGTGGCCGTCTCGCGCGCGAGATGACGGACCGTCCCGATCGCCGCCCGCGCACACATGCGCAGGTCCAGCTGTTCGGACGCGAGTTCTGCCACTCCGGCGTCGTGGCGGCTGATCTCGAGGAGGTCGTTCAGCAGCGACTCGAACCGATCGAGTTCGGCGACCAGCAGTTCTGATGCACGTTTGAGGGAGGGATCCAGCTCGTCGCTGCCGTCGTGGATGAGATCGGCAGCCATCCGGACAGTGGTCAACGGAGTGCGGAGCTCGTGGCTGACGTCGGATGTGAACCGCTTCTGCAGGTTGCCGTATTCCTCGAGCTGGGTGATCTGCCGCGACAGGCTCTCCGCCATCTCGTTGAACGACATCGCCAGGCGAGCGATGTCGTCCTCACCGCGCACCGGCATGCGTTCCTTGAGCCGGCCGTCCGCGAAGCGCACCGCGATACGCGAGGCCGAGCGAATCGGCAGAACCACCTGTCGGGCGACGATCATGGATATCGCTGCCAGCAACACCAGAAGCACACCGGCACCGACGAGAAGGGTTCCGCGGACCAACGCGAGGGTGCGTTCCTCGCCGGCCAACGGAAATACCAGATAGAGCTCGAGTGTCGAGATGTCGGACTCGGTCGGGCTACCCATGATCAGTGCCGGACCGGAATATCCGTCCGGGTCGTCAACCGGCGCGAATTGGTAGGCGATCTGATCGTTCTGCACGAACGCGCGCAGATTCTGCGGGATCTGGTCGGCCGGCCCGCTCGACGTCGGCGCACGTGGCCCGTCACCGGGGACGATGAGCACCGGATCGAACGTCCCGGCGACCCCGGTGTCCTGCCCTGCATCACTTCCCCGGTTGGTCAGGCTCGCGGCAGCACCGTCGAGCCGGACCGTGAGCGAACCGGAATCGTCGGCTCCCGCGAGCTGGGCTTCCACCAGCGCGCGAGAGCGTTCCATCTCCTCGGTAGCCGCATCGATCTTGACTTCGAGGAGACGGTCGGTGATCTGGCTCGTGAGGACGACTCCCAACACGAGCATCACGATCAGTGAGAGGGAAAGGGTCGATGCAACGACCCTCAGCTGAAGTGATCGACGCCAGGTATGTGCGAGCCCACTGCTCAGCGTGCGTGACCACCTCAGCAGCGGCAGAGTTCTCCGTGTGATCCTCCGCCGCAGACGGTAAGCACGGATCACGGCGGTCCGGCCTTGTAGCCGACCCCCCGGACAGTCAGTACGACCTCGGGATTCTCGGGATCCTTCTCCACCTTCGCGCGCAGACGCTGCACGTGAACGTTCACCAGTCGGGTATCAGCGGCGTGACGGTATCCCCACACCTGCTCGAGCAACACCTCGCGTGTGAACACCTGCCGCGGCTTCCGGGCGAGTGCGACGAGCAGATCGAATTCGAGCGGCGTGAGGGAGATCTGCTCCTCACCGCGACTCACCTTGTGTGCGGGGACGTCGATCGCGATCTCGCCGATGGACAACATCTCGGCGGGCTCCTGCTCGGTGCGGCGCAACCGCGCCCGCACCCGCGCGACGAGTTCCTTCGGCTTGAACGGCTTGACGATGTAATCATCGGCGCCGGACTCGAGACCGAGGACGACGTCCACGGTGTCCGACTTCGCAGTGAGCATGACGATGGGCACGCCCGAATCCGACCGGAGCACCCTGCACACGTCGATCCCGTTCATGCCTGGGAGCATCAGATCGAGCAGGACGAGATCGGGGCGGATCTCGCGCACCGCCCCGAGAGCCTGAGTCCCGTCGCCCACCACGAAGGGTTCGAACCCTTCACCACGCAGGACGATCGTGAGCATCTCTGCGAGCGCAGAATCGTCGTCGACAACCAGAATCCTCGGCTTCATGACCTCTATCGTGTCACTCCTCGACCGTTGTGAAGCAGATTTGAGATCCGAACGGCGAGTTGTCGCGGGTCGGAATCAGGTCCGGCCACAATCCACTCCGACGCCCACCGGTCCGCCGCAAGCCCGTCGTATACCGCACCGGTGCGCGCCTGCAGGTCGGTGTCGCGTTCGTAGGCATCGCGCTCGCGCGTGGAATCGGCGGCCTCGCGCGTGCGTGCGCGCTCGGCGGCGAGATCGACGGGGACCCGCAGCAGCACTTGCAAATCCGGTCTCGGAAGGCCGAACCTGCCGAACTCGAGATCGCCCACCCACTCGACGGACGGCCCCGATGCCGACTCGTGGTGCCGGGCAGCGGTATACGCGGCGTTCGATGCCACATACCGATCGAGCAACACAATATCGTTGTCGGCGAGAAGCTTTCGGAGCTCGCCTCCCGCGTCGCGGCGATCCAGCGCCCACAGCAGTGCCATCGCCTCGATGCTCGAGGCGGTGTCGCCGTGCCCGCCTCGCAGGGCCTCGGCCCCGAGGTCGGCGTGCACGGATTTCCCGTATCTGGGAAAGGCGAGCGTCGCCACCGACGCACCGTGCGCACGCCAGGTCTCGACGAGGCCGGCGGACAGCGTCCGCTTACCCGCCCCGTCGAGACCTTCGACGACGATCAGAACACCCATGCGGTTCGAGTTTCTCGTAGCTCCGGACCGTAGCCGTATCAGTAGCGGTAGTGCTCGGGCTTGTACGGGCCCTCGACATCGACGCCGATGTACTCGGCCTGCTCCTTGGTGAGCCTGGTGAGCGTGCCACCGAGCGCCTCGACGTGGATCCGCGCTACCTTCTCGTCGAGATGCTTGGGCAGGCGGTAGACCTCGTTGTCGTACTCGTCCGGCTTCGTCCACAGTTCGATCTGCGCGATCACCTGGTTCGCGAACGAGTTGGACATGACGAACGACGGGTGACCCGTGGCGTTGCCGAGGTTCAGCAGACGTCCCTCGGACAGCACGATGATCGTGTGGCCGTCCGCGAAACGGAACTCGTCGACCTGCGGCTTGATGTTGACCCGCGTGACATCGGCGGCACGTTCGAGCCCTGCCATGTCGATCTCGTTGTCGAAGTGACCGATGTTGCCCAGGATCGCCTGGTGCTTCATCGCCTTCATGTGCTCGAAGGTGATGATGTCCTTGTTGCCTGTCGAGGTGATCACGATGTCGGCCCGGCCGATGAAATCCTCGACGGTGACAACGTCGAAGCCGTCCATCATCGCCTGCAGCGCGTTGATGGGGTCGACCTCGGTGACGGACACACGTGCACCCTGGCCACGCAACGCTTCGGCGCAGCCCTTGCCGACGTCGCCGTAGCCACAGACCAGTGCGGCCTTGCCGCCGATCAGGACGTCGGTGCCGCGGTTGATACCGTCGAGCAGGGAGTGGCGGGTCCCGTACTTGTTGTCGAACTTGCTCTTGGTGACCGAATCGTTGACGTTGATCGCCGGGAACGCCAGCTCACCGGCAGCCGACAGCTGGTAGAGCCGCAGCACACCCGTCGTCGTCTCTTCGGTGACGCCCTGCACGGACTCGGCGACGGTGGACCACTTCTTCGAGTCCGCGGCGAGCGACTCGCGCAGCAACTGCAGGAACACCTGGTACTCGGTGGAGTCCTGCTCCTCGTCCGTCGGCGGCACGACACCGGCCTTCTCGAACTGGGCACCCTTGAGGACGAGCATCGTGGCGTCGCCACCGTCGTCGAGAATCATGTTGGCCGGGTCGCCGGGCCACGTGAGCATCTGCTCGGCCGCCCACCAGTACTCTTCGAGCGTCTCACCCTTCCACGCGAACACCGGCACACCCTTGGGCTCGTCGGTGGTGCCGTGCGGGCCCACCACCACGGCTGCCGCAGCATGGTCCTGCGTGGAGAAGATGTTGCACGATGCCCACCGGACGTCGGCACCGAGAGCGACGAGTGTCTCGATCAGGACCGCGGTCTGCACCGTCATGTGCAGCGAACCGGAGATACGCGCGCCCTTCAGCGGCAGGACCTCGGCGTATTCACGGCGCAGCGCCATCAATCCCGGCATCTCGTGCTCGGCCAGGCGGATCTCTTTGCGGCCGAACTCGGCAAGCGAGAGATCGGCGACCTTGAAATCGAGCCCGTTGATCTGGTCTGCGACAAGCGTGGTGTCAGACACTGTGCGGATGCCTCTTCCTATCGGCAAATCGGTGGATGCCCACCAGGCTAACAACAGCGGACGGGACGTCAGGTACTCGATAGCACCTTCCCGTGTCCCAACGAACCGCAGAACACCCCGACACACCGGAGGAGAGGATTGCATGGCCACATCGGAGGCCGGTCACGTCCCGTCGTTCCGGTCCGGCCACAGCATCGACGAGCCGTCCCGACCGCAGTGCTCAGTCCGTCACGGCAACCTTCTCGACGAAGGGCACAAGGATGTCGGCGAGCTCGGCCGCGACATCCGACCCCGACGTCGGGGGCATCGAAATGAAACTCAGCGCCACGCGCACGACGACGCGGGCCAGCATCACGGCGTCCTCGGCGGGTGCCGCGATCCAGCTGTTCGCGAAAGTGTCGGCGAGTCTGCCTGCGCCCCGCTCGAGAATCGGCGCGGCGTCGGTCGTGATCAAGCGCAGCAGGTCGGGTTTGGCCTCGCCGTCGAGCAATGACCGCACGAGCGGGTCTGCCGCAGAAGCGACGAAGTACGACGCGAAGCCGTCGACGAGGGCTGCGCGCACGTCACCGACGTGTGCATACACCGAATCCCCCACCGCATCAGCGAATTCGTCCACGAGGCGCAGCGCGTAACCCTGGGCGAGCCCGTTCCGGGACGAGAATTCCTTGTAGAGCGTCTGCCGGCTGATCCCGGCTGCGCGGGCAATCTCGCTCATGGTGACCGAAGACCAGTCCCGTTCGAGAAGCAGCCCGCGCATGGCGTCGAGGATCGTCGTGCGCAGGAGGACCCGGCTTGCCTCGTGGAAGTGACGAGGGGACTGTCCGCGCACCGGTGCCATGACCGTGACAATTTCACGACCGTGCGGGTGCGTCAAAGCGCACAGCTCATCGCCGGACGATCTCGATCATCTCGAAATCGGCCTTCGCCGCGCCGCAGTCCGGGCACGACCAATCGTCAGGGATGTCGCCCCACCGGGTGCCCGGATCGATACCCTCCTCGGGCCAGCCCTGCGCTTCGTCGTATTCGAATCCGCAGACGAGGCAGCGGAACAGTCGGTACTCGTCGGTCATGATTCCTCCCCGAAGTCTGGCGTGCGGCCCTGATCCGCATTCGATGTAGCGCGGTGACGGGCGAGGATCTTTTCCCGGCGCCTGGGGTGCACATTGATCCGGGAGATATCGCCGGAGTAGTGCTCGAGAACTCTGTGGTCCATCACCTTGCGCCACAGCGGCGGGAAATAGGCGAGCGTGAGCATCGTCGCGTAGCCCGCAGGCAGCTGAGGGGAGACCTCCATGCTGCGCAGCGTCTGGTAACGCCGTGTCGGATTCGCGTGGTGATCGCTGTGTCGCTGCAGGTGATAGAGGAAGACATTCGTCACGAGGTGGTCGCTGTTCCAGCTGTGCGCAGGGGTACACCGCTCGTACCGGCCGCTTGGCGTCCGCTGACGCAACAATCCGTAGTGTTCGAGGTAGTTCACGACTTCCAGCAGGCTGAAACCGAATACGGCCTGAATCGCGAGATACGGTGCGATCCCGATCCCGAACGCTGCGATGAGCGCGGCGAACAGGACCACCGAGATCAGCCATGCACTCAGCACCTCGTTGCGCAGCGACCACACGGGGCGACCGAGACGCTCCAGCCGGTCACGTTCGAGCCGCCAGGACGAACGCAGGCTCCCGACCACACTGCGCGGCAGGAACTCCCAGAAGCTCTCTCCGAACCGAGCCGAGGCCGGGTCTTCAGGTGTCGACACCCGGACGTGGTGGCCGCGGTTGTGCTCGACGTAGAAGTGACCGTAGAAGGACTGCGCGAGCGCGATCCGCGACAGCCGTCGTTCCAGGCGGACGGTCTTGTGCCCGAGCTCGTGCGCGGTGTTGATGCCGATGCCGGCGACTACACCCACCGAGATCGCGAGTCCGATCTTCGAGACGACGCCGAGGCCACCGTCGATACCGAGCCACGACAGGTCCTCGGACGACCACAGGTAGCACGCCCAGACCAGCGTCGCGAACTGGAACGGCAGGTAGAGGTAGGTGCAGTACCGGTAGAACCGGTCGTTCTCGAGCGCCTCGACGATTTCGTCGGGCGGGTTCTCACCATCGGGACCGACGACAAGATCGAGGGCGGGGACGAGCACGAACACGAGGATCGGCCCGATCCACCAGAGAACCGGTGTGACCGAGTCGAGCCCCAGCCGGTTACCGCCCCAGACCAACGCAGTGGCCATGAAGACCGCTGTCGGCGGGACGAGACCGAGCAGCCAGAGGTATCGCTTGCGGTCTCGCCATTGCGATGCGGAGGGGTTCGGGACCCCTTCTGTGCGCGTGGCCATGCCCATTCCCCTTCAGCCGGAGATCAATGACCTATATCACTCACTTGTTGACATTACCCGCGTTGACGTACGTAGTCTAGACAAATTGAGGAGTTTGTAACCCGTCATAGGCACGAATGAGGGCGCTCCCGCAGGAGCGCCCTCATTCGACAGATCCGATTCGTCCGAGCCGGTGCTCTCGCGAGATCACCTATCCGCGCGGTCCCACCCGAGACGGGCACGGAACACCTGCACATCGACATCGCCGGCAATGACATCCAGCTTCGGATCGGACGCGGGAAGCCACACCGAGCGGCCCTGTCCCAATTCGATGCTCTCTCCGCCGCACTCGACCGTGGTCGACCCCGACGTGCACAGCAGGATCTGCGGTCCGCACGGCGCCAGCGACACCGTCTCACCCGCCCCGAGTTCGAGCCGCGACAGCGCGAACTCCGGAGCCGGCGTGCGATACCGCCATTCATGCGTGCCCACCGGCTCGGCCTCGAGGACAGGGACATCCGGCGAACCGAAATCGAGCACTCTCAACAGTTCCGGCACATCCACATGCTTGGGAGTCAAGCCACCGCGCAGGACATTGTCCGAGTTCGCCATGATCTCGATGCCCATCCCGTGCAGATAAGCGTGCAGGTTCCCGGCATCGAGATACAGGCCCTGCCCCGGTTCCAGAGTGATCCGGTTCAGCAACAACGAAGCGAGGACACCCGCATCACCGGGATAGATCTCGGCGAGCTGCAATGCGGTCCGCACCTCTTCGACGAACTCGCGGGGAACATCACCTCCGGTCGCGAGATATGTCACGCATCCATCCAGGACGCGCGGAACGAGTGCGGACAGCGCCTGCGCGGGCAAGGTGATCCAGGTGGTGAACAAGGCGCGGAGACCGTCGGAGTCCGGCTGTCCCGCAAGCAGGCCCACATAGGGATCGAGTTCGGGCACGCGCAGCGCCTCGAGCAACTCGACGGTGCGAGCCGCATCGCGGAAACCCGCGAGCGCCTCGAAACGCGTCAACGCAACAACCAGTTCGGGCTTGTGGTTCGGGTCGCGGTAATTGCGCACCGACGAATCGAGGGGCACACCGAGCGCTTCCTCGCGCGCATAGCCCTCGGCGGCCTGGACGGCACTGGGATGTGCCTGCAAGGACAACGGTTCCTCTGCCGCGAGCAGCTTCAACAAGAACGGCAACCTCGGCCCGAACCGTTCGACGCTGTCGTCACCCAGCTGCGCGGGAGGGTCGCCATCGAGCAGTTCGAGCAATGACACCGGCGCCTGACCGTTGTCGACCACCCGAGCCGGATCCGCCGGGTGCGCGCCGAACCACAGTTCCGCCTCGGGATGATCGGACGGCACGGTCCTGCCGCACAACGTGGCAATAGCAGTGCGCGAACCCCACGCGTAGGAGCGCACCGCACCTTCGAGACGGTGCACTACCGACCACCGGCCAGTCGCAGGTAGGCCACAGCCAATTCCAGTCTCGCGGTCAGTACGGCCACCTGCTCGAGCGCAGATGGGACCTCACGGGCTTCGAACTCCCCCACAACAGACACCAATTCCATATCCGGTAGTGCCGCGGCTCGGCGTCGCGCGGCCGGTCGGTCCTCGTCCGTGCTGAGCACGAACACCCGTACCGGTGCGGCCGGCGCGGGTCCATCCAGTTCTTCATCGTGGAAGAACGGGTCGTACGCGTCGGGACCGGCGGACGAGTCGAGCAGACGATTTCGTGCCACGAGCGCGTCCGGTAGCGCCGCCGGGGTGGCGATCACACCGGCAACCATCAACAACGAATCCGTGGCGTGTCGCGCCAGCACCGCGGTGGTCTGCGAATCACCCGCAATCACCACGCGGCGCGACAACATCCGCGTCGCCAGCGACTTCGCCGGGTTCTCGAAGACCTCGTTCGACGGGTGGTCACGCGCAGACTCTGCATCGACCGAATCGGCGATCCTCCCGAGATCAGGGAGTGCGCTGCCGAGACGGGAGGCCTCCAGCGAGTCCAGCACCGCGCAGAACACAGCGAGGTGCCGCGTGAATGCATAGGCGGTCGGCACATGTACGCGCGGCGCGAGCACCAGCGCGCGACCCGCAGCCACCGATCGGACCGGCCCTTCGTCCGGGGCGTCCACCACGACCTCCGCACTTCGCCTGAGCGCACCGTCGATGGACGCGGCGAGCGCTGGATCACCCGCGTCGTCCCCCGCCACGACGACGATATCGAGTGGGCCCACCCACGGGGGTGTCGCGGGAACGGCAACGAGTGGCACCGCACAACGATCCGAGAAGAGCGCAACCACAAGTTCTGCAGCGCGACCGGCGCGGACGTCCCCGCCGACGAGGACGACGCTGCGTGGATGGACGCCATGAAGACGGCCGCGCACGACCTCCTCGGCAGCAGCGACGCTCGCGCGAATCTGCGCACCCCCGAGTGCGGCGCTGCGCAGGATTCCATCGACATCGGCCTCGATGAGTGCACTCGCGTCATCGAAGTCGAACAGCGGCGAGGGAGCCGTCACGACCGTGCCCCCTTTCTCTCCTCACAGAATCGAGTCGGCCCCGATACGGCACGCGCACCGGGTACCTCGATTATCGCTGCCACGAATACTTCCGTCACGCACGCACGACGGCCAGGATTTCCTCGACCAGCGCGCTGACCTCTGCGCGGGTGGGCGCCTCCACATTCAGCCGCAGCAACGGTTCGGTGTTGGACGCACGCAGGTTGAACCACGCATTGTCGGGGAGATCGACGGTCACACCGTCGAGGCGGTCGACCGACCGAGCACGGTCGGCGAACGCGGCGACCACTGCCTCTGTCCGTTCCGACGCGTCGCTGACGGTGGAGTTGATCTCTCCTGACGCCTCGTACCGGTTGTAGGACGCCATGAGCTCCGACAGCGAACCGTCCTGGCCCGCGAGCGCGGCCAGGACATGAAGGGCGGCGAGCATGCCGGAGTCGGCGCCCCAGAAGTCGCGGAAATAGTAGTGAGCGGAGTGTTCCCCGCCGAAAACCGCACCGGTCTCTGCCATCTGCTGCTTGATGAACGAGTGGCCGACCCGAGTACGCACCGGCTTGCCGCCGAGTTCGGTGACCAGTTCGGGGACGACACGTGAGGTGATCAGATTGTGGATGATCGTAGCGCCCGGTTCCTTGCCGAGTTCACGGGCCGCGACCAGAGCGGTAACGGCAGACGGGGTCACGGGTTCACCACGCTCGTCGACGACGAAGCAACGGTCTGCGTCGCCGTCGAAGGCGAGGCCGACATCGGCACCGGACTCGGCGACGAGGCGCTGCAGGTCTACCAGGTTCGCAGGCTCCAACGGGTTGGCCTCGTGGTTGGGGAACGTTCCGTCGAGTTCGAAATACAACGGGACCAGCTCGATCGGTAGCGCGCCGAACGTGGCCGGGACGGTGTGTCCGCCCATTCCGTTCCCCGCGTCGACCGCAACCTTGAGCGGGCGCATCTGCGACAGGTCGACCAGTCCCCGCACGAAGGACGCGTACTGCTCGAGCACGTCCTGTTCGCTGATCGTGCCGGGGGCGCCGTCATAGGCCGGTACCCCTTCGATCACCTCGGCGGAGATTGTTCCGAGTCCGGTCTCCTGACCGACCGGCTTCGCGCCGGACCGGCACAGTTTGATGCCGTTGTACTCGGCCGGGTTGTGGCTTGCGGTGAACATCGCACCGGGCGCGTCGAGGATGCCGGAGGCGAAGTACAGCTGATCGGTGGAGGCAAGACCGATGAGCACCACGTCGAGACCCTGTGCGACGACCCCCTCGGCGAACGCGTTCGACAGCACCGGAGACGATTCACGCATATCGTGACCGATCACCACGCGGGTTGCAGCGCTGTCGCTGCGGACGAGCCGGGCGAACGACGCACCGACCTCGCGGACGAAATCCTCGTCGATCTGCGTCCCCACCACGCCGCGAACGTCGTACGCCTTGATCACGGCTGCAACCGATTCGGCAGATCTCGCCACTGTTTCCGCTCCTGATCGTCGAATTGCACCGCACCATCCTCGTGGCGCAGGTCCGCGATCAGCCTAGTGCGACGGGGTCAGCTCGTGGGATCGGGCAACACGCGAAGGTGGCCTCGGCGGCCCGTACGCGCAGCCGAAGGAACCACCGCACGCGGCGCGACCTCCGCGACTGCCGGGTCCGTCTCGGGCCGGTCGCGTTCGCCCATGCCTGCCTCGCGCACCGCTTCGGCGAGGGCGGTGAGATCGTCTTCGTCGGGGGTGGCGGTGTCGAACGCCCCCTCGTACCGGACGAGTTCCCAACCTTTCGGCGCGGTGATTCTCGAGCCGTGCGTTTCGCACAGATCCCACGAGTGCGGCTCTGCGACCGTGGCAAGGGGCCCTACAACAGCGGTCGAGTCCGAATACACGTAGGTCAGCGTCGCAACAGCAGGGTTCTTGCACCCAGGCCGGCAGCATCGACGCAGTGATCTCACGCCTCGGAGCGTAGCGTGTCACCGGCCCCGGGACTATTCGGACACACCGGGGAGCAGCCCTCCGATTTCGGCTGCCGCAATCTCCCTGTCGTAATCTCCACTGCATGGCCCGAGCACGTCGTACTACTCCCGTGTCGTCCCGCACGGTGACGCGACGCGGTCGCGGAATCCGCGGACCGCTGTTTCCCCACGACCTGCCTGCGCGCAAGTCCCGAGCCGAGAAGTTCGACCTCCTCGTCCTCAGCGCGTTCGCGCCGATCGACGCTCAGTGGCACGACCGCCTCACGAAACTCGACCTTGCGGTCGACGACGTCCCCAAGATTCGCGCACGCGACCCCGACTCGGTGAACTGGCCCGACGAAGTCGTCGCCGACGGACCGGTCCCGCTGTCGCGGCTCGTCCCCGCGGGGATCGACCGCAGGGGCGCCGCGACTCGCGCACGGATCGTGTTGTTCCGCCGCCCGCTCGAGCTCCGCGCCGAGGATCCCGACGATCTCACCCACCTCGTGCACGACGTCCTCGTCCATCAGGTCGCGACCTACCTCGGCATCGAACCGGAGGTCATCGATCCGGAACTGGGCGATCTCGGCGACGAGAGCTGACGCCGGCGGGAGACGAATACAGCGAAGGCCGGGTACTCGGTCGCCCGAGTACCCGGCCTTCGTCGTGGATCGTCCCCGGACACCGATGAATCAAGCCCGTACTCCCCGTACCGGGCCGGACCAGACCGTCAGACGATGCCGCGCTTGAGGCGCCGCCGTTCCCTTTCGGACAGCCCGCCCCAGATTCCGAAACGTTCGTCGTGAGCAAGCGCATATTCGAGACATTCGTCACGAACCTCACACCCCAGGCAGATGCGCTTCGCTTCCCGCGTCGAACCACCCTTTTCAGGGAAGAACGCCTCCGGGTCGGTCTGTGCGCACAGTGCACGTTCCTGCCACTGCTCCTCGACATCCGTCGAATCACCAAATCCTGTAATCAATTGCAGAATCGGTGTGCCACTGTCGGAGTCGTCGCAGACACTCTCGACTGCAGTATCGATCCGAGAGATCTCGAAAACTTCGCGCTCGTCGGCCATCCTCCGCCTCCTCACCTGCAGCGCCGCAACTTTCGCGGATCGGGATCTTTCTGCCACCCCCCGAATCTTGCTCGAATGCGACGTCGTCACAATCGATCCCGATCCGGAAACTCGGAATGACACATATGTGATTAGACACGCCGGGCGTGTCGCGGTCAAGCGGAACGGATTTTCTCGCTTACGATCGACGACTTTGCAATTTCTTGGTTTAGGACGGCGCTCGCCGGGGTACCGCGCGCACCGCATAGGCTGGCCCCGTGAATGTGACTGTATTGGTCGGAGGTGTCGGCGGTGCCCGTTTCCTCACAGGACTGCGAGAATTCCTCGGCATCGCACGGGGCTCGGACATCGACCCCGACGCGCCGCATCGGATCACTGCCGTCGTCAACGTCGGTGACGACGTGTGGATGCACGGCCTGAGGATCTGCCCCGATCTCGATACATGCATGTACACGCTCGGCGACGGCATCGACGCCGAGCGCGGATGGGGCCGAAAGGCCGAAACCTGGAATGCCAAGGAAGAACTCGCAGCCTACGGCGCAGACCCCGACTGGTTCGGTCTCGGCGACCGCGATATCGCCACCCATCTGATCCGCACGAGGATGCTGCGCACGGGATATCCGCTCTCCGCTGTCACCGAAGCGCTGTGCGCACGATGGAAGCCCGGCGTCACGTTGCTACCGGCATCCGACGACCGCAGTGAGACCCACGTGGTAATCACCGATGCCGCCGACGGCATGCAGCGCGCGATCCACTTCGAGGAATGGTGGGTGCGTCACCGCGCCCAGGTTCCTACCCACAGCTTCGCCCACATCGGTGCCGACGACGCGAAACCGGCACCCGGCGTCCTCGACGCCATCGAGTCCGCCGACGTGGTCGTTCTTGCGCCGTCGAACCCCGTCGTGAGCGTCGGTGCGATCCTCGCCGTGCCGGGCATCCGCGGCGCACTACGGACCACGAAGGCGAAGGTCGTCGGCCTGTCCCCCGTGATCGGAGGTAAGCCGCTACGAGGCATGGCCGACGCGTGCCTCGACGTGATCGGAGTCGACACCACCGCCGAGGCAGTGGGCAGGCACTACGGAGCCCGCAGTGGCACCGGAATCCTCGACGGCTGGCTCGTGCATTCGACCGACGAGGCCGATGTTCCCGGCGTCGAGGTACGAAGCGTGCCACTGCTGATGACCGACGTCGACGCGACCGCCGAGATGGCCCGCGCCGCACTGGAACTCGCCGGAGTGCAATTGTGATGCCCGCAGACAGCGCGACCGACACCTCCGTGCGTGACCACGCGCCGGGCGGCCCCGTCGAGATCAGACCGGTCACCGGCCTACCGGAGTTCCGACCCGGCGACGACCTCGCCGCCGCGCTCGTCGCCGCCGCGCCGTGGATCGTCGACGGCGACATCCTGGTGGTCACCAGCAAGGTCCTGTCGAAGACCGAGGGGCGCATCGTGCCCTCCCCCACCGACCCCGACGCACGCGACGCACTCCGTCGGCGCCTCGTCACCCAGGAAGCGGTGCGGGTGCTCGCCCAGAAGGGCCGCACACTGATCACCGAGAACAAGCTCGGCATAGTGCAGGCCGCGTCGGGCATCGACGGCTCCAACGTCGACGGCGCGGAACTCGCGCTGCTGCCCGAGAATCCCGATGCCAGCGCAGCGACGCTGCGCGCTCGGATCCTGGAACTACTCGGAGCGCGGGTCGGCGTGGTGGTCACCGACACCATGGGCCGCGCGTGGCGTGTCGGGCAGACCGACGCCGCGATCGGATCCGCCGGGCTACCGGTACTCCACGGCTACGAGGGCTCCCACGACTCGCAGGGCAACGAACTCATGGTCACGTCGGTCGCACTCGCCGACGAGATCGCGGCCGCGGGTGATCTCGTCAAAGGCAAGCTCGGCGGAGTCCCGGTCGCAGTGGTTCGCGGCCTCGACCTTCCCGACGATGGTTCCACCGCACGCGCACTCGTACGCGGCGGAGAGGACGACCTCTTCTGGCTCGGCACCGCCGAGGCGCTCGAACGGGGCCGACGCGAAGCACTGCTGTTGCGCCGGTCGGTACGCGAATTCTCCGCCGACCCGGTCGACCCCGAAGACCTACGCGACGCAGTTGCCGAAGCACTCACCGCGCCGGCGCCCCACCACACCCGCCCGGTTCGGTTCGTATGGGTGCGCACCGAACAGGTACGACGACGTCTGCTCGACGGCATGCGTGACCGCTGGGCCGACGACCTCGCGGGCGACGGACTCGAGCCCGTGGCCATCGAACGCCGTCTCGCCCGCGGATCGATCCTCTACGACGCGCCCGAAGTGCTGGTGCCGTTCTGGGTTCCCGACGGGGCCCACGAGTACCCGGATGCGCGCCGCACCGCCGCCGAAGCCACGATGTTCACCGTCGCCGCGGGCGCTGCCGTACAAGGTCTACTCGTCGCACTCGCCACACGTGGCCTGGGTAGCTGCTGGATCGGATCGACGATCTTCGCGCCCGAGGTCGTGCGTAGAGAACTCGATCTTCCCGACGATTGGTCGCCTCTCGGCGCGATCGCGGTGGGATACCCGAAAGACGAGCCGCGGCCTCGCGAGGTCTCGGAGCCCGGCGACTCCCTGCGGGAGCTGTAACCGTGTCGGCCGAGTCGTTGCACGCATCCGCACTCGAGCGCCTGGACGCGTGGCGCACGGATTCGGAGAACGCAGAGTCCTTGAAACACACGATGCTCGCGTTCCTCGATTCCGCACCCGGCGGCTGCCTGCGTTCGCACGTTCCCGGGCACATCACCGCGTCGTCGCTCGTACTCGACGCCGATCATCGCAATGTGCTGCTCACGCTGCATCCGCGGGTGGGCAGGTGGATCCAGCTCGGTGGGCACTGCGAACAAAGCGACGAGACCGTCGTCGATGCCGCACTTCGTGAGGCTTCGGAAGAATCGGGGATCGACAACCTCACGATCGACCCGAACCTGCTCTCGGCGCATACGCATCCGATCACGTGCTCACTCGGCAAGCCCACACGACACCTCGATCTGAGGTTCCTCGTCACCGCACCGGTGGGCTCGGTACCGGTCCGCAGCAACGAGTCGACCGACCTGCAGTGGTGGCCGGTCGACGCGTTGCCTGCCGATGCCGAACACGAGACGATCGAACACCTCGTACGGCTCGCTGCCGCCCGCCGCTGATCTACCGGCGGACGGCCCGCTACAGGTCGATGGGCGCGGGGACCGGACGCTTCGGAGCGATCCCGTCCCCCGACGATTCGCCGCGGACGCGTCGCCGGACCCACGGCATCAAGAACTCGCGCGCCCACTTGGCGTCGGCTCGACGCTGCTCCGGGCGAGCCACGACCGCTGCCGGTCCGAGTTCCACAGGCTCGATCTCGTGTTGCGCTCCGAGCGTGTCCAACACCCTGATCGCCATGTTGCGGTGCCCTTCCGGCGACATGTGCAAGCGATCGAAGTCCCACATGCGGTAGTCCCGGTATTCGGAGAACCGCCAATAGTCGACCAGCGTCGCACCGTGGCGGTCGGCGACCTCACGGACGAGTTCGTTGTAGATGGCGACCCGTCCCCGCAGATGCCGGAACACCGGGGCCCAGCCGACGTCGTACGCCGTCCACATCAGCACCCGGGCGCCGGAGCCGGTGAGCGCGGCGATCGCCTCCTCGTACTGCGCGACGAGCACATCGAGATCCAGGCCGGGCCTCATGATGTCGTTGCCGCCCGCATAGATCGTCACGAGGTCGGGTTCGAGTGCAAGTGCAGCATCGAGCTGTTCGTCGAGGATCTGCCGGAGCAACCGACCACGGATTGCGAGGTTGGCATAGCCGAATCCGTCGTTGCCGCGAGCGAGCTGCTCAGCGACACGGTCGGCCCACCCGCGCACACCGTTCGGGCGGGACGGATCATCGTCTCCCACTCCCTCGGTGAACGAATCCCCCAACGCCACGTACTTCGTGTAGGTCGCGGCAGTCTCGAAGTCAGACATCTGTGCTGAACCTGATTCCTCCATCCGGGATCTGGACCCCGGGCCATACCCGCGCACCTCGTAGCAGTTCGCAGCGCGCACCGATATCGGCACCGTCGCCGATCACACCGTCGCGAATCAAGGCACGCGGACCCACTCGCACACCGAAACCGACGATCGTACGCTCGATCACCGCACCGGCCTCGACCCGCGCGCCGTCGAAGATCACCGCACCGTCGAGGCGCGCACCCGCGCCGATTTCGGCGCCGCGGCCGACCACCGTGCCACCGATGAGCAACGCACCCGGCGCAACGGACGCACCGGGATGCACCAGCGACTCACCACGCTGACCCGGCAGTGCCGGTGACGGAGCGATACCGCGCACCAGATCTGCCGAACCACGCACGAAGTCCTCCGGGGTGCCCATGTCGCGCCAATACGCGGCGTCGACGTGGCCGAAAAGCTTCCTGCCCTCCGTCAGGAGTGCGGGGAACACCTCGCGCTCGACCGACACCGGACGGCCTTCGGGGATCGCCTCGATGATCTCGCGACGGAACACGTAGCAGCCCGCGTTGATCTGATCGGTCGGCGGATCCTGGGTCTTCTCGAGGAAAGCGGTGACCCGGCCGTCGGCATCGGTCGGCACGCAGCCGAACGCGCGGGGGTCGCCCACGCGAACAAGATGCAAGGTGACATCCGCCTCGGTGCGGACGTGGGTGTCGAGTACGGCCCCGAGATCTGTTCCACCGAGCACGTCGCCGTTGAACACCATGACGTTCTCTGCGCGAAGCTTCGGCAGCACGTTGCGGATGCCCCCGCCGGTCCCGAGCGGCTCGGTTTCGGTGACGTACTCGATCTCGAGGCCGAGATCCGATCCGTCCGCGAAGTGTTCCTCGAAAACCTCCGCCTTGAACGACGTGCCGAGAACCACATGCTTGATTCCGGCCTCACGAATCCGCGCGAGCAGATGTGTCAGGAACGGCAGTCCCGCGGTGGGCAGCATCGGCTTCGGCGCCGACAGGGTCAGCGGGCGAAGCCGCGTTCCCTGGCCCCCGACCAGAATCACCGCGTCGGTATGCGGTGCGGCAGCACTCGTCATGGTCTCCCCTGTTTCTCGTCGAGATCGGTCCCCTCATGACCGACCTTGCCTGCATCGCGCTCGCGTACAGCCGAAGCAACCACCATCTTGGATCGCACCGCGAGGCCACCACGCAGCGCCCAGCGCAACGGTGCCTGCCACGGATGCGGATGCCGATCTGCCTGGAATCGGTACGCACTCTCATGGTGCGCCGGAAGCATCAATTCCGGGTGGCGTCCTGCGGCATGTCCCTTCGCGTGAGTGACCTCCGCGGACGGAACATAGACGTTGTGCCAGCCGGCTCGCCCGAGACGATCGCCGAGGTCCACATCCTCCATGTACATGAAGTATCGGGAATCGAATCCGTCGACGCTGTCGAACGCGGCACGGCGAAGAAGCAAGCAGGATCCGGAAAGCCAACCTACGGGCCGCTCGCTGATCGCTTCGTTCTCCTGTCGGTAACGCTGCGTCCACGGGTTCGTGGGCCATACCGTACCGAGCAATGCGTGACCTGCCCCGGAGGACAGCGTCGGCACCGTACGCGCGGACGGATAGATGGTCCCGTCCGGTTCACGGATCAGCGGCCCCAGCGAACCGGCGCGCGGCCACCGCTGCGCCGCATCGAGAAGGGTGTCCAGTGATCCCGGGCCCCAGCGCACGTCGGGATTGGCGACCACCACGAACTCCGCCGACTCGTCGATCTCGGCAACCGCACGGTTGACTGCGCCGCCGTAGCCGATGTTCCCCCCGGTATGCAGCAGGGTCGCATTCGAATGCGCCTTCGCTGCCGCTTCCGGCGTGCCGTCGGTCGAGCCGTTGTCTGCCATGATCACGCGAGTCGGCAGCGAGGTCGCCGTCGTGAGCGAAGTCAGGAAGTTCTCCAGGTGCTCGCCGGGCGAGTAGGTCACCGTCACCACGGCCAGCGTCGAATCCACGCGCGCAACCATAGCGGCCGAAGCAGTGTGCGACGAGTCACGGGCAGACTTCGCGAAGCTCACGCGTGCGCATCCAGCGCGCCGAGCGCCGCCTCCAACGCTTCCCGCCACGGCCGGAGCGGCGTGAGACCGGCCGCCGACCAGGACTGCCCGTCCAGCACCGAATACGCGGGACGCGGAGCCGGACGGACGAACTCGTCGCTGGTGCAGGGCAGGACCCGGTGCGGGTCGGCGCCGACACCTGCGAAGACCGCACACGCCAGGTCGTACCACGTGGCCTCACCCCCGTTGGTCGCATGCAGGATCCCCCCGGGCACCGGATCGGAGTCGGCGCGAAAGGCGAGTTCGAGCAGGCCGGCAGCGAGATCGCGCGCATAGGTGGGGCATCCCAGCTGGTCGTCGACGACACGCACGGTGTCGCGGTCACGTTCGAGACGTCGCATCGTCGCGACGAAGTCGTTTCCCTCACCGGTGTAGACCCACGCGGTCCGCACGACGTGCGCGGACGGCAGGATCGCGCGAACGGCCTGCTCACCGAGCAGCTTGGACCGCCCGTACGCGCTACGCGGATCGGGGCGCGCATCGACCGGATACGGCTGTGTTGCGTCGCCGGCGAACACGTAGTCGGTGGAGACATGGATCAGGGCCGCGCCGACGTCGGCGCACGCCCGGGCGAGCACGGCCGGACCGTGCCCGTTGACGGCCGTGGCCGCAACCTCGTCGGTCTCCGCTGCATCGACCGCGGTGTATGCGGCGCAGTTGATCACCACCGACCCCGGCGCGACGGCCGCAGCCACCGCCGCCTCGTCGGTGATGTCGAGTTCGGCCGAGCCCACGCCACGAACAGGACTTCCCGAAGACGTCCCCAGGTCGATCACATGGCTACCGAGCTGACCGTGGGCCCCGGTCACGAGAACGTTACGCACGTGGCCGAGTCTGGCACGCCGGTGTCGAACACGCCCGTCGGGGAATTCCACCAGTAACCTTCATCGAGTACCCGGACGCAAGCCGAAGGAGGACCGCACGTGCCGTCAGAGCCGCCCCGCCGCAGTGCCAGGGGGCGCCCCAGCACGGATGAGCGGCGCAGGACGCGTCCGACGCGCTCGTCGTCCAGGCCCGTACGAGAGCCGAGCACCTCGCGGCGCGCCGCCGGTGACCGCGCCATGCCCCAGGCCACCCAGGGTGTCTCGCGGGTGTTCACAGGACGACCACGCCAGTTCGCTGCCGCGGTCGCCGCCGCACTCGTCCTGATCGCCACCGGCGTCGGATGGCGCACCTACGATTCGTTCGCATCTTCGCTCGCATCGGTCGAAGGCCTGAACCTCGGAAACGGCAAGGACGGCGCCCTCGACATCCTCTTGGTGGGCACCGACAGCCGCACCGACGCGCACGGCAACCCTCTGTCGCAACGCGAACTCGATGCACTGCGTGCCGGCGAGGAGGTCGCCAACAACACCGATACCATCATCTTGATCCGGGTGCCGAACGACGGAAGTTCCGCGACGGCCATCTCCATTCCTCGTGACACGTATGTCGAAGTGCCGGACATCGGGATGTCCAAGATCAACGCCGCATACGGCGCCACGAAGGAACTCGCCCGGCTCGAGGCCGTCGAATCCGGCGAGGACGAAGCGGCGGTCGAGAAGTCCTCCACGAAGGCAGGCCGGGATGCGCTGATCGAATCGGTCGCGGACCTGACCGGCGTGACGGTCGATCACTACGCCGAGGTCGGTCTGCTCGGGTTCGTCCTGCTCACCGATGCGGTCGGCGGCGTCGATGTGTGTCTGAACGCCGCGGTCGACGAACCGTTGTCGGGCGCCCACTTCGCAGCAGGCGAGCAGACCCTTCAGGGGTCCGACGCGCTGAGTTTCGTCCGCCAGCGTCACGACCTGCCGCGCGGAGATCTGGATCGGATCGTGCGTCAGCAGGTGTTCATGGCGTCGCTCGTGCAGAAGGTTCTCAGCGCGAAGACATTGAGCAATCCGTCGAAGGTGGCGCAATTGACCGCAGCGGTGCAACGCTCAGTGGTGCTCGATTCGGATTGGGACATCGTGCAACTCGCGACCCAGATGCAGGATCTCGCGGGTGGTGCGGTGCAGTTCTCGACGATTCCGGTGCAGGACATCAATGCGATGACCGACTACGGCGAGTCCGTCGTCCAGGTCGATCCCGATGAGGTGCGCGAGCATGTCGCTGCCCTGGTGGGTGGAGACTACGAGGGGTCGGAGACGACCACCAGCGACTCGCCGGCGCCCGACATCGATCCGTCGTCCGTGACCGTGAACGTCTCCAACGCGGGCAGCGTGTCCGGATTGGCGTCCGCGGTGTCGCTGGCGATGAGTTCCGAAGGCTACAGCGAAGGTGTGGTCGGCAACTACGCGGGCTCCGCGATGTCCTCGACCACTCTGTATGCAGCCGACCCCGACTCCGACGAGGCGCTGGCCGTCGCGGCGGCACTCGGGGATGTCGACATCGACTCCGACCCGAGCCTCCCGGCGGGCACCGTCGAACTCGTGCTCGCCGACGACTACACCGGACCTGGTTCGTCGTCCTACTCCGGGTCGAGCTCGGCATCCACGTCGGGCACGACGACGCAATCCGACGTGATGCCAGCAGGTGAGTCGGCGACGCCCGCGCCGGCCGCACCGCCCATCGACGCCGGGTCCGACGGGCCGCGCTGCGTCAATTGATCCATCCCGATACGACTCCCAGAACGAGGTTTCCGTGACCACCTTGACCGCCGCCCTGCTCGACCCGATCCTTGCGTCCGATCCCGCCGGTCCGCGCATCACGTGGTACGACGACGCGACCGGCGCACGGATCGAACTGTCTGCGATCACGCTCGCGAACTGGGCAGCCAAGACCGCCAACATGATCCGTGACGAGTTCGGGATCCTGCCCGGCGGCCGGGTGTCGGTGCTGCTACCCGCGCATTGGCAGAGCGCTGCGGTCCTGCTCGGCGCGTGGTGGGCCGGTGCGGAGGTCGTCCTCGACGCCGACCCCGACGCGGAGCTCGCGCTCGTCACCCCGGACCGACTCGACGAGGTCGACGATGTCGCCGAGGTGGCGGCGCTGTCACTGGACGCATTCGGACGCCCCGTTCCCGACCTGCCCCCGGGTGTCACCGATTACGCCACCAATGTGCGGCTGCACGGCGACCAGTTCCGTCCGTCCGGTGCCGGCGACGCCGCGCTCGACGGTCGCACGGTCGCCGATCTCCTTGCGGCAGCACAGGAGTCTGCGTCACGATCCGGGATCACCGGCACCGACCGTGTGTTGTCGAGTCGCGACTGGACCACCGTCGACGAACTCGTCGACGGGTTGATCTCGGTGCTCTCCGTCGGAGCTTCCCTGGTCCAGGTCAGCAATCCCGACCGTGCCGCGATCGGCCGTCGCGTCGAGAGCGAGAAGATCACCGCACGATTGGACGCATGACGCACACCCTCGTTCCGCACCATGGAAGTGAGGTCGGCCCCGTGCGGTAGTCTCCTCGCCGGAGAAGACACGTAGGGGGATTCGTGCCGGGGGGCTCACCATCAGAAGAACTGTTCATCGACGTCGTGGCCGTTGCCATGCTCGCGTCGACGCTCGACACGGCATCGGACGACATGTCGGCGGCGGTCGATGTCCTCGGATCGATCAGCGGTCAGGACCTCGGCTGCGCCGAATTGGATCGCGCTGCAGCCGATTTCCGTGACCGCTGGCAGGACGGTATCCGCAAGATCGCGTCGGCCACAGACGGCCTCGCGGTCGCACTGACAGAGACGTGCGATGCCTACAGCGCTCAGGTTCATGCCACCGCTGCAGCATTGGGCGCGGTCGGTTCGGCACTGCCCGACGGGGACGACTCCGCCGGGAATGCCGCACCTCCACCCGCCCGGCCCCCTGTCGTACTGCTGGGAGACTTCTGATGTCGGCACCCGGCACGTCGGGCGATTCGAATGCCGCGCTGTTCCCGAACCTCGGCTTCGACCCTGCCCCGGGCAATCCGGCCACGGTCGGTTCGGTCGCTACCCAACTGCGCACCACCGCACGCACGCTCGACGAGGCGCACCGAGCACTGGCCCGGATGGGGCACAGCGACGGCATCTGGCGGTCGACCGCTGCGACAGCATTCCGCGCTCGAAGCGCCGAACTTCCACCGATACTCGACACCGCCGGCTCCTCACTCCAGCAGGCCGGTCGGGCGCTCGAGGCATGGAGCGACGACCTTGTCTCGCTGCAGAAAAAGGCAGTGAGCCTCGAAGAGCTTGCTCGGGTCGCACGCAGCAATGTTGCTGCGGCGGAATCCAATCCTGCGCTGCAGGAACGTCATCGCACGTACTCCGATCCCGACCGGTTGGCAGCTGCACAGGCCCGGCTCGACAGTGCCGTCGCGGAGTTGGACCGCGCCCGCACCACACTCGACGACATCATCGCGCGCGCCGAATCGCTCCGAACGCAACATCGCGGACTCGTGGACGAGACCACACGTGTCCTCCGTAAGGCCGCCGAACAGGCACCCGACGAAGGACTCTTCGAACGGCTCGGGCGTCGCCTCGACGACTTCCTCGACGACGTCGGCGAGCTGTTCGAGGACATCTGGGATTACGTGCAGGACAATGCCGATCTCATCAACGAGTTGTCGAACACCCTCGCTACTTTGAGTTCTGTCCTCGGCGCTGCGGCAGCGGTCACGTTCTACTTTCCCGCCATCAGCGGACCGCTCGGAACGGCGGCTCTCGGATTGGGCGTCGCTGCGCTCGCGGGGCACGCACTCGCGAAGGCAGCCGGAGCCGAAGTGACCGCAACAACATTCGTGGTCGATATCGTCGGGGTCGCCACAGGCGGGATCGGCAAGGTTGCTTCGACGCTGGGAGACGGCGCCGGGATGGTCGTCAAAGGCGCCGACAGCATCGGGGACGCCCCGGGCGCTGCTGCCGCGGCCGTCCGGCAAGCGCAGCTTGAAGTGGTCGACAAAGCAGCAGGCAGGACCGGCGCGGGTACCGCACTTACCGTCCCGATTGCTGCACAACTGACCGGCGCTGAAGGGGTGACCAACATCTTTCAGGACGTCAACAAGTACGTACTCCCTGATACCCCTTCCGAACAATTGAGCACTCTCATTTTCGGTCCGATATCCGGTTCAGCCTTCAACACTCTTGTTCGGGAGTCGTCGTGAGACTGCAACTCGATCTCCCGTCAGGGCTCTCTCTCATTCCGCTCCAAAGGGATATTCCGCTGAGGACAGCCGCAGCCGAGGCTCTTGTCGCCTCAGCCACTACACAAGACTCGAAGGCCGACATCTCCAGTGTTCTCGCAACAAGCGAACTCCTGTCGCATTGCGACCTGGTGCTGGCCGGCGCCCTCGCCCTGCCTGATTCCGAGCCGAGCGAGTTCGCCGCTGTGACGCTGGCCGTTCGGCGCCTTCCTGACAGACGCGGCCCCTTCAATCGACCCGAAGCACGGGATGAACTCGCACGAGCATTGGCGGACACACTGGCTCGGGCCAACCCTGCCGCGGTGGTTCAATACCGCCGACTCGGATGCGGACCGGTCGTCCTCGCGCTGAGGGCATCCCTGTTCGATCTGCCGGGGGACATGACGGTCAACGGCAAAGCGGTCCTGATCACTTCCGATTCGTTCCAAGCCCTGGTTCCGCTGCCTGGAGGTGCCGAGATGGCTGTGCTCGATCTCAGTAGTTCATCGCGCGAACTGTGGCCCCGGTTCGTGGACATCGCGCTGACGATGGTCGACAGCATCCGCATCGGATCCTCCGACGATGCCCACTCCGACCGAGCCGAGAGGTGAGCGTTGCATCTGCCGACACCATTGACCGCAATAGTCGCATCAGGCGATACCGGCGCTTACACCGCCAGCTGGTGGGCAAGCGTGGCGCTGCTCGTGGCCTTTCTGTATTACGTTGCCTTCTACGATTATCGAGTCGGTCACCGCTGGAAGGTACGAAGAGGTATCAAAAAAGCACCTGCTATCGACATTCAAGAAACACAGATCCGCGCAATTTTCGACGGCAGCCCCATTGCCACAATCGACCCCAGAGAATTTACGGTCACAGTGGCTCGCATGAACGGTATCGCCAACACCTATGGCTACCACTACATAGGAGAACGCGGCCATGCCTATGGCAGCACTCGAATCGCGTTCCAGTTCCTGCCCTGCCGCCCCCCTCCGCGGATCCCTATCGTTTCGATTCGTTGGCGACCGTCCCCCCTTCCCCAGGTTCCGACCGCGACGCACCCCCAGCACTTCCCCACCGGCACGCAGCACGCCGGTTACCCACAGGGGTTTTCAGCGCATAACGGAATTCGGGCCGCAACCAGCTCGCCGCGTCCGGATCTATACAGAGCGACCAGGTACTTTTTCGACGGCCGCGACCTCGTACGCGTACGGGGCCCCTTGGAGGATCCGGTATACCTCGCCGACATTGCACACGAGCGCGGATATGCCTTCGCATGGTCGTATATGCCCAGAATCCGATCGTCGAAAAACGCACCGTGCTTCTGCTTTCGCCGTCTCTACCCCGCCGAATGACGCGCTCGTTTCGGGGCCGCCCCAACCTCGAGGGTGAGCTACTCATGCTGTCGAGGCCCACTCGCCGTGACGGACTCACCCGTTCCAAGAAGACGGTCGCAGAGAACGGGCCGCGGCCCTCGTCACGCTCGATCCGCGCGAGTTCACCCTCACAGTGGCCCGAATCAATGGCATTGCAAACGAGTTCGGGTATCACTACGTCAATGAGTGCGGAAACAGATTCGGGAGCATACGAGTGGAGTTCCAACGCCTTTCTGAACCTCCACCACCCCGAATACCGCATCTGCCGCGGCGCTGGGCGCAAGGACGCCCCTTCGGATCCACTGGGACGAACACCTCCGTATATCTACCACCAGAGCATGCCGATATTCTCCGCACGCATTGGGATCCCGTCTCGCTGATGCGGTGGAGGTCGGCGAGTATGACGTGCTCGACAACTCGGTTGAGGTGCGTCCGGACTATCGCCCCGGCCGGCCCCGCAGTGGGGATGCTGCCGAAGAAACCCGGCCCTTGCCGTTCGACTCACCGAGACCGATCGGCGTCGGTTGGCGGAGTACGCCGAACGGACTGGGCGGCCGATGAGTGCTGTCATTCGAGCTGCGATCGACGAGTACCTGGCCAGGCATCCAGCCGTGTGAATTGAAGCGTCGGATTCAATTCGCAAACGTAGCGTCTTCAGGTGCGGTAGCCGCCGTCCTCGAGCCCCGCTTCGATTTCGAACTTGTTGCGCGAACCGGGGTTGTGTACTTCCTCCCACAGATAGCGCACCGCGAAACCGAGTCCGTGACGTGCCCACTGATCGGCGTGGACGGCCTCGTGGCGAAGCAGCCGACGCGAGGGCATCGTGCGGGTGAGGAACACTCCCCCGATGGTGGTGCCGCCGCGCGCGAATCCGCCACGCATACCGGTACTCACGTAGAGACCGAACTCGTCGTCGAACGTCACCGCACCGCCCCAGAGACGTGCCCAGGTCAGGGCGAGGGCAGTCGGGATACGAGCGGAGGGGACTCCCCGCGACGCTCGCGTCATACGGTGTGGACTGCGGCCTGTTCTCGACACGCCTCGAGCCTAGCGACGACAGTGGGCGGCCTCCCACGAGGACCGCCCACCTCGACACTTTCCCCCACTTGTCCGAGTTTCCGTTGCCTCACGACCTACGGCAACCCAGGCAACGGGAGGAAAGTGTCGTGCGGTGGGCGACCTTCATACGATGACCGCCCACCGCGACACGTTTCAGACCCGGACAGGGACCGCTTCGTCGACCTTGTCGAGTTGCTTCCGCTTGGCCACCGGAATCGTGAGCGTGATGACGGCAGCGACCAGTGCGACACCGCATCCGATGAGCAGACCGGTCCGGAAGCCCGATTCGGTCGGAATGGTGTAGGCACCCACCTGAACACTCATCTGTGCCAGTACGACGCCGACGACAGCGGCCGAGATCGACGTGCCCATCGCGCGCATCAGGGAGTTGACGCTGTTGGCCGACGCCGTCTCGGTCTGCGGCACCGCCGCCATGATCAGCGCGGGCATTGCACCGTAAGCGAACCCGACGCCGGTGCTGCAGATCGCCGCAACGATCATCAGGCCCCACGTCGAGCCCATGAGCAGCTGGGAGGAGCCGTACGCGATCGCGATGATCACGCATCCTACGAACAGGGAGACCTTCGGCCCGCGGGCCGACGACAGTTTGCCCGCGATCGGCGAGACCGCCATCATCATCAGTCCGCCCGGCGCCATCCACAGACCCATCGCCAGCATCGACTGGCCGAGTCCGTATCCGGTTTCGGTGGGCAGCTGAAGCAACTGGGGAATGATCAGCGACTGCGCGTACATCCCGAAACCGACGACGACCGATGCCGCGTTGGTCAGCAACACTGCGGGCCGGGCCGCGATTCTCAGATCGACGAGGGGTTCGGGACGGCGCAGTTCCCACCAGCCCCATGCCACCAGCACGACCGCAGCGAGAGCGAACAGTTCCAGTGTCGTCGCACTCCCCCACCCCCAGTCGGCGCCCTTCGACACGGCAACCAGCAAAGCCGTCAGCGCAATGCCCAGGCCGATGGCCCCCACCATGTCGAAACGCCCGGGATTCGCTTTGCCGGGACGATCGGGCACCACGTTCCACAGCAGTACGAAGACAACCGCACTCAGGACTGCCGTTGCCCAGAAGAGCACCCGCCAGCTCGTGTTCTCGGCGACAGCTGCAGCGACCGGGAGGCCGAGGGCGCCGCCGATACCCATCGACGCGCTCATCAGAGCGATCGACGAGTGAAGACGCTCTGGCGGGAGGACGTCACGTAGCAGGCTGATGCCCAGCGGGATCAGGCCGACACCGAGCCCCTGCAGTCCGCGACCGAGAAGCATCGGCAGCAGCGATGACGACAGCGCACACATGATGGCGCCGAGGATCAACGGAACCGTGCAGATCAGCAGCATTCGGCGCTTGCCGTACGTGTCGCCGAGGCGTCCGATGACGGGCGTCGCGACCGCGCCCGTGAGCAGGGTGATGGTGATCACCCACGATGCGTTGGACGCGGTCGTGTCCAGCATCACGGGCAGCTGCCCGATGAGGGGAACCACCAGCGTCTGTGTGAGGGCACCGGCGATTCCAGTGAACGCGAGCACCCCCACCAGCAGTGAGGGGCGCACGTCCGGCGCCTCGACAGAACCTTGCATGAAACGAACTCCGTCTTCGAGTAAAGAAAAACCCAAACCAGCGGGTAATATGTATTGAGCACATGGTATGCATGATGCATATACACGGGTCAACACCGAGTTCGCCCATACTGGGAAAACGCGACCTAGGAGTGATGAGACACACAGATGGACAAGCCGACGCACCTGATCGAGTTCGAAATGATGCTCGTCGGGCGGCATCTCAACTTCTTCGGCCCCCGCCGGCGAGATGCCGGACGTCTGGACCGCAGTGCGTACACCATGCTCAGTCGCCTCTCAGCCCAGGGACCGATGAGCATCGGCCAGCTGAGCGACGCATTCGGACTCGATTCATCCACGGTCAATCGCCAGACCTCGGCACTGTTGAAGACAGGGTTGGCCGAGCGCATCCCCGACCCTGACGGGGGCATCGCACGCAAGTTCCAGATCACCGAGGACGGCGCCCGACGCCTGGACCACGAACGCGCCCGAGCTATCGAATCACTCGAACGCGTTCTGGTCGATTGGGACGCCGACGACGTGGCCGAATTCGCGCGCTATCTAGAACGGTTCAACACCGACATCGAACGCTTGTCCGGCTCGCCGTGGACCCGGCGCGCCGATATCGGGCACCCGAAGAGTTCGTGACCACCCGGCCGTCAGCCGAGCAGCTTCTGCCGCAACGCCTCGTCCTTGTCGAGCACCATGCTCTCGAGTCCGGCCTGGAACCGCTCCATGCGTTCACGCAGCGCCGGGTCGGCAGCCCCGAGGATGCGGGCCGCGAGCAGGCCGGCGTTACGTGCCCCGCCGATCGACACGGTGGCCACGGGAACACCGGCCGGCATCTGCACGATCGACAGCAGTGAGTCCATTCCGTCGAGGTACTTCAACGGAACCGGAACCCCGATCACGGGCAGTGGGGTCGCGGACGCGACCATTCCCGGCAGGTGAGCTGCACCGCCGGCGCCGGCGATGATGACTTTGATCCCGCGACCGGCGGCGTCCTTCGCATAGTCGAGCATGCGCTGGGGAGTGCGATGGGCGGAGACGACACCGACCTCGAATCGGATACCGAACTCGGCCAGCGCCTCGGCAGCGGCTTCCATCGTGGGCCAATCCGAATCGCTGCCCATGATCAGGCCGACCTGTGCGCCCTGCGTCATCGGGGTCCCCTGTGCCGTGTCCGTCATTCTGATTCTCCCGTGTGTTCGTTCCAGCCGTCGGTCCACTGTGCGTGCGAGAGCCAATGCGCGGCACGTTCGGCGCGTTCCCGAACCGCTGCGACGTACTCGGGGTCGTCGAGTGAGCCGGACGGGTCGCCGAGCAGGTTGACGTGCCCGATCTTGCGGTCCTTGCGTTCGCCCTTGCCGTAGAGGTGTACACGCACGTCGGGCATCCGGGCGAACAGATGATGGAGTCGCTCGTCCATGCTCATCGCCGGAGCCTCCGGAGCACCGAGGACGTTGGCCATCACCACGACGGGTGCGAGGGGAGTCGTGTCGCCGAGGGGGTAGTCGAGCACCGCGCGCAGATGCTGCTCGAACTGGCCCGTTCGCGCACCGTCCATTCCCCAGTGTCCCGAGTTGTGTGGGCGCATCGCGAGCTCGTTGACGATCAGCTCGCCGGCCTGAGTCTCGAACAGTTCGACGGCCATCACACCGACCACCCCGAGCTCACCTGCGATCCGCAACGCAAGCTGCTCCGCGTCAGCGGCAAGGTGGGCGGGCAGACCCGGTGCCGGTGCGATCACGACGGAGCACTGGCCGTCTCGTTGCACAGTCTCCACGACCGGCCAGCTTGCGCCCTGCCCGAACGGTGAGCGGGCGACCATCGCCGACAGCTCCCGACGCCATGCGACCTTCTCCTCCGCGAGCAGCGGCACACCGCGGTCGAGTTGCTCGGAGACGATCCGCTCGAGTTCGGCCTCCTCGTCGACGATCCACACCCCGCGGCCGTCGTACCCGCCGCGGGCAGCCTTGAGCACGAACGGCCATCCGAGGTGTTCACGAGCCGAGGCGAGGTCGCCGATCGAGGTGATCTCCGCGAACTTCGGCATGGGCGCACCGAACGCGCCGAGCCGCTTGCGCATCGCGATCTTGTCCTGCGCGAAGATCAGCGCCTGCGGCGGAGGCAGTACGGCGACACCCTCACTCTGCAGAATTTCGAGGTGTTCGGTCGGAACGCCCTCATGGTCGAAGGTCAGCGCGTGGGCACCGGTGGCGGCGCGCCGCAGCGCGTCGAGATCGTCGTGGCTGCCTAATACGACGTCGGGGCTCACCTGAGCGGCCGGTTCGTCCTCACTGCCCGCGAGTACACGCAGCGTCTGGCCGAGCGCGATCGCAGCCTGATGCGTCATCCGCGCGAGCTGGCCACCGCCGATCATCGTGACGACGGGCATCCCCGCAGTCAGCGCGCGGGGAGAGTCGGATCTGGGGAGCGAGTCAGGTCTACCGGTCACAGCTGCCAATGGTGTCACAGGCCGGAGCGCCGTCGTGACTGGGCAGCAAGCGGCCGCCGGGTCGCGTGACCGATCACTTTCGCGGCCCGGCGAACATTTCGGGACCAATATTCCGAATCGTCACTTTCCTGTGGTAAGCCTGAAAATTTTCGATGTAGTTCGTGGAAATCGCTCCGTGTTTCGTAGACTCGGCCGAGTGTCCGTCGTCGATGATGCTCTGAGCCGCCTTCCCGCACCATTACGGGAGCTGATGCTGCGTCACCGCGAACTCATCAAGTTCGCGATCGTCGGAGGTACGACCTTCTTGATCGACTCCGGGATCTTCTACACCTTGAAGCTGACGGTCCTCTCGGAGAAGCCCGTCACCGCGAAGATCATCGCGGGTGTGGTTGCAGTGATCTGCTCGTACATCCTCAACCGCGAATGGTCGTTCCGAAACCGCGGGGGACGAGAACGGGCGCACGAGGCGTTCCTGTTCTTCTTCGTCAGCGGGATCGGAGTGGTTCTCAGCTTCATTCCGCTGTGGATCTCGAGTTACGTCTTCAACTTGCGGGTACCCGAGGTCAGCCTTGCCGTCGAGAACATCGCCGACTTCGTCAGTGCGTACATCATCGGAAACCTGCTGCAGATGTTCTTCCGCTTCTACTGTTTCAAGCGGTTCGTATTCCCTGACGAAACCGTCCCGGATGTGCGCACGGTGGACGAACTGGACAAGTCCGACCTCGACCGGACCTGACCGCCTTCACCTCGGTTCCCGGACTCCGTCCATGTGCACCGACGTCCAGTCGCGCGCCGCGCCGAGGAACAGCGCGAACAGGGCTGGTCGCCGTCGCTGCAATTCGAGTCGCCCACCGTCTGCTTCCGCGAGCGCACGAGCGAGCGCGAGACCGACCCCGGTCGATCCTCGTCCTGAGAAACCCCGATCGAAGATGTGCGGCACGAGGTCGTCGCCGACGCCCTCACCTTCGTCGCTGACTTCGACGCACACCGTCGAATCCCCCCGCATGGCGACATGCCGCACCGAAACCGTGCACGTGCCACCGCCGTGAGCAAGAGCGTTGTCGACGAGGACGGCAACTGCTTCACGCAGACGCGATGCAGTCACGGAAGAGCGCAAGGACGGGTCGCCCCGAAGGACCAGATCGCGATCCGCATCGTGGTACGGACCGCGCCAGTCTGCGATGACGCCGGCAAGCTCACCTACCACGGAGACTTCGGTCCGTAGTTCGGCTCCGCTGTTCCGAGACTGACGCACGAGCCCCGCGATGGCTGTGGTGAGGCGATCGACCTGAGCCATCGCCGCCTCGGCCTCCTCGACCACTGTCGGATCCTCGTGCGTGGACAGTTCGTCGAGTCGAAGGCGGATCGCGGTCATGCGGGAGCGGAGTTGATGAGAGACGTCGCCGACCAGCGCATGCTCGCGTTGCAGGCGGCCGGAGATCTCCACCGCAGCGGAGTCGAGCACATCCGAGACCCGGTCGAGCTCGGCGATGGAATGCCGCTGCGGCACCGGTTTGAAGTCGCCCTCGGCAAGCCTGGCTGCGCGCGCGGCCACATCACGCAGCGGGAAGGCCAGCCGTCTGGCGGTAGCCACCGCCACCAGCGCCCCTACTGCAACGGACAGCAGGACAAGGAAGCCGACCGCGGCAAGTACCTGTCGTTGCAGCGTGCGCATGTTCTCGGAGGGGGCCTCGATCCGCAGCGACCCGGAGGTACCCATCGACAAGGATTCGACGAGGGGATACTCCGGGGTGACGTCACCGATGTCGAGACGCGCTGCCTCGTTCTCAGGAGTGGGATAGACCACGACCACGCGCCCGCCGTCGGGTACGAGAAGCCGCAACGAACCGGTATCGAGTCCTCCCACCACGAGGCCGTCCGTGCCTTCCTGCGCAATGATCTCGTCCGACATCCGCTCGAGCCGATTTCGGAGGTCTCTGCGTGTGGTGTCCTCCACGAACAGGTAAGCGGTGAAAGCGAGTGGGATCCCGAGCAGAAGGGCGACGAGCAGCACCGCAGCCAGGACGGCGTTGAGGATGCGCCTGCGCACCGTCCGCCCCTTCTAGTCGGTGTTCAGCCGGAAACCGACCCCGCGCACGGTCGCGATGCGTCGTTCCCCGGCCGGCCCCTCGTCGCCGATCTTCCGACGCAGCCACGACATGTGCATGTCGAGGGTCTTCGAACCTCGGAGATCGGCGTCGCCCCACACCTCGTCGAGGATTGCGTCGCGCGAGACGACCTGCCCGGCGTGCTCGAGCAGGACACGCAGGAGTTCGTACTCCTTGTTCGCAAGAGTCACCTCGGAGCCGTCCACAAGAACACGCCGCGCTGCGCGTTCGAGGCGGATCCCGGAGACCTCGACAACTTCGTCCGCGTCACCGCCCCCGCGGCGGCGCAGCAGCGCGCGTACCCGCGCCATCAGTTCGGCGAGCCGGAACGGCTTACCGACATAGTCGTCGGCGCCTGCGTCGAGCCCCACCACGAAATCGACCTCGTCGGTGCGCGCTGTGAGCATCAGCACCGCCAGGTCGGAACGATTCGCTCTGATCTGACGGCACACTTCGAGGCCGTCCATGCCCGGCAACCCGAGGTCCAGGATCAGCAACTCGTAGTTCCCGGAAAGCGCTTGTTCGAGCGCTCGGGGGCCGGTGGCCTCGACGGTCACGTCGTAGCCCTCGCGCCCCAGCGCTCGGGACAGAGGCGCAGCGATTGCTTCATCGTCTTCCGCTAGCAGAACGGCAGTCACTCGCTCAGCCTACGGACAGGCCGACGCGAAACCGGATCACCACGCCAGTCACCATGCCTTGCGATGTCCTTCACCTTCGCCGGAAGGTTGCGCCGCGGGACGGCCGGTAGGCGAACCGTCCTGTGCCTCGAACGCCGTCCGGTACAGCAGGGCGTGCACCTTCTGGACGTCGGGAATGTTGTCGAACTCGAGGGGGTCGTCAGCGGCAGAGACCACCACGAGCGTGCCTGTGCGCAGGATCCGGTCGACGAGCCCGTGCCGGAACTGCACGTTGCTGATGCGCCCCATCGGGATGTCGATGCCGGTATGAGTGATCACGCCCTGGCGCACGAGCACTCGCCGATCCGTAACGATGAAATGGGTGGTCAGCCACCGAATCAAGGGGACGAGACAGCGCCACCCCACGAGGATCGCCCACAACACCAGCACCGCTATCACCAGAGCTGCGGATGCACCGCCGTCGAGGCGGGTCTGCGCAAGCCCGACCAGGAACCCCGTGACGGCCGTGGCCAGTAGGAATACGACGACCGGAACGATCAGCATCTTCGCGTGCGGATGCCGGTGCAGCAGCAGATTCTCATCCGGTGCTAGAGCATCCTCCGGGTATCCCATGGACACCACGATGGCACACCGCCCTACACCGGCCGCAGGTGCGTGATGTCGCCCGCCGCCACCGCGACAGGCTCACCTTCGCCGTCCGGTTGGATGACGATGCGACCCTGCTCGTCGATGTTCACGGCCTTGCCGTGCAGTTCTGTGTCGCCGGGCAGGATTGCGCGCACCCGCCTGCCGATGGTGCTGCACCGATCCCGGTACGCGTCCGCGGCGGCCGTCGGATCCCAGCCGTGCCGTTCCCACTGCCGGATGCGCTCGGCGAACGAAGCCAGCAGAGCCTCTGTGAGCCTCGTGCGATCGAGTTCGTTCGCACCGGCGAGCAGCAGTGACGTCGCAGTGGGTACGGGCAGTTCGTCGTCGGTGAGCGTGACGTTGAGCCCCACACCGACGACGACTGTGGGAACCGGGGCTGTCGACGCTACCTCGACAAGGATGCCCGCAAGCTTACGGTCGTCGACGAGGACGTCATTGGGCCACTTGAGCTCTGCCGGAACACCGGTGACTTCACGGACCGCATCGACGATCGCGATACCGGTGAGCAGCGGAAGCCAACCGAGATCCGGAAGGGCGACACCGGGCAGCTTCAGCAGCACCGACACGATCACCTGTGCCCGGGGAATTCCGTTCCAGGCACGCGAGTGCCGTCCGCGCCCTCCGCTCTGGAACTCGGCGAGCAGAACGCGACGGTCGCCGGATGCGGCCTCGGCGAGGAGGTCGGCGTTCGTCGACCCCGTTTCGTCGACGACGTCGACGCGTTCGTAGAACCCTTCGCCACCTCCTGCGCCGTCCACCAGCACGCGTCGCAGCTGCGACACGTCGAGCGGAACACGCAGGTCGGAATCATTCGGCAATTCGGGGTTGCGGGACATGCGCCCCAGCCTAAAGTGACCGGAAACAACTACTCGCGGGTAGCTCCAGTTCAATAATTCAACGCACACGGACCTCCGTGCGGCGGCGCAGATTGACGATCGCTAAGCTGACTGCCCATGACCACTGTCCAGGAGCCGTCCGCGCCCGAGGCGGCGAGTACGCCCGATATCCACACCACCGCCGGTAAGCTGGCAGACCTGCGCGAACGCCAGGCCAAGGCTCAGGCTCCGGTCGGTGAAGCAGCCATCGAGAAGGTCCATGCCAAAGGCAAGATGACCGCCCGCGAGCGCATCACTGCGCTCCTCGACGAAGGCTCGTTCGTCGAGATCGATGCGCTTGCCCGCCACCGCAGCACCAACTTCGGCCTCGCCGACAACCGTCCCGTCGGTGACGGCGTCGTCACCGGCTACGGCACCGTCGACGGTCGCGACGTCTGTGTGTTCTCCCAGGATGCGACCGTCTTCGGCGGCAGCCTCGGTGAGGTCTACGGCGAGAAGATCGTCAAGGTGATGGACCTGGCGCTGCGCACCGGCCGACCGCTGATCGGTATCAACGAAGGCGCGGGCGCCCGCATCCAGGAAGGCGTCGTCTCCCTCGGCCTCTACGGCGAGATCTTCCACCGCAACGTGCAGGCCTCCGGCGTGATCCCGCAGATCTCGCTGATCATGGGCCCGGCTGCCGGTGGGCACGTCTACTCCCCTGCCCTGACCGACTTCGTGGTGATGGTCGACCAGACCAGCCAGATGTTCGTCACCGGCCCCGACGTCATCAAGACCGTCACCGGCGAAGACGTCACCATGGAAGACCTCGGTGGCGCCCACACCCACATGGTCAAGTCGGGTGTCGCCCACTACGTCGGCAGCGACGAGCAGGACGCCCTCGACTACGTCAAGGATCTGCTCTCCTACCTGCCGTCGAACAACCAGGCCGCAGCACCGCGCATGGCGCCGACCGACCCGATCTCCGGATCGATCGAGGACTCGCTCACCGACGAGGATCTCGAGCTCGACACGATCATCCCGGATTCGGCGAACCAGCCGTACGACATGCACGAGGTCATCCGTCGTCTGCTCGACGACGACGAGTTCCTCGAGGTCCAGGCAGAGCGCGCCCAGAACGTCATCGTGGGCTTCGGTCGCGTCGACGGCCGCAGCGTCGGCATCGTCGCCAACCAGCCGACACAGTTCGCCGGCTGCCTCGACATCGACGCCTCCGAGAAGGCTGCCCGTTTCGTCCGCACCTGCGACGCGTTCAACGTCCCGATCATCACGCTGGTCGACGTCCCGGGCTTCCTCCCCGGCACCGAGCAGGAGTACAACGGCATCATCCGCCGCGGCGCGAAGCTCCTCTACGCATACGGCGAAGCCACCGTCGGCAAGATCACCGTCATCACCCGCAAGGCCTACGGCGGAGCGTACGACGTGATGGGTTCGAAGCACATGGGCGCCGACGTGAACCTCGCCTGGCCGACCGCGCAGATCGCCGTCATGGGCGCCTCCGGTGCCGTCGGATTCGTGTACCGCGGCAAGCTCAAGGAGGCCGCCGCGAACGGTCAGGACGTCGACGCACTGCGCCTCGAACTGCAGAACGAGTACGAGGACACTCTCGTGAACCCGTACGTCGCGGCAGAGCGCGGCTACGTCGACGCGGTCATCCCGCCGTCGCATACCCGCGGCCAGATCGTGTCCGCACTGCGACTCCTCGAACGCAAGATGGTCTCGCTCCCGCCGAAGAAGCATGGGAACATTCCGCTGTGACCGCGCTGACCGAGGAAAAGATCATCACTGACGCAGAGTTGACCGCCGTGACCGACGGTGCCCTCGAGGGCACCGAGACCTCGGCGCCTTCGGACACGGAGCCGGCAGCGACTCCCGACGCGCCCGCGATCCGGATCGTGAAGGGAAACCCGACCGACGCCGATGTCGCAGCGTTGGTCACAGTGCTCGCGGCCGCGAGCGCCGGCGCCGCCCCCGAGGGCGACGGAAAACCGCCGGAGACATGGGGGGCACCCACCCGGATGCATCGGCAGTGGGCGCCGTTCTCGCCGTACTCCTACCCCAACCGCGGCTGATCCATGCCCCGCTTGGTCCTCGCCTCGGCGTCGCCGGCACGGTTGTCCGTGCTGCGCGGCGCCGGGGTCGACCCGCTCGTCCAGGTTTCCGAAGTCGACGAGGACGCACTCATCGCGGAACTCAGCCCCACCGCGGCACCCGAAGCTGTGGTCACCACACTGGCCCGCGCCAAGGCAACCGACGTGTTTCGTGCACTCACCGCGGACGGTCGCGCCCGTGACCAACTCGAGGATCTCGTGGTGATCGGCTGCGATTCGATGCTGTTGTTCGACGGGAAGCTCCAGGGAAAACCCGGCACCGTCGACATGGCCCGGGCCCGATGGAAGCGAATGTCCGGGCACAGCGCAGAATTGCTGACCGGGCACAGTGTGCTGCGTGCACGCGGCGGGCAGATCGTCTCGCAGGTCGACGACCATTCCGGCACGACAGTGCGTTTCGGCACTCCATCCGATGCCGACCTCGAAGCCTATCTCGCGACCGGTGAGGCGCTCGGCGTCGCCGGAGCGTTCACACTCGACGGACTCGGTGGCTGGTTCATCGACGGTATCGAAGGCGATCCGTCGTCGGTGATCGGAATCGGCCTGCCGCTCGTCCGGCGCCTCCTCCTCGATGTCGGGGTCTCCATCGCAGACCTCTGGTCCTCGAACTCCTTCGCCGATGAGTGACGGCAGCGCGACGGAGGGAAGCTTCGAGCGCCTCCGCGCGGAACCGTTCTTCGAGGTGGTCGTCGATCTCGTCGCGGGCTACCTTGCCACCGCATTCGACGATCCGGATTCGGTCGCGGGCGAGAAGTGGACGTTGAGCTGCCTCCCGGCCGTCGACGCACCGTCCGGGGCGACCCGTCTGTTCTCACTCGGCCTCGGGTCGCTCGATGTGCTCTACGTCGACCGATACACCGAGAACGGCGAGACGGTCGACTACCACACCGTGATGGTCATCTCGACCTCCGCTCTCCTGCGACAACTCGGACGTCGACTCGACGAACTCCCCGTGCGCTACCCGCTGCTGCGTTTCCGGCCGGTCGAGAATGCGGCTGCGGAAGGGGACGCTGTGGCGATCGACTGGTTCCTCTCCGACGAGGGTGCCGACGATCAGTTCTTCACGCTGCCGCTCGACGAGTCCACGATCGGACCTCTTGCCGCGCTGCTGGCCGACAGCGGCGGCCGCTCTCATGCCCGGTCTCACAACCCGTGGTTTGCGGAGTATGTGCTCGACGCAATGGAAGACGACGACTGACCTTCCGATCGCGCGCCCACAGCTGCCGTCCTTCGAGTCCGTTGCGCCGAACTGGTGGTCGGTCACACTCCGATCGTCGCGCGTCGCAGTGCCGTGACCATGGCGTCCGCTTTCGACTTCGCTCGGTGGGCGTCGACGCCGATGAAGAGTTCGTCGACCGAGTCGTGCCACAGCTCGCGCCAGCGCTCGAAATGCTCGGGGGTGAGGCCGTATTTCCCGTGCAATGCACGGTGAACGGGGGTGAACGCCCCCTCGTAACGGGTCGTGCGGAAGAGGATCTGTTCCCAGAAATCACCGACGACCACGAGGTGCTCGTCGAGCCCTACGATGGCGAGGACTTCGAAGACCGGGGCGAGCAGGGGGTCGGCCATCGCCCGTTCGTAGAAGAACTCGACCAAGCGGTCGATATCAGCACGCGAGGACAGTTCGGCGGGGCCGGGTCGACTGGACATCACACCGATCGAAGGTACCGCCTAGAATCGACGACGCACCTGCCACCACTGCCTCAGGAGCCCCTGTGCCCGTCGCGCCCGACCCCCACCCCTCCTTCGCTGCCTACGCAGATCCCGGCCGCCTCGTGTCCTCCGAGTGGCTGTCCGCTCATCTGGGCCACCCCGAGGTGAAGGTCGTCGAGTCCGACGAGGACGTGCTTCTCTACGACGTCGGACACATCCCCGGCGCGGTGAAGATCGACTGGCATCTCGACCTCAACGATCCGGTCACCCGCGACTACATCGACGGTGCTGCGTTCGCCGCGCTCATGGACCGCAAGGGAATCCGGCGCACCGACACGGTCGTGATCTACGGCGACAAGTCCAATTGGTGGGCCGCATACGCACTGTGGGTGTTCACGCTGTTCGGTCACGAGGACGTCCGCCTGCTCGACGGCGGCCGCGACGCGTGGATCTCCGAGAACCGCGATACCACCCTCGACATTCCCGTCACGACGACCAGCGGCTACCCCGTCGTCGAACGCAACGACGCTCCCATCCGGGCTTTCAAAGACGACGTGCTCGACCACCTGGGTAAGGGTCCGCTGGTGGATGTCCGGTCGCCGCAGGAGTACACCGGTGAGCGCACCCATATGCCCGACTACCCGGAGGAAGGCGCGCTGCGCGGTGGCCACATCCCCACCGCCGTGTCGATCCCGTGGGCGAAGGCTGCGGCGCCTGACGGCCGATTCCGTTCGCGCGGCGAACTCGACGAGATCTATGCAGGTATCAGCAAGGACGACGACACCGTCGCGTACTGCCGAATCGGTGAGCGGTCGAGCCACACCTGGTTCGTCCTGACCCATCTGCTCGGCTACCCGAATGTGCGGAACTACGACGGTTCGTGGACCGAATGGGGCAACGCCGTGCGCGTCCCGATCGCCCGGGGCGAGGAGCCCGGAAGCCTCCCGGCGTCATGAGCATCCCCGCACCGCTCGCCGAGATCGTGGACGACTTCGCCGCCGTCGAGGGTCAGGACAAACTCCAGTTGCTCCTCGAGTTCAGCCGCGAGTTGCCTCCGCTGCCTGCCGAACTCGAGGAAGCAGCGATGGAGCCGGTCCCCGAATGCCAGTCGCCCCTGTTCCTTTCGGTCGATGCCGCCGACCGGGCGCACGTGAAGCTGCATTTCAGTGCGCCCGCCGAGGCACCCACCACGCGTGGTTTCGCATCGATCCTGCACCAGGGACTCGACGGCCTCAGCGCACAGGAGATCCTCGACGTCCCTGACGACTTCTACTCCGATCTCGGTCTCGCCGACGCGGTCAGTCCGCTGCGGCTTCGCGGCATGAGCGCGATGCTCGCACGTATCAAGCGGCATCTGCGAGCCTGAAAGGCCATGGAGTTCACGGAGCTCGCCGACTACTCCATCCCGGCGGGGATCTTGACCGAGTGGTTGCCTTGCGCCGCGGAAGACGCTTGGCGTCAGGATCCTCGTCCGGCGTCGTACATCCACGAGGCGCACCTGCGCCGGTCTGCTGATCCGCGGACCGGCCAGGGCCGGGAATCGTGGTTGGGCACCGCATTCGAGATTGCGGGCGCACTCGACCCGGAGGTCTTCGGTCGCGCCCTCCAACGGTGGATCGACCGTCATGAGCCACTGCGCAGTCAGGCGACGTTCGCCTCGAAGGGCAATCCGGGCAGCGCGCTGATCCGCCGGACGGCACCACCCGGAAAGGTTGCGGTGCGGCGGGTGCAACACGACCCGGCGGATTCCGCCACCATCCGGACTCTGCTCCATTCGTTGTACGACGACTACACGACACCACAGCTGTGGCCCGCGTATGTCTTCGCGACGCTGACTCACGAATCCGCCGATTCGCACGGGGAATCAGGCGGGCAGAGCGAGCGGGACGCCGACCGGGCCTTCACGGTGTTCTTCGGAGCCGATCACTCGATCATCGACGGCTACTCCATCGTGCTCGTGGCGCACGAGATCACGGCACTGTACGAGGAGGAAAGGACCGGCCGACCGGCCGATCTGTTCCCCGTCGGCAGTTACATCGATTTCGGAGCGTCCGAGCGTGCCGACGCCAGCGACCTCGACGTCAATCACGAGGCGGTCCGGATCTGGCGCACCACCCTGCAAGAGAGCGGAGGCGTGATCCCGGAGTTCCCGCTGCCGATCGGCCGACGCACCACCAGAACCTCTCCCCAGGCACGTCTGTCCGAGCGATGGTTCGACAGCGAGGATGCGACCCGGTTCTCGGAACGATGCCGTGACGCCGATGCCGGATTCTTCTCAGGGGTGCTGGCGTGTTTCGCTCAGGCCACCGCGGACCTCACGGACGCCGGACACTTCCGCACCGTCGTTCCCTCACATACCCGGACCGGACCGATGTGGGCCGGTTCTCTGGGCTGGTTCGTCGGGCTCCGGCCGATCGATCTCGACCTCGGCGGTTCGCCCGGTTTCGTCACCCTCGCAAGCCGAGCAGCACAGGAGTTGCGACGTACCCGCGCGAGTGCGCGCATTCCGTTCGACAGGGTTGCCGAATTGCTCGGCGTACCGATCCGCCCTCGGTTCCTCGTGTCGTATATGGACGTCCGGTTCGTGCCCATGGCGGCCCAATGGCCGGAAACCAACGCCCGGGCGCTGCGTAGCCGCAGTTACACGCACGACGTCTATGTATGGATCAATCGGACGCCCGAGGGAATCAATGTCTCCGCCAGATTCCCCGACAATCCCGAGGCGACGACGAACGTTCCGCGATTCCTGGAACGTGTCCGCATGCTCATGGACCGGCTCAACTCATCCGGACCGTGGGCACCCGACCTGGAACACGCCGGCCTTCCAGCTACTGGTCAGTAGCATTGTGCGTTCGAGTGCGCGCCGTAGTGTGTAGAGGCCATCCGGTTACATCGTCTATCCGATTGGCGCTTAGACTGCCGACGACTGAAATAACCTAACGATCGATCAACAGGAGGCTCCGTGCCCAGTCATGCCAGCGCGCAGATCTCGAAGGTGCTCGTCGCGAACCGCGGCGAGATCGCTGTGCGGGTCATCCGAGCCGCCAAGGATGCAGGCTACGGAAGTGTCGCGGTCTACGCCGAACCCGACGCAGACGCACAGTTCGTGAAGCTCGCAGACGAGGCGTTCGCCCTCGGTGGCCAGACCTCGGCCGAGTCCTACCTGGTGTTCGACAAGATCCTCGACGCCGCGGCCAAGTCCGGCGCCGACGCGATCCACCCCGGCTACGGCTTCCTCTCCGAGAACGCCGACTTCGCGCAGGCGGTCATCGACGCGGGCCTGATCTGGATCGGCCCGTCGCCGCAGTCCATCCGCGACCTGGGCGACAAGGTGACGGCACGCCACATCGCCGAGCGGGCCAACGCTCCGATGGCAGCAGGCACCAAGGACCCGGTCAAGGACGCCGACGAGGTCGTCGAGTTCGCCAAGCAGTACGGCGTGCCCGTCGCCATCAAGGCGGCCTTCGGTGGTGGCGGTCGCGGCATGAAGGTCGCGCAGACCATCGAAGAGATCCCCGAGCTGTTCGAGTCCGCCACCCGCGAGGCCATTGCCGCCTTCGGTCGCGGCGAGTGCTTCGTCGAGCAGTACCTGGACAAGGCCCGCCACGTCGAGGCCCAGGTCATCGCCGACCAGCACGGCAACGTCATCGTCGCGGGCACGCGCGACTGCTCGCTGCAGCGTCGCTTCCAGAAGCTCGTCGAGGAGGCTCCCGCACCGTTCCTCACCGACGACCAGCGTGGTCGCATCCACGCGTCCGCCAAGGCCATCTGCAAGGAAGCCGGCTACTACGGCGCGGGCACCGTCGAGTACCTGGTTCAGGGCGACACGGTCTCGTTCCTCGAGGTCAACACCCGCCTGCAGGTCGAGCATCCGGTCACCGAGGAGACCGCAGGCATCGATCTCGTGCGCCAGCAGTTCCGTATCGCCAACGGCGAGAAGCTCGAGCTGACGGAGGACCCGACGCCGCGCGGCCACTCCTTCGAGTTCCGCATCAACGGCGAGGACGCCGGCCGTGGCTTCATGCCCGCCCCCGGCCCCATCACCGTCTACAAGGAGCCGACGGGCCCGGGCGTGCGCGTCGACTCGGGTGTCGTCCAGGGCGACGTCATCGGCGGTCAGTTCGACTCGATGCTCGCCAAGCTGATCGTCACCGGCGAGAACCGCGAGCAGGCTCTGCAGCGCGCCGCCCGCGCCCTCGCCGAGTTCGAGGTCGACGGCCTCGCCACGGTCATCCCGTTCCACCGCCACATCGTCGAGAACCCCGCCTTCGTGGGCGACGGCGAGAGTTTCGACGTCTACACCAAGTGGATCGAGAACGAGTGGGACAACACCATCGAGCCGTTCACCGGCGGCGGTGCAGCCGATGACGAGGACGAGGCCCTGCCGCGTCAGAATGTGGTCGTCGAGGTCGGCGGTCGCCGCGTCGAGGTGTCGCTGCCCGGGCAGTTCTCGCTCAGCGGCAACGGCGGCGCCGCAGGCGCGATCCGCAAGAAGCCGAAGGCACGCAAGCGCGGCGGCGCCGGTGGCGGCAAGGCGTCGGGTGATGCCGTGACCGCTCCGATGCAGGGCACCGTCGTCAAGGTCGCGGTGGCCGAGGGACAGGAAGTCGCCGAGGGCGACCTCATCGCAGTGCTCGAGGCCATGAAGATGGAGAACCCGGTCACCGCACACAAGGCCGGTGTCGTCACCGGTCTGTCGGTGGAGCCGGGTGCAGCCATCACCCAGGGGACGGTCCTCGCCGAACTCAAGTGATGACGCGCTGAGCTATCACGCGCGCTGAACACCATCGACGGCGCCCGTCCCCGCACAGGGGATCGGGCGCCGTCGCTTCTCCACCTCACAGAAGTTCGGAAGGCATTCGATGGAACCTGTCGAGATCAACGCCGGCAACTGGTACCTCCTCGCGCGTGAGCTCGACGCGTGGGCCGACGACACCGCGTACGGCTGGTCGGTGTGCGAGTCGACGACCGCCGACGTGCAGGCCACCATCACATTGCTGCCCGACGGTGCGCTGAGCGGGACCGCGATCGACGGACACACCGACGCGCTCGACGCTGCCCGCGCCGCGGTCACGAGATTTGCCACGGGAGGGCTGGGCCTGACCGTGCGCGGTGAGTAATCCACCCGTCGCCCAGCTCCTACTACTCTGGGCGTATGGCCGAACTGCCCGAGATCCGGATCGGCACCGCGGAGCGCGAAGAAGCGATCGCGTTGCTCGGTGAACACTTCGCGGCCGGTCGGCTGTCACTCGTCGAGTTCGATGATCGAGTCGCGCTTGCGACACAAGCCGTCACTCGCGCCGATCTCGTTCCGTTGTTCTCGGACCTACCGTCGGCACCGTCGTTCCTGCATACACCCGCGGCAGGAAACGTCGCCACGGACCTCCTCACGTTGGTGCCGTTCGCGCTCGTGGCATTGGTCATCATGGTGGCGGTCCGCCACCCGATCGCCATCGTGCTGAGCTTCGTAATCCTGTTCATCGTCGTCAGGCGCGGACTGCGGCTGATTCGAAAATCCGGAACGGGGTGACCGCCGGGCCGACCTACGGGACGAGTTCGTCGCCGCAGCGAGCACTGAACAGAAAGTCGTGATCTAGGCTCTGATCATGGACTCCCCCGAAATCCGCGTCGGCGACAACGAGCGAGCCGAAGCGTTGAATCTGCTGGGCGAGCATTTCAGCCACGGCCGCCTCAACCTGTCCGAGTTCGAGGAACGGAGCGCGCAGGCTTCGTCTGCGACCACCCGTGGGGAACTCGAGATCCTGTTCACCGATCTCCCCGCAGTAACGGCGAACGTGCCGGAAACCGTGCAGGAGAAGGACAATGCATCGGGCACCCTCGATCATTGGCGAGAGATCGTAATGGGCCTGACGCCGCTTCTGGCTCTCGTACTGTTCTTCGTATTCGACACGTGGCTCTGGTTCCTTCTCGTTCCGGCCGTATCGATCGTCCTGTATGCGGGACGAGACAACGATGACGACAAGCCCGAGAAGAAAAAGAAGAACTGACTCGTGTCCTGTGCGTCCCGCAATCGCTGGCGTTCCCCGTTCCAAGGTGTCTCGTATCGCGTCGTCCCGCTGATACTCGCCACCGTCGCCATCACCTTCATGCTGCTCACACCCGGCGGCACCGTCCCCAGTGGCCCGCCTCATACCGACAAGGTCACGCACGCATTGATGTTCGCCGTGCTGGCCTACTGCTCTCGATCCGCCCGCATCTCCCCTGCCATCACCGTGGCGTGGCTCGCGGCCTACGGAATCGTCACCGAGATCCTGCAGGCCACGGTCGCGGTGCGGCGGTCCGGGTCGGTGTGGGACTGGTGCGCCGATCTGGTGGGTATTGCCATCGGCCTTGCGATCGCCGCCGGTATCGGTCGGCGAGTTCGTGCCGGACGAACGCAGTAGACCACCGGCCCTATTCGACAGGCCGGGCGTTCTCGGTGTCGATCATCCGGGTACGCAATGCCTGCAGGCTGTCGTCGTCGAGTCCGAGACCCGACGCGAAGTACTCGTCGATTGTGCCGTATCGACGCAGCGCCTCGTCGACGGCACTCTCGAGATAAGCGCGCTGGACCCCGAGCAGTGGGAGAAACAGAGCACGGTCGCCGCCGGCGGCTTCGAACCTGGCGAACATCTCCTCGAACTTCGGGAGCAGCATCTCGTTCGTCAACAGGTAGTCGTCGAAGACGTCCTGCTCGGTCGCGCCGGCGAACATGAGCAGCGCTGCGGCGGCCCAACCCGTGCGATCCTTGCCTGCGGTGCAGTGAATGAGCGCCGGAACATCTCCGTGGGCGATACCGGTGTACAGCTGACGGTACGAGGTCACTGCACTCGGCAGGGTGATGAGTTCCCGGTAGGTGCCGAGCAGATGCTGCTCGGCGCGCCCGTCCCCCAAGTGAGTTGCGGCAGCGACAGGGTCGGCGACCACGTCGGCGAGGGATCCCGCGACCGAGCCCGTCGGACGATCCGCGAGTACATCGAGACCGATGAGTTTCGCGCCGTCGGGTAGCCGGTCCGGACGTCGCTCACGTTCCGCAGCCGTCCGGAGGTCGTACACAGCCGAAATCTGCAGCGAGGTGAGCACATCGATGTCGGTGTCGGTGAGATCGGCCAACGCTGTCGAGCGAAAGACCACACCGGTGCGAATGACACCACCGAACGAGCTCGCTCGGCCACCGATGTCTCGGAGGTTGACCAGCGACGGAACCGCAAAGGTCGGCGTGACATCGGTTGCATCCACGGCATCGGTCATGCCACCCAAGTTACGCAACATGATCCGATCCAGCAGCACACGGTCCCGGCTTTCGTTGCAGTAGATCAATTGTTCGATTTTCCTTGTATATCGCTTGTTCGATAGGCTTCGATCATGGGTGGGGACCTCTGGAAATACAACGACGCACAAACTCATGGCCGAGACGCTCGCCGTCTCCGCCGAGATCCACACCGTGCAGGTGCAGCGAGTGGATCTGATGATCGCGATGTTCGAACGCGAAACCGTCAAAGACCATGGTTACCGCAGCCCCGCCCACTGGTTGTGCGCAGCGACGAATCTCGAACTCGGCGAATGCACCGCATCGAAACACTCGCTCGGCTCTTACGGTTGGAACCGGAAGTCCGCGAAGCCTATTCATCCGGCCTGCTCGATGCACAGAAGGCACGGCAGATCGCCTACTTCTGCCAGCACTATCCCCGCACCATGAACCCTTGCGAGTTCGAGAAGGCCCGCGACATCCTGATCGAGCACGCCGGCACGAACGTCGCGACCACAGCGACCGTGAGGGCATTGATCCGCCGACTCGAACACCTCTACGGCACCGGCGACGGGCCACCACCGGGTGAGGACTCGGGCCGCAACGAACTGTTCGTCTCGACCACCTGGCACGGCCGGGTCGTCATCAAAGGCGAGTTCGATGCCGTCACCGGCGCGCGTCTGCGGCATCTGCTGTCCCCGCTGGCCGCACCACGACCGGAGGTAAATGGCGTCAAGGATGACCGGCCGGCGTCGAAACGCAACGCCGACGCGTTCGATCAACTCCTGCAGTTCGTCGAGGCCGCCGGACTTGTCCCCGTCGAGGGCGGCGTGAAACCGCACGTGACGGTCACCGCGTCGATCAACGACCTGACGAACAACACTGCGGTGAAAGAACTATTCGCGAACAGTCCCGAGCTTGGATATGCGACCGAGCCGTGGGCCGGGCCGTTGTCGATCGACGCTGCCCGGATGCTTGCGTGTGATTGTCAGGTCACCCGGATCCTTCTCGACGAACACGGGGTGCTGCTCGCGCACGGGCAGACCCGCCGCACCGCGAGCCGGGAGCAGCGTCGAGCCCTGGCAGTCCGTGACGGTGGATGCGCTTTCCCGGGGTGTTCGACACCCCCGGCATGGGCAGATGCGCATCATCTTCACCATTGGGTCGATGGTGGTGATACCGATCTCGACAATCTGGTGTTGCTCTGTGGTCATCACCATCGGTTGATGCATCACACCGAGTGGGAGGTGGAGATGACCGGCGAGCGTCGGCCGCAGTTCATCCCGCCGGCGAGTGTGGATCTGTTCCAGGCACCGATCCCGGGGAACCGGCCGGATCTGGTCGCCTAGCTCCATCACAGAACCTCCACCACAGAACACAGAATCAGCCACAGTTACCAGGGCACTCGTGTGTCCTGGTAACGGCGGCCGGCTCAACTTCTAGTTCGCCAGTGGTCTGCAGTCGGCATCACACCCAGGGTTGATCGCGGGATGCTCGGCGGTGGCGGGCCGGTGCAGCACTCCCGAGGTCGGCCGGACATGCAACACCGACCCATCCAGTTCCGCCTCCCCGTCGACGATCAACGAGTATCCGCCCGGGATCGCCGGTGGGTAAACGAGTGAGACGCCCGGATGCACCTGCGCGTTGGTACCGGTCCGGCGACCCGGTTCGCCGATGCGGAACACACCATCGACGAGGACCGGAGTCACCGCAACCGCGTGCGGCTTGGCGTCGGTACCGGTGGTCAGCAGGTAGGCATACTCGAAGTCACCGAGCGCGGCGTCGAGTGCGTCGAGGTCGACCTTGATGCTCATACCGCCAAGCGTTCCTTCTGCTTGACGGGAGGTCAATCCCATCGAGACACGTCCCCTGAACTGCTGCATTTGTCGCTGCCGATTCCACAGTCACGCGGGTACCACTGACCTGTCGGCGAGGGGAACGCGAGGTGCTCACGCTCATGGCCCAGGGTGCTACGACATCTCGAGGCAAGCACACCTCGAGCACAACACTTCTCAGACGACAGCTCTTGTTCAGACGACAGCCGCGAGCACCCTGTCGAGCGCGGTAACCGCCTCGTCGAGTTCGGCGGAGGTGACGGTGAGCGGCGGCCGGAAGCGGATTCCGCGCGACCCCGAGCCGATCATGAGGACCTGCTCTTCGCGGTAGAGACGAGCAAGTACTCGATCACGAAATTCCTGTGATGGCAATGTGATCGCGCACATCAGCCCACGGCCCCGCGGCTCGGTGACGATCGGATGCTGCGCCGCGAGCTGCCGCAGCGCAGCCAGCAGATGCGCGCCGGTCGTCCGCGCGTTATCGACCAGTCGATCGCGCTCGATCACTTCGAAGATCCGGCGGGCACGCACCATGTCGGTGAGATTGCCACCCCAGGTGGAGTTCAGCCGCGAAGACACCGCAAAGACGTTGTCCGGGACCTCGTCGAGACGCCCACCGGCCATGATCCCGCACACCTGGGTCTTCTTACCGAACGCAACGATGTCGGGCTCGATGCCGAACTGCTGGTACGCCCACATCGTTCCCGTGATGCCGACTCCGGTCTGCACCTCGTCGACGACCAGCAGTGCATCGTGCTCGCGGCAGAGTGCCGCGATCGCCTGGAAGAACTCCGGCCGGAAATGGTGATCGCCGCCTTCACCCTGAATGGGTTCGGCGATGAAGCACGCGATGTCGTGAGGATTGTCCGTGAAAGCAGCACGCGCCTGCGCGAGCGCGCGTGCTTCGTCCTCCTCGACGGCGCCACCGTCACGCAGGTACGGAGCGTCGATGCGCGGCCAATCGAATTTCGGGAACCGATCGGTCTTGACAGGATCGGTGTTGGTCAGCGACATCGTGTATCCGGTGCGCCCGTGGAACGCTTCTGTCAGGTGCAGCACCTTGGTCCCCAGTGCAGGATCGCGACCGTGCGATTCGTTCAGCCGGCTCTTCCAGTCGAATGCGGCCTTGAGCGCGTTCTCGACGGCGAGGGCACCGCCGTCGATGAAGAACAGGTGCGGCAGTGCAGGGTCACCGAGTATCCGTACAAAGGCCTCGACGAAACGGGCCATCGCCACGGTGTAGATATCGGAGTTGCTGGGTTTGTTGGCGGCAACCGCGGCAAGTTCGTCCCGAAGCTCGGGATCGTCGGCAATGTCGGGATGGTTCATTCCGAGTGCGGATGACGCGAAGAAGCCGAACATGTCGAGATAGCATGTGCGGTCGCGGCGGTCGACGAGGCGCACCCCTCTCGAGCGTTCGAGATCCAGGACAAGGGGAAACCCGTCGGTCAGCATGTGCGACCCGAGGACGGCGTGTACCCGGTCGGGTGCCACAACATCGGCACCGTCCCGATCACGGAATGCAGTGCTCATATTCGCGAGGGTACGCGAATATTTTCAGTCCAGCCGTGGTTTCAATTGAAGAACAAAGCGTCGATACGTCACTTCTCGTAAAATGTCTGCAGCACGACGGTGCTTCGAGTGGCAACATTCGCGGTCGCGCGGATCTCCTGGAGGAGATACTCGAGTTCCCGCGGCGTCGCAACACGCACAAGCAGCATATAGCTTTCATCGCCCGCCACCGAGTGACACGATTCGATTGCCTCGATGTGACGTAGACGAGAGGGCGCGTCGTCGGGCTGGGACGGGTCGAGAGGGGTGATCGCGACAAACGCCGACAGCATGAGGCCGAGCGCTTCCGGGTCCACTTTCGCGGTGTAGCCGCGAATCACGTTCCGGGATTCAAGTCTGCGCACTCGCGACTGCACCGCGGAAATCGACAACCCGGCTTTCTCGGCAAGCACCGACAACGTGGCGCGGCCGTCCGCAATCAGTTCGCGCAACAGCAACCTATCGATCTCGTCCAGCGATTCTTTCGAAGATTCCGGCACCAGCGCAGGTTAACCGAGCGACCAAGGACCCACCGATGAATACAACGGACACTTTCAGTAATCGTGCGCGCACCGCTGTGCAGAAGTGCGGCGCCACGCTGCCCGACGACGGTGGCGCTCTGGCGGTCGCCACACCCATCGACGGCACCGAACTCGCACAGCTGGAACCACACACCGCGGCCCGGATCGACACGGCCATAACCTCTGCCGCAGACGCGTTCGAGCAGTGGCGCAACGTCCCCGCTCCCGTACGAGGTCGGCTCGTCCGCCGGTTCGGTGAACTGCTCGTCGAGCACAAACACGACCTCGCCGAGATCGTCACGCTCGAGGTCGGAAAAATTCCCTCCGAGGCACTCGGCGAGGTCCAGGAAATGATCGACGTGTGCGACTTCGCCGTGGGCCTGTCGCGGCAGCTCTACGGACGCACGATGCCATCCGAGCGACCCGGCCACCGCTTGATGGAGACGTGGCACCCCCTCGGTGTGGTCGGCGTGATATCCGCGTTCAACTTCCCGGTGGCGGTGTGGTCGTGGAACACCGCGATCGCGTTGGTGTGTGGCAACCCCGTGGTATGGAAGCCCTCGGAGACCACTCCGCTGACCGCTCTCGCGTGTGACGCACTGCTGCGTCGTGCCGCGGCGGACGTCGATGCGCCCGCCGGCCTGCATCATGTGCTGCTCGGCGACGCTACCGCAGGTGAAGCGCTCGTCGACGATCCACGGATAGCGTTGGTCAGCGCCACCGGTTCGGTCCCGATGGGACGGATAGTCGCGCCCCGCGTCGCCGCACGGTTCGGCCGCTGTCTGCTCGAACTCAGTGGCAACAACGCCGCGATCGTGACCGCCTCGGCAGATCTGGAACTCACGGTGCGGGGAGTCGTGTTCGCCGCGGCAGGCACCGCAGGACAACGCTGCACCACGCTGCGCCGGCTGATCGTGCATCGCTCCGTCATCGACGATCTCGTGGAGCGCCTCGCGACCGTATACCGCGGACTCCGGGTGGGGAACCCGTTCGACGACGGCGTTCTCGTGGGACCACTGATTTCCTCACGCGCGTACGATGCGATGCGATCGGCCCTCGACCGCGCAGAACTCGACGGTGGCATCCTCGTGGCAGGTGGGCAACGGGTGCAGGTGCTCGGGGACGGCATCTACGTCTCTCCAGCGCTCGTACGGATGCCCGCGCAGACCGACGTCGTACGCGAGGAGACGTTCGCACCTGTCCTGTATGTGCTCCCCTACGACGACTTCGACGAAGCGATCGCTCTGCACAACGATGTTCCCCAGGGATTGTCGTCGTCGATCTTCACCACCGACCAACGCGAGGCCGAGCGCTTTCTTGCGGGTTCGGACTGCGGTATCGCCAACGTGAACATCGGCACGTCCGGCGCCGAGATCGGCGGCGCGTTCGGCGGGGAGAAGGAGACAGGCGGGGGGCGCGAATCCGGCTCCGACTCCTGGAAGGCCTACATGCGTCGCGCGACCAACACTGTGAACTACTCCGACGAGCTTCCGCTCGCCCAGGGCGTCGAGTTCGGGTGAACAGTCGAGTTCGGATGAATTTCTGTGGCCACCCGCGGCGTCAACGGTTGCCCAGCGCGTCGATGAGCTCGCTCTTTTTCATGTCGGAGTACCACTCGATCGTCCCACCGGAACGGACACTGTGGCGTGCGCCACAACCTGTGATAAACCATGGTGCATGTACCCAGGTAACTTCGTCGCCACCTCACCGAACAAGGCCGCTATCGTGCGCCCCGCCACTGGCGAGTCACTGACCTACCGACAACTCGACGAGAACTCGCTCCGGCTCGCGAAGTACCTGCGCGAACTAGGACTGAAACCTGGTGATCACGTCGCCCTTATCTCCGACAACGACCTCCGCGTGATGGAGGTGTACTGGGCCGCACTGCGCTCCGGCCTGTACATCACCGTCGTGAACTGGCACCTCACCGCTCACGAAGCCGCATATGTGGTCGACGACTGCGGCGCGAAGGCATTGATCGTCTCCGCGAATGCCGCCGACGCGGTGGACACCTCTGCCGACGCATATCCGAAAGTGGAGCACCGGCTCGCGTACGGCGGAACGCTGCCCGGATTCGAGGATTACGCACGGGCCGTCGAACGCTTCGACACCACACCTCTCGACGATCAGCCGCGCGGCCAGGACATGCTGTACTCGTCCGGCACCACGGGCCGCCCCAAAGGCATCAAGCCGAAGCTGCGGGACGGGCAGGTCCAGGACATTCCCGACCCGTACACAGCTGTGTTCGCCCCGATGTACGGCTTCGATTCGGACACGGTGTACCTGTGCCCCGCACCGCTGTACCACGCTGCGCCACTGCGGTTCTGCGGCACAATCCAGTCGGTGGGTGGCACGGTGATCCTCATGGACCGGTTCGATGCGGAAGAAGCGCTCGCGCTGATCGATCGGTACGAGGTCACCGCCAGCCAGTGGGTGCCGACGATGTTCGTGCGCATGCTCAAACTTCCCGAGCAAACCCGCCTGAAGTACGACGTGTCGAGCATGAAGGTCGCAATTCACGCTGCAGCACCGTGCCCACCCGAGATCAAGCGGGCGATGATCGAGTGGTGGGGGCCGGTGATCAACGAGTACTACGCCTCCACCGAAGGCTCCGGCGTGACCTTCATCAACTCCGAACAGGCCCTCGCTCGTCCGGGTTCGGTCGGACACGACGGCGTGATGGGCCACGTCCGGATCTGCGGTGAGGACGGCCAGGAACTACCCACGGGATCAATCGGGACGGTGTGGTGGGAGCGCGACGAGCGTCCGTTCGAGTACCACAACGACCCCGAGAAGACCGAGAAGGCAACGCATCCCGATCACCCCACGTGGACGACCAGCGGCGACATCGGATATCTGGACGAGGATCGGTTCCTGTATCTCACCGACCGCGCTGCATTCATGATCATCTCGGGCGGTGTGAACATCTATCCGCAGGAATCGGAGAACGTCCTGACCCTTCATCCCAAGGTGTTCGACGTCGCGGTCATCGGCGTGCCGAACGAAGAGTTCGGCGAAGAGGTCAAGGCCGTGGTGCAACTCGCTGAAGGTGTCGAACCCGGACCCGAGGTCGAGCAGGAACTACTCGAGTACGTGCGGTCCAAGGTGTCGAAGTTCAAGGCCCCGCGCAGCATCGACTTCTCCGACGACCTGCCTCGCACTCCGACCGGCAAGCTCGTCAAACACAAGCTGCGCGCCCGGTACGTTCCGGCTGTGTCGTGACGTCACCGCGTGCCGACCCGACGGCCCTGGCCGGGCAGCTTCCGGCCGGGGTCCTCGTCACCGATCCCGACATCCTCGCGGGGTACCGGCACGATCGTGCGATCGACCCGGACGCGGCCGTGCCGCTCGCGCTCGTCCGCGCGACCTCCACCGCTGATGTGCAGACCACGTTGCGGTGGGCGTACGAGAACCGTGTCCCGGTGGTGCCCCGCGGCGCCGGAACGAGCCTGTCCGGAGGCTCCGGCGGTCTCGCCGACGGAATCGTTCTCAGCACCGAGAAGATGCGTGATATCACGATCGACCCGGCCACACGCACCGCCGTCGCGGGGCCGGGTCTGCTCAATGCCGAGGTCAAGGCAGCCGCAGCCGAACACGGCCTGTGGTATCCGCCGGATCCGTCGTCGTTCGAGATCTGCTCGATCGGCGGCAACGCCGCGACCAATGCGGGTGGGCTGTGCTGCGTCAAGTACGGGGTGACCTCCGACTACGTGCTCGGGCTCGAAGTGGTTCTCGCCGACGGCACCGCGGTGCGGCTCGGTGGCCCCCGGCTCAAGGACGTCGCGGGTCTATCGCTGACGAAACTGTTCGTAGGTAGTGAGGGCACTCTCGGAGTGATCACCGAGGTGACGCTCCGCTTGATCCCACCGCAGCCACCGGCATCGACGATGGTCGCGACCTTCGGTTCGGTGAAGTCCGCGGCGGACGCCGTCATCGCGATCACCGCAACACTTCGCCCGGCCATGCTCGAATTCATGGACCGCACCACGATCAACGCCGTCGAGGACGCACTGCGGATGGATCTGGACCGCGGCGCCGAGGCCATGCTGATCGCACAATCCGACGCTCCGGGTGCGGCCGCGGAGCACGAAATCGAGGTGATGGTGCGTGCGTGCCGGGACGCCGGGGCTCACGACGTCTTCGACACGTCCGATCCTGATGAGGGCGCCGCGTTCACCGCTGCGCGGCGGATGGCGATTCCCGCGGTCGAACGCCTCGGAAGCCTTCTCCTCGAGGATGTGGGAGTACCGTTGCCGATGCTCCCGGTCCTGGTCGCCGGCGTCGCCGAGATCGCCGAGCGCAATGCGGTGACCGTCGCGGTGATCGCGCATGCGGGAGACGGAAACACCCACCCGCTGATCGTCTACGACCCCGATGACGAGAAGATGCTGGAGCGAGCACACGCTGCGTTCGGTCAGATCATGGACCTCGCGATCGAGCTCGGTGGCACCATCACCGGGGAACACGGCGTGGGCAGGCTCAAGAAGCCCTGGTTACCCGATCAGGTGGGCCCCGACGTGATGGCGTTGACCCGCCTGATCAAGAACACCCTCGACCCCCGTTCGATCCTCAACCCAGGGGCTGTCCTGTGACGAATATCCGACCGCCCGACCCCGCGACCATGCCGATCCCCACCTCGGCGCCACCGTGGCAGAGAAACCGCCATAATCGGGGCGTGAACATGCGTACACCAGAACCCGCTACCGATCTTCCATTGCGCGATACCCGCTATCGGGAGCTCGAGCTCTACCCCGAATTCGACTTCGTCACCGCGTGGTTGCGCGACTACGTCCGCTCCACGATCGAGAATGCACGCATCAGCGAACGCGAGTACTGGTCCGTCGTGTGTCTGCCGTCGGTCGGAGCATCGGACGAGGGACATCGGATGATCAGTGTCCATGCCGGTGATCAGGAAATCGCGTGCCTGTACGTCGACACCAGTGTCCGCGAGGACAGGCAGATCGGTGGCTTCGTGATAGTCGACATACGAATCCTCGAGCAGTCGTGCGGCGCCGACCTCGATCGGATCACGGCAAGTTCCCCCGCGCTGAGTTTCCGCCGTCGCGGCGATCAGGTGTCGATCGGGTGGAGTGAGATACCGGCGAGTCGCGAGCAGTTCGATGCGCTCCCGTGGCGGCCTGCGGCGCACGATCTCGTCCGCCGGCTGATGCAGAACGGCAGGAACCACTGGGCGGATTGGCACTGCCCGCAGCTCGCCATGTTCGCACTGGAGTGACCGGCAACGCGTAATTCCCGAGACTGTCGGACATCGGGTGCACCATGGACTGGTGACCGATGTCCTCGACCGCTTCTCCGCTCCCACCCGGGAGTGGTTCGCGGGCGCATTCGACACACCTACACCCGCCCAGCTCGGCGCGTGGGATGCGATCTCGTCGGGTGCGCATACTCTCGTCGTCGCGCCCACCGGGTCGGGTAAGACGCTGTCGGCGTTCCTGTGGTCACTCGACAGGCTCGCTGCTCGCCCCGAGACAACCGACGCGCCACGCGAACACCACACCCGGGTCCTCTACATCTCGCCTCTGAAAGCGCTCGGGGTCGACGTCGAGCGCAACCTCAGGTCGCCGCTCGTCGGCATCACTCAGACCGCGAAGCGGCTCGGTCTGGCGCCGCCCGAGATCACCGTGGGTGTCCGCTCGGGCGACACCTCGCAGGCCGACCGGCGCAAGCTCGCCCGCACTCCCCCCGACATCCTCATCACCACCCCCGAATCGCTGTTCCTCATGCTGACCTCGGCCACACGCGAGAGCCTCGCTGGCGTCGAATCGGTGATCGTCGACGAGGTGCACGCTGTCGCCGGAACCAAACGTGGCGCGCATCTGGCGCTGTCCCTCGAACGTCTCGACCTGCTGCTGCCGAAGCCCGCGCAGCGGATCGGGCTGTCCGCAACCGTGCGTCCGCACGAAGAGGTGGGCCGCTTCCTCGTCGGCGGAGCACCCATCCGGATCGTGGCCCCGCCCACGGCGAAGACCTGGGATCTCACCGTCCAGGTTCCGGTCGAGGACATGACCGAGCTCGGAGGGTCCCATCCGAATGAGGACTCCGAATCGTCCGCTCCCAAGGCAGGATCGATCTGGCCGCACGTCGAAGAACAGATCGTCGATCTCGTCACCACTCACCGTTCGACGATCGTGTTCGCGAATTCGCGCCGACTGTCGGAGCGGTTGACCGGTCGGCTCAACGAGATCTACACCGAACGCCTCGGCAGCACCGTCGACCGCGAGACCGCACCGCCCGCGCTCCTCGGTGCATCCACCGAGGTGACCTACGGCGCCGAAGCGGTCCTGGCCCGTGCCCACCACGGTTCGGTGAGCAAAGACCAACGCGCTCTCATCGAGGATGATCTGAAGTCCGGTCGGCTGCGCTGCGTCGTGGCTACCTCCAGCCTCGAACTGGGTATCGACATGGGCGCGGTCGATCTCGTGATCCAGGTGGAGGCACCGCCGTCGGTGGCGAGCGGGCTGCAACGAGTGGGGCGGGCAGGGCACCAGGTCGGTGAGACCTCGCGCGGAGTGCTGTTCCCCAAGCACCGCACCGACCTGATCCATTGCGCCGTCACCGTCGAGCGGATGGTCGCCGGGCACATCGAGGCCCTGCAGGTCCCGGCGAATCCTCTCGACGTCCTCGCACAGCAGACGGTGGCAGCGGCCGCACTCGAACCCATCGGGGTCGATGACTGGTTCGACACTGTCCGGCGGAGCGGATCGTTCACGTCGCTGTCGCGGGGCGTCTACGAATCGGTGCTCGATCTGCTTTCGGGCCGCTACCCGTCGGACGAGTTCGCCGAACTCCGTCCCCGCGTGGTGTGGGACCGCACCGACGGCACACTGACCGGCAGGCCGGGGGCACAACGCCTGGCCGTCACCTCCGGCGGCACCATCCCGGACCGCGGTCTGTTCACCGTGTACATGGTGGGTGAGAAGAACACCCGCGTGGGAGAGCTCGACGAGGAGATGGTCTACGAGTCCCGGGTCGGCGATGTCTTCGCGCTCGGCGCGACCAGCTGGCGAATCGAGGAGATCACTTTCGACCGGGTGCTCGTGTCCCCCGCATTCGGGCGCGCCGGGCGTCTGCCGTTCTGGCACGGCGACAACCAAGGACGTCCTGCGGAACTCGGCGCGGCGCTCGGTGCGTTCATCCGCGAGCTCGGCCACGCTGCACCCGACGACGCCGTCGCGCGATGCCGATCCGGCGGACTCGACGACTACGCGACCGCGAATCTGATCGGCCTCCTCGACGAGCAACGCACCGCGACCGGTCATCTCCCCACCGATCGCACCCTCGTCGTCGAGCGCTTCCGCGACGAACTGGGCGATTGGCGTCTCGTCCTGCATTCCCCGTTCGGTCTGCGTGTCCACGCACCGTGGGCTCTCGCAGTCGGAGCGCGACTGCTGGACCGGTTGGGCATCGAGGCACATCCTTCGCCGTCCGACGACGGCATCATCGTCCGGCTACCCGATACCGAGGACGATCCGCCCGGCGCCGACATCTTCGTCTTCGACCAGGACGAGATCGAGGATCTGGTCACCGAACAGGTGGGTGGCTCGTCCCTGTTCGCGTCCCGGTTCCGTGAATGTTCGGCGCGCGCGTTGCTGTTGCCGCGGCGCAACCCCGGTAAGCGCGCGCCGCTGTGGCAGCAACGTCAGCGTTCCGCGCAACTGCTCGACGTGGCCCGCCGGTACCCGAGTTTCCCCATCCTGCTCGAGACAGTGCGCGAATGCCTGCAGGACGTCTACGACCTACCCGCGCTGCGCGACCTGCTCGGCCGTGTCGCGCAGCGCCAGATCCGGCTCGTCGAGGTCGAGACACCCACAGCGTCACCGTTCGCCGCGTCGTTGCTGTTCGACTATGTCGGTGCGTTCCTCTACGAGGGCGACAGTCCGCTCGCCGAGCGGCGCGCAGCTGCGCTCTCTTTGGATTCGACGTTGCTCGCGGAGTTGCTCGGCCGGGTCGAGTTGCGCGACTTGCTCGACGCCGACGTGATCGAGCAGGCGGAGCTCGAGTTGCAGCGCCTGGTGCCCGAGCGGCGTGCTCGGGATGCGGAGGGCGTTGCGGATCTGTTGCGTTTGCTGGGGCCGTCGACCGATGCCGAACTGCGCGAGCGCAGTACCGACGACTGTGCTCCGTGGCTCGCCGAACTGTCGGCCCAGCGACGCGTTCTGCAGGTGTCGTACGCAGGCCGGAAGTGGTGGGCGGCAATCGAAGACGCGTCACGCTTGCGCGATGCGCTCGGGGTACCGCTACCGATCGGGGTGCCCACGGCATTCGTGGAACCGGTCGCGGATCCGCTCGGCGACCTCGTCGCTCGTTACGCCCGCACACACGGGCCGTTCACCACGGCAACAGCGGGGGCGCGCTTCGGTCTCGGCGCTGCCGTCGTCGAATCCGTGCTGCAGCGATTGGCCGACGACAAGCGTGTCACCTCGGGCGAATTCCGTCCTGGCGCCACCGGAGCGGAGTGGTGCGACAGCGAGGTCCTGCGCCGTCTGCGGCGACGCTCCCTGGCCGCGGCACGACACGAGGTCGAACCGGTGAGCACCGCAACCCTCGGCCGCTTCCTGCCCGACTGGCACCATCTCGGACGCGGGCCCGGCGCGAGCGCGCTCTACGGTCTCGATGGTGTCGCAGCCGTCGCCGAGCAGCTCGCGGGTGTGCCCGTTCCCGCAAGCGCCCTCGAACCGCTGATCCTTGCGCCTCGGGTGCGCGACTATTCGCCCGCGATGCTCGACGAGTTGACGTCGAACGGCGAGATCATCTGGTCCGGCGCCGGCTCGATCTCGAGAAAGGACGGCTGGATCGCGCTGCATCCCGCCGACCTCGCCCCCGCCACACTCGCACCTGCCGAGGACATCGAGATGACGGGGATCCACTCGGCGATCCTGGAGGCTCTCGCGGGTGGGGGCGCATATTTCGTACGGCAACTCGGGGAGGCAGTGAAAGCGCTCGAGCCGGACGCGACCGATACGGCTGTGAGTGCTGCGCTGTGGGATCTGGTCTGGAGTGGGCACATCGCAGGCGACACGCTCGCACCGCTCCGCGCCCTCATCGGCGATACATCACGGGCCACGCCCGCACATCGGGTGCCGCGGAGGGCTCCGCGGGCTCGCATGTATCGGGCGCGTCCGGCCATTCCGTCACGGACCGGGCCACCGACCGTGGCGGGCCGGTGGTCGCTGCTGCCCGAGCGTGAGACCGACCCGACGGTGCGGGCGCACACGAGGGCCGAACTGTTCCTCGAGCGGTACGGCGTGGTGACCCGGGGCGCCGTGACGAGCGAGGCCGTCCCCGGGGGGTTTGCGCTCATGTACAAGGTGCTGAGCCGGTTCGAGGAAACAGGTCGGTGCCGGCGGGGGTATTTCGTCGATTCTCTCGGCGGCGCACAGTTCTCGACCCCGGACGTGGTGGATCGGCTGCGTTCGTTCTCCGATTCCCTCGAGGGTCGCCATACCCGCACCGAGGCGGTGACGCTCGCCGCGTGCGATTCCGCCAATCCGTACGGCGCCGCACTCCCGTGGCCCAAGGCAGCGGCAGAGGCGGCGAGCACGTCGAAACACCGGCCCGGCCGGAAGGCCGGCGGCCTCGTGGTGCTGGTCGACGGCAGCCTCGTGGTGTTCGTCGAGCGCGGTGGGCGCACTCTGCTCACCTTCACCGACGATCCCGGTCGGCTCCGCACCGCGTTCGCATCGCTCGCTCACACCGTCAAGAGCGGTGGCGTCGACAAGATCGTCGTCGAAAAGATCGACGGCGTCTCGATCCACGGTCACGCCCTTGCGGAACTGCTCGGCGAGGCCGGGTTCTCCGCGACACCGCGCGGATATCGGTTGAGGTCCTGACGTGCCCGAAGGCGATACGGTGTTCCGGACCGCTGCACGACTGCACGCGGCGCTTGCGGGAAACATCCTGACCGAGAGCGATTTTCGGGTCCCCCGCTTCGCGACCGTCGATCTCACCGGTGAAACGGTGGAGGAAGTGGCCGCACGAGGCAAGCACATTCTGGTTCGCTTGCCGCATCACACTTTTCACTCACATTTGATGATGGACGGCCAGTGGCACGTGTATGAGCGCGGAACACGCTGGCGCAAGCCGGGTTTCCAGGCTCGTGCGGTGCTCGGCACCGAGCAGGTGCAGGCGGTGGGGTTCGATCTCGGCATCGTCGAAGTGCTGCCCCGGGACAAGGAGAGCGACGCGGTGGGGCACCTCGGACCGGATCTGCTCGGACCGGACTGGGATCCGGTGCTTGCGGCCGCCAATCTCGTGCGTGAGCCTGCCCGCCCGATCGGGCTTGCACTGCTCGACCAGCGCATCATGGCCGGAGTGGGCAACGTCTACCGTAGTGAGCTGTGCTTCCTGCGCGGGGTGGATCCCGCGACACCGGTACGGGAGGCCGGCGACCCGGCCGGCTGGGCCGAACTCGCCCACCGTGTGTTGTACGCCAACCGGGACAGGACCTCGCGGGTCACGACCGGCGATGCGCGCCGTGGTCGCGGACTGTGGGTGTACGGACGCGCCGGCAGGCCATGCCTGCGCTGTGGGCGGCCCATCGAATCGCGACGCCTGGCCGGTCCATCCGATCTCGATCGCGTGGTCTACCACTGCCCCGGGTGTCAACCCCTGCGCTGAGCGTCGTGCGCGGCGCGCTCGAGAAGTGCGACGCAGTGTTGCACGAACGCTTCCCGTGGGACGGCGATCGCCCCTTCCAGGTACCCCATGAACAAGCTGGTCAAGGCACCGACGAGCCCTACCGCCACCATGTTGCGGACGGCATCGTCTCCGATCTCGGTGAGCTGGGCACTGACGAGTGCGACGAACACCGGTGCGAGTTCGACGCCCCTGCCGCTGATTGCGGGTTCGCGCAGCGGTGCGAGCAGAAGCACGCGACCCATCGCCGGTTCGTCGACCATCAGCGCAACGAATGCCCGGACCGCCGCTTCGGCCCGGCGGGCGTGCGCCGCCGAGGTCACTGCTGCGACGAGCACGTCGCGGGCGCGGTCACCCACGAGTTCATACACCTCCCGGACGAATGCGTCGCGGTCGGTGAAGCTCTCGTAGAAGTAGCGTTCGGTGAGTTCGGCGGCCCGGCACACCGCGCGCACATTCGCGGCGGATCCGTCGGGCGCACCGATGAGGGCGATCCCTGCGCCTAGGAGACGTTCCCTTCGGACACGCCGACGCTCGTCCAGGCCGATTCCCGCCCAGCTTCGGCGCGTGGTGTCCACTGTGCGATTCCCGTCGTCGACTACGTCTGATCGGATCCTACTCTGGCAACATACGTAGTCAGCGCTCGTCGCCCGGAGCTGAGCCGACGTCGGCCGCGACGGCAGGACCTTTCCGAACAACGCTGAGATTTTCGCCGACACATGCCACGCTGTCGATATGGGACTCGACGCCAACGCATTACTCCACGGGCCGTTGTTCTCCCGAAGTACGCCACTCGACCGTACCAATGCCGCAAGCCGCATCAGCGCGTATGTCTACGGGAACGTGCTGGTGCTGGCGGCGCTCATCCCGATCGTCCCGGGACCGAACTACGTCGGAATCGCGATCGTCCTCGGCACCGCCTTGTCGACGTTCGTGGCGCACGCCTTCGCGGAATCGGTGGGGCACAGCGTCCGGCAGGGCAGCCGCCTCACCGGCGCCGAACGGCGGGCCGAAGTACGCGACTCCGTGCCGATTCTCACCTCGGCAGTGGTCCCGTGCGTCGTCCTCGCGATCGGTTGGCTCGGCTGGATCGAGCCGCGTACCGCTCAGTTGCTGGCGGAGCTTGCGGTCCTGGTGCGAATCGGCGGCATCGCGTTCGTGATCGGACGACTCAACGGTGATCGCCCCAGCACCCGACTGCTGATGACTGCGGCCGCGCTCACCCTGGTGGGTGCGACTGTCGTGGTGGTCAAGGTACTGCTCACGCACTGATCAGTTCGAAACACCGATCAGTTCGAAGACACCGATCGGTTCACGGACATTGCTCACTTCACAGGCACCGGTTCGAGAATTTCGGCGCGCGCCTCCGGAGCGGCCGCGCGCAACGCATCAGCTGATTCGTCGTCGATCCGGCTCTGCGAATCGACCTCTGCCTCGACCCGGGCCCGATACGTCTCTATCTCCCGGTCGATCGCGGCCTCGTCCCAGCCGAGGATCGGCGCTACCAGATGCGCAACCTGTTCCGCGCAATGCACGCCCCGGTGCGGATACTCGATCGAGATCCGGGTCCGGCGGGCAAGAATGTCCTCGAGGTGCAGCGCACCCTCGGCGAATGCCGCATAGACGGCCTCGACCTGGAGATACAGCGGAGCGTCGGTGATCGGCTCGAGCAGTTCGGGCCTACCCTCCGCGCACGCGAGCACGTCCTCGACCAGTGAGCCGTACCGGTCGAGGAGATGCTTGACCCGGTACGGATGGAGCCTGTGCTGCTCAGCAAGGTGCATCGTCTGATTGACCAGGGCGAAGTATCCGTCCGCACCCAGCAGCGGAACCTTCTCGGTGATCGACGGCGCAATGCGGGCCGGAATGTCCTCGGCCGCGAGATCCACCGCGTCTTCGGCCATCACCCGGTAGGTCGTGTACTTGCCCCCTGCGATCGCTACCAGCCCCGGCGAGACCCGGGCGACCGCGTGTTCGCGCGACAGTTTCGAGGTCTCGTCGCTCTCCCCCGCCAGCAACGGACGCAGGCCCGCGTACACACCGTCGATGTCGTCGTGGGTGAGCGGGACGACGAGCACACTGTTGACGTGGTCGAGGATGTAGTCGATATCGGCCTTCGTCGCGGCGGGATGCGCAAGATCGAGGTTCCAGTCGGTGTCGGTGGTGCCGATGATCCAGTGGTTTCCCCACGGGATGACGAACAGCACCGATTTCTCGGTCCGCAGGATGATCGCCGAGTCGCTCACGATGCGGTCGCGCGGAACCACGATGTGCACGCCCTTCGATGCGCGGACCCGGAATCGTCCGCGTTCACGCGACAACGCCTGGATTTCGTCGGTCCACACGCCGGTCGCGTTGATGACCACGTGGGCACGCACTTCGGTGACAGAACCGTCCTCGCTGTCGCGCACCCTCACACCCGACACACGGTCGGCCTCACGCAGGAATCCGACGACCTGGGTCGAGGTTCGCACCACCGCGCCGTAGTGGGCGGCCGTCCGCGCAACCGTCATGGTGTGGCGGGCGTCGTCCACAACGGTGTCGTAGTAGCGGATCCCACCGACGAGGGAGTTGCGCTTGAGTCCCGGCGCCATGCGCAGGGCGCCCGCGCGTGTCAGATGCTTCTGTGCGGGAACGGATTTCGCTCCACCCATCCGGTCGTAGAGGAAGATGCCCGCCGCCATGTACGGGCGCTCCCAACCGCGATGGGTGAGGGGAAACAGGAACTTCAGTGGCTTGACCAGGTGCGGAGCGAGCGTGGACAGCGACAGTTCGCGTTCGCGCAGCGCCTCGCGGACCAGGCCGAACTCCAGTTGCTCGAGATACCGCAGGCCCCCGTGGAACATCTTCGACGACCGGCTCGACGTGCCGGACGCGAAGTCCCGAGCCTCGACGAGTGCCACGCGCAGGCCACGGGTCGCGGCGTCCAGAGCAGTCCCCGCCCCGACGACACCACCGCCTATCACCACGATGTCGAACTGCTCGTCGCCGAGGCGTCGCCATGCGTCCTCGCGCTGCCGCGGACCGAGAATCTGCACACCTGATCGGTTGGTCACCACACCGCTCCCTCAGTCGCCGACATGTCCGGTACAACGCTAGTAGGTTCGACCGCACAGTGCTGTGCAGTGAACACTCTTCCGATACCTCGAGGACGCCCGTGAACCAGTACATCGCCGCGATCGACCAGGGCACCACGTCCAGTCGATGCATCATCTTCGACCACGACGGGCGCGTCGTGTCTGTTGCTCAGAAGGAACATCGGCAGGTGTTCCCGCAGGCCGGCTGGGTCGAGCACGACCCCGAGGAACTGTGGCTCAACACTCGCGAAGTGGGTGCTGCGGCTCTCGCGAAGGCTGATCTGCGCAGGAAGGACATCGCTGCGATCGGGATCACCAACCAGCGTGAAACCACGATCGTGTGGGATCGCACCACCGGGAAGCCGGTGTACAACGCGATCGTGTGGCAGGACACCCGGACCGATCGGCTGGTGGAGCAACTGGCAGGAGATGCCGGTCCCGATCGGTATCGCGCCACTACGGGGCTGCCGCTGTCCACCTACTTCTCCGGCCCGAAAGTTCGGTGGATCCTCGACAACGTCGACGGGGCGCGGGAGAAGGCCGAGGCGGGCCGTCTCGCGTTCGGCACGGTCGACACCTGGATTCTGTGGCACCTCACCGGCGGCTGTGGGCAGGACGGCAACCCACCGGGCGTCCACGTCACGGACGTCACCAACGCGTCGCGCACGATGCTGATGGATCTCGAGACCCTGCAGTGGGATCCACAGATCTGTGACGACATCGGGATCCCCATGTCCATGCTGCCGGAGATTCGTAGTTCGTCGGAGGTGTACGGGTATGCGCGCGAGCGGGGCCCGCTCGCCGGGGTTCCCGTTGCCGGCATCCTCGGCGACCAGCAGGCCGCAACCTTCGGTCAGGCGTGCCTTTCGCCCGGGGAGGCAAAGAACACCTACGGCACGGGCAACTTCCTGCTTCTCAACACCGGTACCACGCCGGTGCACAGCACCCACGGCCTGCTCACCACCGTGTGTTACCGCATCGGTGACGCCGACGCCGTGTATGCCCTCGAAGGGTCGATCGCGGTGACCGGATCCCTCGTGCAATGGCTGCGCGACAACCTCGGCATCATCGACTCCGCTGCCGAGGTCGAGACCCTCGCGTCGGCGGTGCCCGACAACGGCGGCGCCTACATCGTTCCGGCGTTCTCCGGACTGTTCGCGCCGCACTGGCGACCCGACGCCCGCGGAGTGATCGTGGGCCTCACGAGGTTCGTCGACAAGCGCCACCTGGCCCGAGCCGCCCTGGAGGCCACGGCATTCCAGACACGGGAGGTGCTCGAGGCGATGCGCGCCGATTCGCAGGTCGAACTGAGCACGCTCAAGGTCGACGGCGGAATGGTCGCGAACGAGATGCTCATGCAGTTCCAATCCGACATGCTCGCCGTGCCGGTGGTTCGTCCGATCGTGCCGGAGACCACTGCGCTCGGCGCGGCCTATGCAGCCGGTCTTGCCGTTGGCTACTGGAGTGGCGAGGACGACATCCGACGGAACTGGGCCGCCGACAAGACGTGGGAACCCCACATGACCACGGCCGAACGTGAGCGTCTCTTCGCCGCATGGAACAAGGCGGTCGAACGCACCTACAACTGGGCGTGACGACCTACCCGGTGACCCACATGCCGTCGGGAATCGGCGCACCGAGACCGGAGAGGCGGATCCCGTGCACCTGGTCGCCGATGAGCACCGCCGGCGCCGGCCGGACGTACCACGCGCCTGGGGTCAGCTCCGCCAAGCGCTGCTGCACGACCTCGTACGCGGCGGCACGCTCCTCGACGGTCGTGCCGACACGACCGGCATCGAGCGCCGCATCGAGGTCGGGATCGTCGATTCCCACGATGTTCCCCTTCGACGTCGAGTGAAAACTCGACCAGAGCGAGTGATCGGGGTCCTGAATGGTCACTCCGTGGACCATCATGTCGAAGTCGCGCGTACCGAATCGCGCGAAGGCTGCGGGGAAATCGAGGACCTCGACCTCGACGTCGACGTTGTCGAATGCTCTCAGCTGTGCCTGCGCGGTCTCCGCGACCGCTTTGTTCTCCACGGTCGGGAAGGTGGTGAATGTGAACGACACCGGCTTTCCTTCCGCCGCCAGTTCATCGAACAGTTGCTGTGCGGCGTCTGCATCGTGGCGACCGAGCGGGATGTCGGAGTACCACGGAGACTCTTCCAGGAAGAGGGTCTCGGGAACGACACCTTCGCCGTTGTAGACGGTCGTGTTCATCGCGTCCAGGTCCACGGCGAGCGCCACCGCCCGTCGGGCACGCGGATCGTCGAAGGGTGCGCGGCGGTTGTTCATACCCAGATACTGCCCACCGCCCATCGGCACGACCTCGACGGCCGTTCCGGCGCTCTCGGCTTTGGCGAGGGTGTTCCAATTGCTGTCCGAGGCGAGATCGGCGCCGCCGGTGGTGATCGAATTGAGTCGTTGTGTGGTGTCGGCGGACGTGCGGATCGTGAGGCCGTCCAGGTAAGGGCGGGGCGCGTCCCAATACCGCGGGTTCTTCTCGAGCTCGATGACGTTCTGCCGGGACCACGTTGCGAGCGTGAAAGGACCTGCACCGATCGGGTTCTCGTCGAATGCTGCCGCGCCCTGTTGCAGTGCCGCCGGCGAAGCGATCCAGTTCATCGAACTGACGATCACGCTGTGTGCGTAGTTCGGGTTCGGTGCGGTCAACGTGACCTGGAGTGTCGTCGGGTCGAGCACCTCGGTCGATGCGATCTGCGATGCTTCACCGATCGATCCCGACGCGGTGGCGGGGTCGCGCAACCGATCCCAGTTGAACTTGACCGCCCCGGCATCGAACGGTGTTCCGTCGGAGAACGTCACGTCGGGCCGGAGCGTGAGCAGCATCGTGGCGCCGCCGTCGTCGCTCGAGAAATCGGTGGCCAGGCCGTATCCGATCTCGAGGGTGTCGACGTCGGTGGTCATCAATGTGCCGTACAGCGCGTTTCCCAGCAGGGACGATCCCGCATAGGTGTTGCTCATGGCCGCGGGGTCGAGAGTGCGCGGCTCGCCCATCTGGATGACGGTCGCGACCCCGCCCGCCACCGGTTCACCAACCTCCGCCGGATCATTTTCTGCGCGACCGGAATCCGACCCGCCGCACGCACTCAGCAGCAGGACGGAACAGACCGCGGCGGCCACCGCACCGATACTGCGCCGCCTCCATGACCGTCTTCCTCGAAACATTGGCATCTCCCGGCATCCTCGTCTGGACGAGACCGAGACTACGTTATTACTGTAATGCTCACCATAAGATTTACTGCGGTGGCGTCGGCGGTTTTGGATCGAGTCCGGGCACCTGGTGCACGACCCTCGTGAGCATGTTCTCGGCACCGACCTCTGCCGGATCGGTGAGGTAGTACTCGCGCACGGGACCCACGGCATCGACTCCGCGGGCCGCGAGGTCTGCGAACAGAGCGTGATAGGCAACGGGCAGAAGCGCCGCCGGTCCGGTGAAGTCCACGGCGGCGAAGAGACCGCCGGGCATAAGAAGTGCCTCGACGCCGGATTCGGGAGCGACTTCGATACCCACCCCGAAGTCGACGGTCCCCTCGAGCACTACCGGATATCGACCGACCACCGGCGCCTCCGTATCGACACCGAGCGCAGCTGCATCCGCGAGGAGGCCTTCGATCGACGCAGCGACGGTGCTGTCGAGATCATCCGCCTCAGCACTGCCTTCGCGCCACAGTACGACCTGATCGTCGATGTGGCGCAGCCGAACGGGAAGTTCCATTGCGGCAAGCTCTTCGAGCGACCCGACGAGGGCGAGCGAACGCATTGCCCGCTCGGCCTCGTGCTCGATACGGGCACGCTCGACGGCCAGCACATCCGCCCCGCGCTCCGGATCGTCGACGATGCTGCGGATCGCGGCGACAGAAACTCCGGCGCGACGAAGGAGGCCGATCCTCAGCGCCGACGCGAGCTGGGCGGGCGTGTAGTACCGGTATCCGGTGTGCGGATCGACTCGACCCGGGGGCAGGAGTCCCTCGCGGTCGTAGTAACGCAGGGCTTTCACAGTGAGCCGGCACGCCCGCGCGAACTCACCGATACTCATCCACTGCGTCGGATCGGTCATGTCGGATCGGTCATGTCGCGTCGACGCCTTCCGTGAACGGAATCACCGTGATCACATCGACGAGGAGCCCGTCGGGGTCGACGGTCATGAAGTGCCGTTGCCCGAAGTCCTCACTGCGCAGAGTCGAGGCGATGGGCAGTCCTGCCGCCCTCGCACAGTCGTGGACCGCGTCGACGTTGTCGACCTCGACCGAGACGAGCACTCCCGCGGGCGGTCCGCGGAAACCCTCCGGGATCGTGTCGTGGTCTTGTATGACGAGCCCGAGCTGCACCGATTCGGTGGTCGATGATTGCAGCTGGACGTACCAGTCGCTGTCGTACACGACGGTCAGACCCAGGAGGCCGACATAGAAGTCGCGACTACGGCCGATGTCGGCGACCGGGACGACGGGAAAGATGCTCTGCGTGACGGAGGTACTCCGTGTTGTGAAGGTGCTCATACATCTCACCGTCTTCCCTCCCCCGAGGGGAGAGTCAACACCGGGCGCCTCCATCACGCGTGACCGGTCGATCAACCCAGGTCGTCGTGCCGCATCAGCTGCCGAGCAGCCTCGGTCACCGAGCCGCTCAGCGACGGGTACACCGAGAAGGTCTGCGCGAGGTCTGTCACATTGAGGTTGTTCTGTACCGCCAATGCGATCGGCAGGATGAGTTCGGATGCGTTGGGCGCGACGATCACACCGCCGATCACCACACCGGTCGCGGGGCGGCAGAAGATCTTGACGAAGCCGCGTCGCAACCCGGACATCTTTGCCCGCGGGTTGGTGTTGAGCGGCAACATCACTGTCCTGGCCGGGATCTCGCCCTTGTCGATGGTTGCCTGACTGACACCCACGGCCGCGATCTCGGGGCGGGTGAACACCGCCGCCGCAACCGTCTTGAGTTTGATGGGACTCACACCCTCGCCGAGCGCGTGGTACATCGCGATGCGCCCCTGCATCGCGGCGACCGAGGCGAGCGGCAGGAGGCCGGTGCAGTCGCCCGCGGCGTAGATTCCCGGCACCGACGTGCGCGACACACGGTCGACGGGCAGGTAGCCGCCCCGGTCGAGTTCTAGTCCTACCTTGTCGAGCCCGAGGCCCTGGGTGTTCGGGACCGATCCGACCGTCATGAGAGCGTGACTACCCTCGACGACGCGACCATCCGAGAGGAGCACCCGGACACCGTTGCCGGTGCGTTCGACCGAATCGGCGCGCGCGTGCTTGACGAGGGTGACGCCGCGTTCGGTGAGCACTTCCTCGAGTACGAGCGCCGCGTCTTCGTCTTCGTGAGGAAGGATGCGGTCGCGACTGGAGACCACAGTGACCTGGACCCCGACCTCGGTGTATGCCGAGACGAACTCCGCGCCGGTCACACCGGAGCCGACCACCACGAGATGCTCGGGGAGTTTGTCGAGGTCGTAGAGGTGACGCCACGTCAGGATGCGCTCGCCGTCGGGTTCTGCGTTGGGAAGAACGCGCGGACTCGCGCCGGTCGCGATCAGCACCACATCGGCGTCGAGCACCTTGTCTTCACCGGTGAACAGCTTGGCGCGGACCTTGTGGGCCGCCATCCCGATCTCGGGATCGATGAGCTCGCCGTACCCGGACAGCAGCGAGATTCCTGCAGCCTCGAGTTTCGTGCGGATGTCGGCCGACTGTGCACGCGCAAGGCTCTTGACACGCGCATGCACCTGCGGCAATGCGACGGAGGTGCGTTCGAGTTCGATGCCGAGGTCGGCGGCGCGGCGCATGTCGGTGCGGATACCGGTGGAGGCGATGAAGGTCTTGGATGGGACGCAGTCGAAGAGAACGCATGCGCCGCCGATGCCATCCGAATCGATCAGAGACACCGATGCGCCGTACTGCGCCGCCACGAGCGCAGCCTCGTAACCGGCGGGTCCGCCGCCGATGATGACAATCCGAGTCATTGTTCTCCTCTGTATCGATTCCGAATCAGGGTATCGGGCCGTACTCGGGCATCCGCTGGGGTGTGCGAACGCCCGCGACAACGCTATGCCACCGCGGGCGCACTGCGCAGACGGACCACGCAACAGTGTCGACAACCCGGTCACCGCTGACGACGCCCGGCACGGTGCAATCGAGACCGAACCGTTAGCCTTGTGGACGTGCCGATCTACGCCGCCTACGGGTCCAACATGCATCCGGAGCAGATGCTGACGCGCTGCCCGCACTCGCCGATGTCCGGCACCGGCTGGCTGCACGGGTGGCGGCTGACGTTCGCGGGCGCCGATATCGGCTGGGAAGGCGCACTGGCCACCGTTGTGGAGGACGCCGATTCCAAGGTGTTCGTGGTGTTGTACGACGTCCCCGAGGACGACGAGCGCAGTCTCGACCGCTGGGAGGGTGCCGAACTCGGCTTCCACCGCAAGATCCGCGTCCGCATCGACACCGCCGACGGCCCCACCCTGGCCTGGCTGTATGTCGTCGACGGATACGAAGGCGGGCTCCCGTCCGCTCGATATCTGGGCGTCATGGCCGACGCCGCAGAGATCGCAGGCGCTCCGTCGGACTATGTGATGAACCTGCGCACCCGCAACAGCCGCAACGTCGGCCCGGGGCGTCCCGACTCCTTCTAGCCGTTGCCTTCTGGTGAGCAAACGTGAGCACGCTCTGTTTGCTTCTTCATCAGGCAGCCTCACCTTCCGATGAGACAGTCCCGGACTCACCCAGCAACTGCTGGTGCCGGGTTGACGCTTCCTCGCCTGCAGCGTTGACCACTGGCGTAGTCGCGGACTCCCGCGTGGCTCCACGTCCGTCTCCACCCGAAACAGTGGCGGCCGGACTACTCCCGGTACCGGTCCCCGTTGCACCCGTGCGGTGGGCCTCGCCGAGGCGGGCGAGGTTGATCGCGGCATTATGATCACGATCGATCGTCAGGCCGCAGTGGTCACACACATACGTTCGGTCCGCGAGGGTCAGGTTTGATTTTCGCCTGCCACACCCCGAACACAAT
>NZ_JALKAI010000040.1:0-516 GCF_023015605.1 Rhodococcus sp. F64268
CTCCCCGAGGCATATCGCAGCCTCCCACGTCCTTCATCGGCTCCTGGTGCCAAGACATCCACCGTACGCTCATAAACACTTACAACAAAGATGCTCGCGTCCACTGTGCAGTTCTCAAACAACACACAACAACCCCTACCGCAAGAACACACACAGTGTCTCGTTTCGAAGATCATCGTCGCTGAAAAAACACTTGCGTGTTCCCTCAGGACCCAACAGCGCACCGATATAACCCCTCGATCCCTTCCAGGCGGAAGAGACGATCCGAAGAGTGCTTGCCAGCGTTCCACCCATGAGCTCCTGCCGCTCCACAGACGGGAACGAAACAGTCTCTGCCCGAGACGAATTCACCTGTGTGAACCCTCATCGGGAGAATGCTCCTTAGAAAGGAGGTGATCCAGCCGCACCTTCCGGTACGGCTACCTTGTTACGACTTCGTCCCAATCGCCGATCCCACCTTCGACGGCTCCCTCCCACAAGGGGTTAGGCCACCGGCTTCGGGTGTTACCGACTTTC
>NZ_JALKAI010000041.1:0-469 GCF_023015605.1 Rhodococcus sp. F64268
GACTTGATCGAAGACGCTTCGGCTCCGCAGAACGTGCCCGGCACCACCTGCTGGACCGGTGATGTCGCGACCGGCCGGATGTCGGTGTGCCTGATGGTGTACGGCCGGTACATGGCCGAGCTGTCCGGGCATCGTCCCGTTGGCAACATCGACCCCGACGACGATTCCTTGCGCACCGTTTCCCAGCGTGTGGCCGCGCAGTACACCAAGTTCGTTCGTGCCGAAGAACTGGGCCTGGGCGAGAACTGACCTGCATCACTTGCTTTTGCTTCTGGTACCCCCACGTTCGAGGAGTTGTTCGCCTTTGCGCACCACCTGCACTACCTGCACTACCTGTGTGGTCCTGGCTGTCGCGGCCGCTGTTATCGTGACCGTGGCCGGGTGCAGTACCGAGATCGATGGCACCGCCCTCGTCGAGAACACATCCGCGGTCACGCCCGTCGATCTGGAGTCACTCGACACCGGCGAG
>NZ_JALKAI010000042.1:0-432 GCF_023015605.1 Rhodococcus sp. F64268
CTCGCCGAGGCGGGCGAGGTTGATCGCGGCATTATGATCACGATCGATCGTCAGGCCGCAGTGGTCACACACATACGTTCGGTCCGCGAGGGTCAGGTTTGATTTTCGCCTGCCACACCCCGAACACAATTTACTGGAGGGAAAGTACCGGCCGGCTTCCACCAACGTGGAGCCGTACCAGCGGGTTTTGTAGTCGAGCATCCGGCGGATCTGCGCCAACGCCGCGTCCGCGAGGGCCAGGTTCAGGCCCTTCTTCCGGCTACCACCTGCCGAACGCATCCCCGACGCATTCAACGTCTCCACCACGATCACCCGATGCCGCTGGGCCAGGGCGGTGGTGTGCTTGTGCACCACGTCGCGTCGCACCGCCGCCGCATGCGCATGGGTGCGCCCGATCCGGCGTTGCTGCCGCACCCACCGCTTCGACGGCCG
>NZ_JALKAI010000043.1:0-401 GCF_023015605.1 Rhodococcus sp. F64268
CTGTCGGGACCACCCGATAAGCCTGAATACTCCCTGGTGACCGATAGCGGACTAGTACCGTGAGGGAAAGATGAAAAGTACCCCGGGAGGGGAGTGAAATAGTACCTGAAACCGTGCGCTTACAATCCGTCAGAGCCTTCGAGCAGTTTGGTCTGCTGGGGGTGATGGCGTGCCTTTTGAAGAATGAGCCTGCGAGTTAGTGGCATGTCGCGAGGTTAACCCGTGTGGGGTAGTCGTAGCGAAAGCGAGTCCGAATAGGGCGTTTGTAGTGGCATGTTCTAGACCCGAAGCGGAGTGATCTACCCATGGCCAGGGTGAAGCGATGGTAAGACGTCGTGGAGGCCCGAACCCACTTAGGTTGAAAACTGAGGGGATGAGTTGTGGGTAGGGGTGAAAGGCCA
>NZ_JALKAI010000044.1:0-377 GCF_023015605.1 Rhodococcus sp. F64268
CCGAATTCGACTGGGTACGACAGCTTCAGTCGATCGACGTCGACACATAACCTGCACGCACTTCCCGCACGAATACCGGAACCGTCGCGGGAATCGTAGGCAGGACCGGTCGTGCTAGCGTCGAACCGATTTTCGGGCGGATCGGGGGGTCGCGTGAGCAGGTGGAGACGTGCAGCACTAGCTGCTGCAATCATCGCGGTAGCAGCAGCCTGCGGACCAACACCGGCAACAGAAATCGACGACAGTACCACCGTAGCCACCGCACCAACAACACGCACACCGCGCATCGTCGACGACTCCGGCCGCCCCGACATCACCTTCGACCCCTGCCTCGACCTCCCGGACGACGTGATGACCGCGGCAGGGTACGACGCGGC
>NZ_JALKAI010000045.1:0-323 GCF_023015605.1 Rhodococcus sp. F64268
CCCGCCGCAGCAACCCCCGCCCCGTCGACCAGCAACGGCTCGGGCACCCCCGTCACCATGCCCGCACTCGGCGAATCCGTCACCGAAGGCACCGTCACCCGCTGGCTCAAAGCCATCGGCGACGAAGTCGCTGTCGACGAACCCCTCCTCGAGGTCTCCACCGACAAGGTCGACACCGAGATCCCGTCCCCCGTCGCCGGAATCCTCACCGAGATCTCCGCGCAGGAAGACGACACCGTCGAGGTCGGCGGCCAACTCGCTGTCATCGGCTCCGAGGCCCCCGCGCAGCAGACCGCAGCAGCACCGGCCGCACCGGCCCCCGC
>NZ_JALKAI010000046.1:0-321 GCF_023015605.1 Rhodococcus sp. F64268
CCCATCCAGATACCGCAACAGGCCATAACCCATACCCCGGTCCGGAATCGCCAGCAACTGCTCCTTCACAGCCTTGACCGCAGCACCGACCGACACACCACCGGCGAACGCATCATCGACATCGACACCCGCCAGATCCACCCGCACCGGATACGCACTCGTGAACCACCCCACCGTCCGCGACAGATCCGCCCCCGGCACCACAGCCTCTTCACGACCATGACCCTCGAACTTCACCAACGCCGACGACGACTCCACACCACGATCCCGACGCCACCGCACCAACGCCAACCCCAACGCCGCCACCAGACCATCGGCGAC
>NZ_JALKAI010000047.1:0-310 GCF_023015605.1 Rhodococcus sp. F64268
TGTGGGAGGGAGCCGTCGAAGGTGGGATCGGCGATTGGGACGAAGTCGTAACAAGGTAGCCGTACCGGAAGGTGCGGCTGGATCACCTCCTTTCTAAGGAGCATTCTCCCGATGAGGGTTCACACAGGTGGATTCGTCTCGGGCAGAGACTGTTTCGTTCCCGTCTGTGGAGCGGCAGGAGCTCATGGGTGGAACGCTGACAAGCATCATCGTGTCGGAGGAAGCATCATGTTTTCTTCTGCGGTGGTTATATCGGTGCGCTGTTGGGTCCTGAGAGAACACGTTTTCGTGTTTGATCAGCGACGATGAT
>NZ_JALKAI010000048.1:0-304 GCF_023015605.1 Rhodococcus sp. F64268
CCCCGGCAGACCACCGGGTTGATAGGCCGGAACTGGAAGCGCAGTAATGTGTGGAGGTGACTGGTACTAATAGGCCGAGGACTTATCATGAAGGTGTTACGCGTCCACTGTGCGGTGTCTGAGACAGCACATGCTTCATTTTCTTCCTGTGTGGGAGGGTGTGGGGTGTCGTGGGTTTCATAGAGTTACGGTGGTTATAGCGTGGGGGAAACGCCCGGTCCCTTTCCGAACCCGGAAGCTAAGCCTCACTGCGCCGATGGTACTGCACTCGTCAGGGTGTGGGAGAGTAGGTCGCCGCCGTGCA
>NZ_JALKAI010000049.1:0-300 GCF_023015605.1 Rhodococcus sp. F64268
CGACTTCGTCGCCGATGGCTTTGAGCCAGCGGGTGACGGTGCCTTCGGTGACGGATTCGCCGAGTGCGGGCATGGTGACGGGGGTGCCCGAGCCGTTGCTGGTCGACGGGGCGGGGGTTGCTGCGGCGGGGGCGGCCTCGGCGGGGGCGGCCTCTGCGGGCTTCTCGGCTGCGGGGGCCGGTGCGGCCGGTGCTGCTGCGGTCTGCTGCGCGGGGGCCTCGGAGCCGATGACAGCGAGTTGGCCGCCGACCTCGACGGTGTCGTCTTCCTGCGCGGAGATCTCGGTGAGGATTCCGGCGA